>CAYXXN010000069.1:0-14065 GCA_964469055.1 uncultured Thermoanaerobaculia bacterium
CGTGTTGTGCGATCTGTGCGTGCAGGCTGCGCCGCCGGGAGGGGTGCGGGTGGTCTTCGCTCTCTGGGGTCGAGTGCTGGTGGGGGAGGTGCTCTTCGAGGGCGAGCTGGGTCTGCGCGAGGCGGATTTGCGGGCGGCGGTCGTCCAGGCCGAGGGCCAGCCGCTCTACGAGGACCGGGTCTTTCGCAGCGTCTATCGAGTGCAGGACCTCTATCGCGAGCGTGGCTATCTCGACGCTTCGGTACGGGTGAGCGTCGAATCGAGCCCGCGCGACAAGACGGCCACGGTCACCTTCCGCGTGGCGAGCGGCGAGCCCGCTGCCATCGGCAGCGTCGCCTTCGACGGCGACCTCGGCCCCTTCCGGCCGAGCGAGCTCCTTGCACCGCTCAGGGGCCGCCCGGGCGAACGCTACCGCGCCAGCCTGGGGCGTCAGGATGCCGAGCGTCTCGAGCGCTGGCTGCTCGCCGCGAGTCATCGCGCGGCGCTGGTGCGGGAGCCCGAGGTCGCTTACCACCCCGGGGAGCGCCAGGTCGACCTCACCTACGGCCTGGAAGTCGGCCCGCACTTCACCTTCGAGGTGGTGGGGGCGGACCTCGAGGCGCTGATCAAGGCCGGACCGCTGGCGCGTCTCGTCGAGGAGCGCTACGACGAAGCGCAGGGCTTCGCGGCGACAGAGGCGGTGCAGGCCCACCTGCAGGCCCAGGGGCACTACGAGGCGCAGGTCGAGCTCGCCGACGAGCGGGTCGAGGGAGAGCGCACCGTCCGCCTGACGGTCGAGCCGGGACCGCTCTTTGAGTTCGCCAGCCTCGAGATCGACGGCAACGAGGCCGCCTCCGACGAGCGCCTGCGGGCCCTGCTGCGGACGACGCGGCGGCGGGGCCTGGGCGGCGGGGGTGGGCGGCTCGTCGACGCCTGGCTCGCGGAAGACCTTGCCAACCTGCGGTCCTTCTACGCCCTGGAGGGGTACTCGGACGCCACGGTGGGAGCCCCGGAGATCGAGATCTCCGGCGGGGAGATCGCGCTGCGCCTCTTCATCCGCGAGGGCCAGCGCCGCACGGTAGCCGCCCTAGAGATCGAGGGCGCGGTCGAGGTGGCGCCGGCGACCCTGGTGGCCGGGCTGCCGCTCGCGGCCGGCGGCCCCTACCATCCGAACCTGCTGGCGGCCGCGCTCGACGAGGTCCGTGCCCGCTACGAAGAGCGCGGCTACAACGCCGTGCGGGTGGATTCGCAAGTCGACTGGAATGACGACGGCACCCAAGCAACGGTGCGTCTCACCGTCCTCGAGGGCCCGCGCAGCCTCGTCGACCGGGTGATCGTGCGCGGCTACCAGCACACCGACCCCGAGCTCATCCGCATCGCCTCGCACTTGGAGGCGGGTGAGGCGGTGAGCCGCCAGCGCCTGCTGGAAGCCCGCCGAGCCCTCTATCGGCTGGGCATCTTCTCGGAGGTCGATGTCGACCTCGTGCCGAGCGCACCCTACGCCGCCGGCCGCGACGTGAGGATCCGGGTCACCGAGGGTCGCCGGCGCCGCCTCTCGTACGGCGCGGGTGTCGATTCGGAGGACGGTGTGCGGGGCCTGTTGGGCTACTCCCACGGCAACCTCCTCGGCCGCGCCATCTACGCCCGCGGTGACCTGTTGGCGAGCGCTCGCGACCGCCAGGCTCGCCTCCTCGTCGAGCAGCCGTACGTTTGGCGTCACGAGCTCCCCATGACCTACTCGCTGTTCGGTCTGGAGGAATCCCGGGAGAGCTTCGACGCCTTGCGCTACGGGGCGCAGGTCGGCATGGAGCGCGTACGCCGCCGTTGGCGGCTCGGCCTGCTCGGGAGCTGGGAGTGGGTCGAGCTCGATCTGCTCGAGTCGATCGAGCCCCTCGACGTCAACCGCCGCCTGCAGGACGCCCGCATCGCGAGCCTGACGCCCAGCGTCCTCGTCGATCACCGCGACGATCCCGTCGAGCCGACCGCCGGCTGGAGCAGCAACGTGCTGCTCGAGGTCGCGGTGCCGGTGCTCTCGGCAGAGGCCGATTTCGTGAAGCCCTTCGGTCAGCAGACCGCCTACTGGGGTCTCGGTCGCTGGGGAGTGCTGGCGGCCACCCTGCGCCTGGGCGGCATCGAGCCGGGCGGCGACGAGGGGGCGCTCGTCCCCCTCTCGGAACGCTTCTTCGCCGGGGGCAGCGCCAGTCACCGAGCCTACGAGCTCGACACGCTGGGCATCGTCGGCGAGACGCTCCTGCTGTGCCCAAGCGAGGGCGCCGTCGATCCCGACACCGGCGACCCGGCGACCTGTGAGGACGATCTGGCCCCGGGCGACCCCGGGCGCCTGCTGCCCGTGGGCGGCAACGGCCTCCTGCTCTTGAACCTCGACTACCGGTTCCCGATCGTGGGCGCCTTCGGCGGTACGGTCTTCCTCGACGCCGGGAATGTATGGGCGGACTGGCGGGACGTCGACCCGGGCGAGGCCAAGCTCGGGGTCGGCGCTGGCGTGCGCTATCGCAGCCCCGTCGGCCCGGTGCGAGTGGAGGTCGCCTGGAAGCTCGACCGCGAACCGTTGGAAGATCCCTACGAGGTGTTCCTGAGCTTCGGCTACCCGTTCTGAAGCTCGGCCTCTGCTAGAATTCCCGCTCCAGCCGCGCTCCGCGGCCGGGCACTCCACCGGGTCGCATCCCACCAGGCATGTCCGAACCGTCGGTCTTCTCCCCGATCGCGGAGGCGATCGAGGACTTTCGCGCCGGGAAGTTCGTCCTCATCGTCGACGCTGAGGACCGAGAGAACGAGGGAGACCTCGCTATCGCCGCGGAGCGCGTGACCCCCGCGGCGGTCAACTTCATGGCCACTCATGGGCGCGGCCTGATCTGCCTGGCGCTGACCGGCGAGCGCTGCGACGAGCTGCAGTTGCCGCTGATGGTGCCCGAGGCCGACAACGCCTCCTCCTTCCGCACGGCGTTCACGGTGTCGGTCGAGGCCCGCGGCAAGGTGACGACCGGCATCTCGGCGGCCGATCGGGCGGCGACCATCCGCACGGCGGTCGACCCCTTGGCCAGCCCCGCCGACCTGATCCGCCCCGGCCACGTCTTTCCCCTGCGAGCGCGGCGCGGCGGCGTGCTCGAGCGTCAGGGGCAGACGGAGGCCTCCATGGATCTCGCCCAGCTCGCCGGCCTGACGCCTGCCGCCGCCATCTGCGAGGTCATGAACGCCGACGGCACGATGGCACGTGTGCCGCAGCTCGTCGAGTTCGCTCACCGCCACGGGCTCAAGATGATCTCCATCGCCGACCTCGTGCGCTACCGGCTGCAGCGGGAGAAGGTCGTGACGCGCGTCGCGGCGCCCGCCCTGCCGACGCGCTGGGGGCGTTTCCGCGTGTATGCCTACCACTCGGAGATCACCGGCGAGGAGCATCTCGCTCTGGTGCTCGGCGACCCGGCGTCCTCCCAGTCTGCCCTCGTGCGGGTCCACAGCCAGTGCTTGACCGGCGACATCCTGGGGTCGCTGCGCTGCGACTGCGGCGGCCAGCTCGCTGGCGCTCTGGAGAGCATTGGTCAGGAAGGCTGCGGCGTCCTCGTGTACCTGCTGCAGGAGGGCCGCGGCATCGGCCTGCTCAACAAGCTCAAGGCTTACGAGCTCCAGGAACAAGGGCACGACACGGTGGAGGCGAACCACCGGCTCGGCTTCCGAGCCGACGAGCGCGAGTACGGAATGGCCGCGCAGATCCTCCGCGACCTCGGGCTTCAGCGCCTGCGTCTGTTGACCAACAACCCGCAGAAGCACGCGGCCCTGGCGGCGTACGGTCTCGAGATCCTGGAGCGTATTCCGCTGGAGATCCCGCCGACGCCCGAGAGCAGGGAGTACCTCAAGGCCAAGCGCGACAAGCTCGGGCATCACCTGAAGCTCGTCTGAGGAGACATCGATGGGTGCGACGTCGAATCCTCCGCACGGAGGGACACTGGTCAACTTGCTGCTCACCGGCGAGCGGGCCGAGGAGGTCAAGAAAGCCTCGGTCGATTGGCCGTCCTGGGACCTGACGCCGCGCCAGCTCTGCGACCTCGAGCTGCTCCTCGGAGGCGGCTTCTCGCCGCTCAGCGGGTTCATGAACCGGGCCGATTTCGACTCGGTATCGACCGACCTGCGGTTGGCGGATGGCACGCTCTGGCCGATTCCCATCACCCTCGACGTGACCGAGGAGGTGGCCTCCAAGCTGGAGAGCGGCCGGCCTCTGGCGCTGCGCGACCCCGAGGGCGTGATGCTCGCCGTGCTGCAAGTGAGCGACCTGTGGCCGATCGATCGGGAAGCCAAGGCCAAGGCGGTCTACGGCACGCTCGACCAGAAGCACCCCGGCGTCGCCCATCTCTTCCAGCGCACCAACAAAGTGGCGGTGGGTGGCCGGCTGCTCGGTCTGCAGCTGCCGTCGCAGTACGACTTCGTCGGTCTGCGAATCGCGCCCGCCGAGCTGCGCCGCCGTTTCCAGAGTCTCGGCTGGCGCCGCATCGTCGCTTTCCAAACCCGCAACCCGATGCATCGGGCTCACTTCGAGTTGACGCTTCGCGCCGCCCGCGACCTGGAAGCGAACCTCCTCGTCCACCCCGTGGTGGGGATGACGAAGCCGGGCGACGTCGATCACTACACTCGGGTGCGCTGCTACCAGCGGCTGCTCGAGCGGTATCCGCGCAACACGGCGATGTTGGCGCTGCTGCCGCTGGCCATGCGTATGGGCGGACCCCGCGAGGCGTTGTTCCACGCGATCATCCGCAAGAACTACGGCTGCACCCACTTCATCGTCGGGCGGGACCACGCGGGGCCGGGCAACGACTCTCAAGGCAAGCCCTTCTACGGGGCCTACGACGCACAGGAGCTGTTGCGTCGTCACCAGGAGGAGATCGGCATCGAGATGGTGCCCTTCCAGAACATGGTGTGGGTCGAAGACGCCGCGGCCTACTTCCCGGAGGACGAAGTACCGGCGGGCGCTCGAACGCTGTCGCTGTCGGGCACCCAGCTTCGGGACCGCCTGGCCAAGGGCACGGAGATCCCGGAGTGGTTCACCTTCCCGGAAGTCGCCGAGGAGCTGCGCCGGACCCACCCTCCGCGCCACGAGCAAGGCTTCACGGTGTTCTTCACCGGCCTCTCGGGCTCGGGCAAGTCGACGGTGGCCAACGCCTTGCGGGTGAAGCTCCTCGAGATGGGCGGCCGGCCGGTGACCTTGCTCGACGGCGACGTCGTGCGCAAGAACCTGTCCTCCGAGCTCGGCTTCTCGAAGGAGCATCGCGACCTGAACATCCGCCGCATCGGCTTTGTCGCCTCGGAGATCACCAAGAACGGGGGCATCGCGATCTGTGCGCCGATCGCCCCCTACGAGAGCGTGCGCCGCGACGTGCGGGAGCTGATCGAACCCGGAGGCGGCTTCATCCTGGTCCACATGGCGACCCCGCTCGAGGTCTGCGAGAGCCGCGATCGCAAGGGGCTCTACGCCAAGGCGCGGGCGGGCCTGGTGCAGAACTTCACCGGCATCTCGGATCCCTACGAGGAGCCTGCAGACGCGGATGTGACGATCGACACCACCGAGCTCTTGCCCGAGGAGTCGGCGCAGCAGATCATCCTGCACCTCGAACGCGAGGGCTTCGTCGGACCTGGGGCGGCGAGCTGAGCGAGCCGGAACCCACCCCCGTTCGACCTGCGCTGGCCGCCGACGCGCGCACGCTCTCGCGCGGTGCGGCGGTGGCACTCGTCGGGAGTGGCGCGGGCCGGCTGCTCAGCTTCGCCGCTCAGATCGCCTTGGCGCGCTGGCTCGGACCGGCACGCTTCGGGGTCTTCGCCCTGGGCTCGACGCTCTTCCGCATCGGCGCGCTCTTGGCCCCACTCGGGCTCCACAACGGCGTGCTGCGCTTCGGCTCGGAACGGCTGCGGGAGGGGAGCGACGCCGTGGCGGCCACGGCCCGGCGCTCGGTCCGGCTGGCGCTCGGCTGCGGCCTCGTGGCGGCGCTCGTCTTGGCCCTGGCGGCACGACCCCTGGGCAAGCTTCTGTCGGCCGATCCCGCGTTCGTGCCCTTGCTCCTTGCCCTCGCCGTCGGGTTGCCGGCGGCGGCCGGCCTACGGGTCGCCGCTGCCGCGACCCGAGTTTCTCGACGCATGCAGTTCTCGGTCCTGGCCGAGGACGTGGCGCAGCCGGCCATCTTCCTGCTCCTGGCCGTGCTGGCGCTGGCGACGGGCCGCGAGCTGTCGGCTCTGGGCTGGGCGGCGTCCGCCGCCTACGGCGCCGCGCTGCTGCTCGCCTTGGTTTACTTGGGACGACTCTTCCCGACGCGGCGAGCCACACCGGCGCCGCCGGCCGGCGAGCTGCTGCGTTTCGGTTGGCCCACTGCCTTGGCGGGCGCCTTCGGCCTCCTCGTTCTGTGGCTCGACCGACTCTTCGTCGGGTACTATCTCGATGACTCCTCGGTCGGTCTCTACCAGGCGGCTTCGCAGGCCTCGCTCGCTCTCGCGGTGGTGCTCACGGCGTTCAACTCTATCTTCGCGCCGATGATCGGCGAGCTCGTCCGTGAAGGCGAGCGCGACCAGCTCGGGGCGTTGTATCGTGCCAACACTCGCTGGGGATTCCTCGCGGCGCTGCCGCTGGCCGCGCTCTTCTTGGTGGCGCCGGCCGATGCCCTCGAGGCCTTCTTCGGCGCCGTCTACCGGCCGGCGGCGCCGGCGCTCGTCCTCCTCACCTGCGGGCAGCTCGTCAATTTGGCGACCGGAGCCGTCGGTTTTCTGCTCATGATGAGCGGCCGGGAGCGGACCTGGCTGGGCTGTGCGACCACGGCCCTCGTCGCCAACGTGGCGCTCAACTTGGTGCTCGTCCCACGCTACGGCGTCTCCGGGGCCGCGGCGGCGACGGCGATCTCGGTCGGCGGCATCTTCCTCGCCGGCCTCGCCTTCGTGCGTCGCGACCTCGCCCTCTGGCCGTGGGACCGCCGCTTCCTCGGTATGTTGGTCACGACCCTCGCCGCCTGCGGGACCGCCGCTGCCGCGGCCCGCCTCCCGGCGGCGAGCGCTCCGGCGCGGGCGGCTCTGGCGCTGCTGGCCGCCGGCGGCGCCACGGTGGCCGGCTGGGCCTGGCTCGAGCGTCGCGGGGAGGCGGCCGAGATCCTGGCCCGCGTGAGGGGCGGCTAGGCCGACCGCGATGCGGCTGGTCTACGTCGCGGGGCTCGGCCGCAGCGGTAGCACCCTGCTCTCCCAGTTGCTCGGCCAGCTCGACGCCTTCTCGTCGGTCGGCGAGGTGCACCACCTTTGGCGGACCGGGGCGCCGAGGCGCAGCACCGAGGAGCTCTGCGGCTGCGGCCGCACCTTTCGCGACTGCCCGTTCTGGACGCGGGTGCTCGACGAGGGCGGCATCGAGGAGATCCCCGCGGATCGGGTGCAGGCGCTCCAACGACAGGTCGCCAGGATCCGGTTCCTGCCCTGGATGTTGGGCCCCTGGCGACCCGGCCGCTACGGCCGCCGGCTCTCCGAGGTCCAGGCGATCGTCGACCGGCTCTACGGCGCTCTCGAGCGCGCCGCCGGCGGCAGCAGGATCGTCGATGCAACCAAGGACTTGGCGCCGCTCTACCTGCTCTCGACGATGCCGGGCTACCAGGTCGACGTGGTGCATCTGGTGCGGGATCCGCGCGGTGTGGCGCACTCCTGGGCCAAGCTCAAGCGCCGGCCGGAGTACGTCGACCGTGAGGTGTACATGCACCGCTACGGCGGGGCGAGCATCGCCTTGCGCTGGCTCTACAGCAACTGGCTCGCCGAGCGGGCCCGCGGCCGGCACCGCGGCTATCTGCGGCTGCGCTACGAGGACCTGGTGCGCGAGCCCGGAGTGTGGCTCGAGCGCATCTGCGAGCTCGCCGACCTGCCGCGACCGGATCTCTCGTTTCTCGGCTCGGGCCAGGTCGAGCTCCGGCGACCCAGCCACATCATGTCGGGCAACCCCTCGCGATTCGCCACCGGCCGCATCGCCGTACGCCTGGATCAGGACTGGCAGCGGGCGATGCCGCCCGGTCGTCGGCGCCTGGTCAGCGCTCTGACCCTGCCGCTGCGTGCGCGCTACGGGTACGCCGGCGCGGGGGAGGGAGGATGAACGAGCGTGGCTCGGTCGTGCTGCTGTCCTCCGTCCACTGGCACTTCACCTGGCAGCGCCACCACGAGATCGCCGCGCGCCTCGCCGCCGGCGGCTGGAACGTGGTCTTCGTCGAGCCCCTGCCGAAGCGCTGGCCGAGCCGACGCGAGATGGCGCGAGTCTGGGGCCGTCTGGCCGGTCGGCGCGAGCTCGCCGGGCTCTGCCGCCAACGCGAGGTTGCGGGGGTGCGGATCGTTTCGCCCCGGCTCGTACCGGATACGAGCGCTCTCGCCAGGAGCCTCAATCGACGGCTCGTCCCCGGCCTCGCTCGCCGGCTCCTCGACACCTGCCCGGCACGACCCCGCATCGTCGTCAATTACCTGCCCATCGCGGCGGCCAACGCCTTGCAGCGAGCCCTGCGGCCCGACCTCGCGGTCTACGATTGTGTCTGGGACTGGCCGAACGATCCGTATTCGCGCCCCGGCACGGTGCGCGAGGAGGAGCTGGTCGCCGGCGTCGACCTCGTGCTGGCCGACGCTCCGTTTCTCGTCGAGCGGATGCGCTCGCTCCACCCCCAGGTGCGCGAACTGCCCCCGGCCGTCGACTACCAACGCTTCGCGCCGGCCCGTCGCGAGCCACGCGTGCCCGGTGGGGCGGGCGCCCGCTGCGCCTATTTCGGGGCCGTCGGCGCGAACATCGACGTTGCCCTGCTGGCGCGGCTCGCCGCCGCCTTCCCGCTGCGCGTGATCGGCCCCATCCAGGTGCCCCTGCCGCCCCTGGGTTCCCGGGCCGAGCTGGTCGGGCCCGTCCCGCGCGAGCAGGTGCCCGAGCTGCTGGCCGACGCCGACGTGCTCGTGCTGCCGTATCGAGAGGGCGGGCACAGCCGCGGCGTGCTCCCCGCCAAAACCTTCGAGTGCCTGGCGACCGGCAAGCCGACGGTGGCCAAGGGACTGCCCAGCCTGGGGCCGCTCGAGGGGCTGTTCGCGCTGGCGGCCGACGACGAGGCGTTCCTCGCCGCAGTCGCGGAGGCCCCCAAGGAGCCGGCTGAGCGCCGCGAGCGGCGCCTGGCCGCTGCCCGCGCCAACGACTGGGCCCTGCGGATCGCCGAGCTCGAGGGCTTCATCGCCGAGGCGCTGGCGCGCCGGGGGAAGCGATGAAACCGCCGGCGCCGGGCACGGTCCTCGCCCTCGCCCTGGCCAGCCTGGCGCCGACCTGGCTCGTGGGCTTGGAGCAGATCGTCCCGCCGGCGATTCTCATCCTCGGTGCCGGCGGGCTCGTCGCAACGGGGCGCCTGCGGTTCCCTCCCGAGGCCTGGTGGTTCCTCGCTTTCCTCGTCGCGACCCTGGGCTCGGCGGCGGCCCTTCAGGACGCCGCTGCCACCTTCCTCTACCTGCGAGGGTCGTTCCACCTGCTCGCCGGCGCCGCCGCCCTCCTGCTCGCCGCGAATCAGCCGCCGGCAACGGAAGGCTGGGCGCGGTGGCTGCGAGTCGCGACCCTCTTCCTGCTCCTGCTCACCGCCGTGGCGCTGGCCGTGGCGCTGGACTGGCTGCCGTACTCATTCCCGCTGCCGTTCGCGGATACCTTGCCGGAGTTCGTCGAGCGCTCGACCTTCGTGCGCGATCACATGCTCGAGCGGCACTTGGCGCGCGAGTTCCGCCGCGGGCTGCTGCGGCACATCCCCCGCTACAACGGGTTCTTCTTCTATCAGGGTGGCATGGCGGCGGCGGTGCTGGCGCTACAGCCGCTCGTGCTGCTCGGCCGCGGGCGCTTCGGGCGGGTCTGGGACGGCTTGGGCGTCGCCGCGCTCGCCGGCAGCTTCGGCTGCCTGTTGATGAGCCGCTCGCGCCTGGCCATCGCCTTCGGCACCGCGAGTGTGGGCATCGCGGTCCTGTGGCGGGCGTTGGAGCATCGGCCCTGGCGGCGCGCGGCCATGCGCGCCCTGGGGGCGGTCGGGCTGTTGGTGGCCGTCTGGATCACGGTGCCGATCGGTGGCGAGGCTCTCTGGGAACGCGCCTTCATCGACCTGCGCGCGGACAGCTTCATCGATCGGGTCGACACCTACGCCGCGACGCTGGAACGGGTGGGCCAGCGGCCGCTCCTGGGATGGGGCATTCAGGAACGGGCGGCGGAAGGGCGCGACTTCCTGCGCGTGGGCACCCACAGCGACTTCCTGAACGTGCTCTATCGCTTCGGCTGGTGCGGCCTGACACTCTACTTGGCGACCTGGGTCTCGGTCGCCTTGGGCCTGGGGCGAAGCCTCCTCTCGGTGGCCGCCGCCGAGGAGGACGGGCGTCTGACCGACCTGCTGGTGCTGGCCGCCGCGCTGGCGGCCGTCGCGGCCAACGCCCTCTTTCGGGAGCTGCAGTGGGACGCCAACGTGTTCTGGCTGTGTGGGGCGCTCGCCGGGGTCGGTCGGGCCCACGCTTGGGCCGCGGGCTCCCGCGCACGGACGTGAGCGCCCCAGCCACCCCACCCGCCGTCCGCCTCCTCGGCGGCCGACTTCACCCCCTGACCATCCCCGACCTCCATCGACGGATCGCCGAGGCCGTGGCCGGCGGCGGCCGCATCGTGATCGGGCACCACAACCTCCACAGCCTTTACCTCCTCCACCACGAGGTGGTGATGGCCGAGTTCGATCGCCGCGCCGACTGTCTGTTCTGTGACGGCATGGGCTTGCTGCTGCTGGCGCGCTGGCTCGGGCACCCGCTGGCCCGACGCCAGCGCGTGACCTACGCCGACTGGATCGAGCCGCTCGCCGCCGAGGCAACGCGCCGCGGCTGGCGCCTCTTTCACGTGGGCGGGCGGCCGGGGGTGGGGGAGAGGGCGGCCGCCATCCTGGCCGACCGCCATCCCGGGCTCATCATCGGCTCTGTCCCGGGCTACTTCGACGCGGCGCCCGGCTCGCCGGCCAACGCCGCCGTGCTCGAGGCCATCCGCGCGGCGGCGCCACACCTGTTGCTCGTCGGCATGGGCATGCCGCGCCAGGAGCGCTGGGTACTCGAGAATCTGGATAGCATTGCCGCCAGCGTGATCCTCACCTCGGGGGCTTGCATGGACTACGTGGCCGGCGCCGCGCCGACCCCGCCGCGCTGGGCCGGTCGCGTCGGGCTCGAGTGGCTCTTCCGGCTCGCCGCCGAGCCCCGGCGACTGGGGCGACGCTACCTGATCGAACCGTGGTGGCTGCTGCGACTGGCCTGGCGCGAGCGCTACCCGCGCCGCCGGACTCCCGAATGAGCGAGCCGCGTGCCGTGCCCGCACCGAACGGCTCGGCGCCGCCCGCTCCGGAGCGGGCCCTGGCGTGGCTCCACGCGCCGCACTGGTCGCGCTGGCTGCGCGTGGCGCTGCTGATCGCGGCGGACGGCGCGGCGATCCTCGTAGCCGCCGTGCTCGCCTACCTCCTGTGGGCCCGCCTCGTGCGCCATCAGCGTCCGGATCTCTATCTCGACCTCCTGCCGTTGCTGCCGGCCTTCTTTCTCGCCAACGCCAACATGGGCCTCTATCCCGGCTTCGGGCTCGGTGCCGTCGAGAACTTGCGCCGGCTGACGCTCGCCACCAGCTCGGTTTTCGTGAGCCTGACCGCCGTTGCCTTTGCGATCAAGCTGCCGCCGGTCTATTCCCGGATGACCTTCGCTCTCGCGTGGGTGGGTGCGATCGTGCTGTTGCCCGTCGCCCGCTATCTCCTCCTGTCCGCGGCGCATCGTTGGCGCTGGTGGGGTGAGCCGTGCGTCGTCGTGGGCAGCGGCGAGCTCTCGCGCCGCACGATCGCCGCCCTGCGACGTTCTCTCTCGCTCGGCTATGCGCCGCGCGCGGTCGTGACCACCGGCGCCTCGCTGCGACGTCAGGAGTTCCACGGCTTGCCGGTGCTCGGCGACCTCGAGGCGCTGCGGGTGAGCGCCGGCGGCGCCCGCGTCGTGTTGGTGGCCGAGGAGGAGATCGGCAACCCCGCGGCCCTGGTGGCGGAGCTTCGCCAGCGTTTCCGGCACGTGTTGTGGATCCGCGAGCACACCGACTTGCCCGTCGAGGGGTTGGAGGTGCGCAACCTGGGCGGCGTTCTCGGCGTCGAGTTCGCCGACCGGCTGCGGCGGCGGCGCAACCGCGCGGTGAAGCGCGCGAGCGACTTGGCGCTCGGTGCGACGACGCTCGTGCTGGCGCTGCCCATCCTCCTCCTGGCGGCCGTGGCCATCCGTCTGGCGAGCCCGGGGCCCGTCTTCTTCCGCCAGCGGCGGGAGGGACGGGACGGCCGCGCCTTCGAACTGCGGAAGCTCCGCACGATGTACCTCGACGCCGACCAACGACTCGCCGACCACCTGGCGGCCTCGCCGGAAGCCCGCGCCGAGTGGGACCGGCGCGTGAAGCTGGCCGCCGACCCGCGCGTCGTGCCGGTGGTGGGCCGCTGGCTGCGGCGCTTCAGCCTCGACGAGTTGCCGCAGCTCGTCAACGTCCTCGCCGGCGAGATGAGCCTGGTGGGACCGCGACCCTTCCCCGAGTACCACCTGCAGCGCTTCTCGGAGCCCTTCCGGGCGCTGCGCCGGCGAGTCCGTCCGGGGTTGACCGGCCTCTGGCAGGTCATGGTGCGTAGCGAAGGCGGGGTGGCCGAGCAGGAGGCCTACGACGGCTACTACATCCGCAACTGGTCGCTGTGGATGGACCTCTACATCCTCGGCAAGACGCTGGTGGCGGTGGTCAAGGGTCGCGGCGCCTACTAGTCGCCGGCGCGGCCGCTGGGGGAGCAAGCCCCTTGACAGGGTGTGGGGGGCGGTCTAAGCTTGCTAGCACTCGTCGTCGCCGAGTGCTAATTGCCCCATCGGCGAGCAAACCAAAGAAAAAAAAGCAGTTACAGAAGTCAACCACCCCAGCTTTTAGGAGGGAGAACCAACCGTGGCAGACATCCGTCCGTTGCACGATCGGGTCGTGGTCAAGCGGCTCGAGGCCAAGGAAGAGGTGCGCGGGGGCATCATCATCCCCGACACCGCCCGCGAGAAGCCGCAAGAGGCCGACGTGATCGCCGTCGGCCCCGGCAAGCTCAACGAAAACGGCTCGCGCCAGCCCATGGACGTCAAGAAGGGCGACCGCGTGCTCATCGGCAAGTACTCGGGCAGCGAGATCAAGATCGACGGCGAAGAGCACGTCATCATCCGCGAAGACGAGATCCTCGCCGTCATCGGCTAGTTCCAACCCAGGAGAACGAAACCATCATGGCTCCCAAGCAGATTACCTACTCCGAGGACGCGCGCGCCGCGATCCTGCGGGGCGTCAACAAGCTGGCCGATGCGGTCAGAGTGACCCTCGGCCCCAAGGGCCGCAACGTCGTCATCGAGAAGAGGTTCGGCTCGCCGACCATCACCAAGGACGGCGTGACCGTGGCCAAGGAGATCGAGCTCAAGAACCCGATCGAGAACATGGGCGCGCAGATGGTGCGCGAGGTCGCCTCCAAGACCTCCGACGTGGCCGGTGACGGCACGACGACCGCCACTCTCCTCGCCCAGGCCATCTACCGCGAGGGCGCCAAGAACGTCACCGCGGGCGCCAATCCGATGGACTTGAAGCGCGGCCTCGATCTGGCGGTCGCTGCGGCGATCAAGGCCATCGACGAGCTCTCCAAGCCCGTCTCCGGCCAGGAGATCGCCCACGTCGGCACGATCTCGGCCAACAACGATCAGGAGATCGGCAAGATCATCGCCGAGGCGATGGAGAAGGTGGGCAAGGACGGCGTGATCACCGTCGAGGAGGCGCGTGGCATGGAGACGACCCTGGAGGTCGTCGAGGGCATGCAGTTCGATCGCGGCTACCTCTCGCCCTACTTCGTCACCGACGCCGAGCGCATGGAGTGCGTCATCGAGAACGCCCGTATCCTGCTGCACGAGAAGAAGATCAGCTCGATGAAGGACCTGCTCCCGATCCTCGAGCAGATCGCGCGGCAGGGGAACCCCATGCTGATCATCGCCGAGGACGTCGAGGGCGAGGCGCTGGCCACCCTGGTGGTCAACAAGCTGCGCG
>CAYXXN010000070.1:0-13915 GCA_964469055.1 uncultured Thermoanaerobaculia bacterium
CGACTTGATCGACGATGCATCACCCACGTGCACCGCAGCCAGGCGTTCAAGTTGACGCCGCGGCGGAAGGAGGTGAAGCCGTGATCGGAGATCACCACCAGCACGTCGCCCTTGCGCAGTTTCTTCGTTACCCGCCCGACCAGGGCGTCGTTGTGCTCGTAGAGCCTCTGGATCGCGTCCTTGTGCTCGGCCGAGTCGCGGTTCTTTCCCGCCGGGTGGCCGGGCTCGAGGTAGCGCCAGAACATGTGCTGGATGCGATCGGTGGCGTCGAAGACGGCGACCAGGGCGCCCTTGCGCAGGCGCTCCATGGCCGCGAACCACATGCGCTCGCGCTCACCGTCGATGTCGTAGGTCTGGGTGAGAAAGGTGCCGTCGTCGATGACGCCCTCGTTGAGCGCCCACGTGTCCTCGGCCAGCCCCAGCGTCGAGTAGCTCCCGATCTTCTTCGCGAGATAGGGTGCGTAGAAGCCCGGGTGCGAGATCGGCATCGCCGGGGAGTCCGGATCGAGGTTCAACGGCGTCATGTAGAGGGAGACGTGCTCACCCATCTCGAGGAGCTGGAGCCGCACGAGGGCCGGCACCTTGACCGTCGGCGCCGCCTTGAACTCGAGCCGCACCCAGTTCGAGAGCACCTTGGGGGCGAGCTCGAGCGTCTCGCCGTCGATCGTCACCCGGGCCCTGCCGGCCGCCCGATCGAGCTCGATCGCCAGCGGCAAAGTCATCGGCGGCGAGCCGTCGATGTAGGCGTTCTCCGGGCCCTGGATCGTTGCCTGGTAGCGGTCCGGGGCGCCGTTGGTCAGCGCCACGCGTATCCCGCCCTCCTTGAACTTGGCGCCGGCGGGCCGGGTGCTGAAGAGGAGAAAGGTGCCCTGCGAGCCCAAGAGGTCCGGCACGCACATCGCCGCCAGCTGGGCGCCGTAGAAGCGGTCCGGCGGGAAAGTGATCGGGACCCTGAGCACGGTGCTCCAGATGTAGTTCTCGCCCAAGACCGTCCAGAAGGGCTTGGCCTTGCGCAGCAGGCGGATCACGGGCCTCTCGGCCGGCAGGCGATACCGACCGAAGCGGAGCTTCGAGACAAGCGCCGCCAGGCCACGGCGCTTCACCGTCGAGATGTCGGTCGAGGAGAGGACCGGCAGGTAGGTCTTCCGGTCGCGGTCGAGGAAGTCGTAGATGTTGTGCTTGGCCGGATGGCAGCCGGTGGCGAAAGAGGACCAGGCGACAGGCGAGACCGAGGGGAAGGTGGTCGTCAGGCGGTGGTAGCAGCCCTGCTCGGCGAGTTTCTGGAAGTTGGGGAGAAGGCCTTCTTTCATGAAGCGGTCGGTCAATCGCGGGTCCTGCCCGTCGAGACCCAGCACGAGGAAACGCCGGATCCGCGCTTGGCCGCGCTTCGGCCGCCGGATCTGTCGCCACAGCATTCGGATCGGCCAGGTGAGGACGGCGAAGACGGCGACGATGAGGGTAAAGAAGACCACCCCGACGCTGGTCACCAGGGCGAAGCCGGCGCCGGGGCCGATGTAGGCGTAGGCGGGTGTGGCGAGCGCGAGGAGCAGCAGCGCCAGCGCGGGCAGGGCTGGAGCAGGCGAACAACGGCTCACGTGAGGTGGGGATGGTAAGCGCCGGGGTGGCCCCGGCGGGTCGGAAATACTATCCTAGACGGCCGGCCGGACAGCTCGAACCCCACCAGATCCCAACCCTAAGTCCCGAGGAGCGCTTCACCTTGCCGGGCTCAGTGCGCCATCTCTACCGCCGGCTCCGTTACGGCGAGCCGGTCATCGTCGTCTCGGGATTGCCCCGCTCGGGCACCTCGATGGCGATGAAGATGCTCGAGGCCGGCGGCGTGCCGATCGTCACCGATGGCCAGCGCGCCGCCGACGAGGACAACCCCAAAGGCTACTTCGAAGACGAGCGGGTCCTGCACTTGGCCGAGGCCGCCGACAGGGCCTGGGTGCGTGAGGCCCGGGGCAAGGCGGTCAAGGTCATCTCCTATCTGTTGCGCTACCTGCCGGCCGACAGCAATTACAAGGTCGTTTTCGTGCGCCGCGACCTGACCGAGGTGCTCGCCTCCCAAGCCAAGATGCTTGCCCGTCGCGGCGAGGTGAGCGAGACCGCCGACGAGCGCATGCGCGAGCTCTTCACGACCGAGCTCTGGCGCGCCGAGTACTTCATGAAGCACTCGCCCAGTGTCGAGTACCTGGACGTCCACTACACCCAAGTCCTCGCCGACCCCGAGGGTGAAGCCCGCCGCCTCGCCGCCTTCCTCGACGCCGATCTCGACGTGCGCAAGATGGCCGAGATGGTCGACCCCAACCTCTACCGCAACCGGGCCTAGCGCGGCGGCTCTAGCGCTGCGCCAGCAGCCGCCAGTTGAGGACCAGGCGCAGGACGTTGGGCTCGGCCGCGGCGACTCGTGCAGCATATGCTTTCACCTTCGGTTGACATCATGGAGCATACGATCTAACGTGCTACGTATGCGCACCACCCTCGACATCCCCGAGCCGTTGATCGAGGAGGCCCGGCGCTTGCTCGGCTTCAAGTCGAAGACGGACACCGTCGTCCTCTCCCTCCAGGAGCTGATCCGCCGGCGCCGGATCGAGGAGTTGAAGGAGCTGATGGGCACGGTGGACCTCGAGCTCGACCTCGACGCCTCGCGCCGCCGGCCGCGGCGCGCCGCGCGGCGGTGATCCTCGTCGACACCTCGGTCTGGGTCGCGGCGCTGCGCTCCGCGGCGAGCGCCGAGGCCGTCACCTTGCGCTCGCTCCTCGACGAGGACCGCGTCGCCCTGGCCGAGCCGGTGCGCGTCGAGCTGCTGGCAGGCGCCGCCGTCGCCGAGCAGCAGCGCCTGCGCCGGGCGCTCTCGGCCCTGCCGCGCTGGCTGCCCGGCGAGGCGACCTGGCGCCGCATCGACTCCTGGCTAGAGCCGGCGGCGCGCAGTGGCGAGCGCTTTGGGTTGGGCGACCTGCTGATTGCCGCCCTCGCCGCCGAGCGCGAGGCCGAGCTCTGGTCCCTCGACGGTGACTTCCGGCGGATGGCGAAGCTCGGGTTTCTTCAGCTGTACCGCTGAACGTCGGCGCCCGGGCTGCTGCGGGCTGCGGCCCGTGTTACGATGCAGCAACCGTTTCCGATCACCCCGGGGCGGTTCCGAGACAGCGCTCCAAAGCTCCAGTTGGCGACCCCGGCTTCCACGGCTTCGCTCCCTGAACCTGTAGCCGAGCCGTCCCCGTCGGCCGTCGCCGCGCCGCTCTCGGCGGCACCAGACGGGGCCGGCACCTACCACCGGTACCACATCGAGACCCGCGAGGCCCCGGACGTCGTCCGGCATCCGTCGCGCTTCCGGGTGAAGGTGAAGCGACACAAGCTCGTCGGGATGGTGCTGCACGAGCTCCTCTTCGAATACCGCGGGGCGCCGCGGGTGGCGCTGTCGCGGCCGTGCGTCTACGGGGTCTTCGGCCGCGTCGTCGGAGGCCTCGCGCCGATCCACGAGAAATGCGTCGGGTGTCTCCGCTGCACGACGCAGTACCCGGAGATGGTGGCGATCCTGCCCAACCCCGAGCGCGAGCGGCTGGGCGACTCGTTCTTGACGCCGGACCAGGTCGACACGATCCTCCTCGAGTCCCGCACTGGGGCCGTGCCGGTGCGCGGGGCTGGCTACCGGGGTCGCTTCGGCGGCGAGGGCTGGGACGGGATGTGGACGGACATGTCGGAGATCGTCCGCCCGACGCGCGACGGCATCCACGGGCGCGAGTTCATCTCGACCTCGGTCGATCTTGGAGGCAAGCCGGACTTCCTGCACCTGGACGCCTCGGGCGACTTCTCGGACGCCCTGCCGCCCGTCCTGTCCCTGCCGTTGCCGCTGCTCTTCGAGACGCCGCCGCGGCGGATGCTCGCGCCGGCGCTTAGCCGCGTGCTGGCCGGCGCCGCAGAGGCGATCGACACCTTGGCCTTGCTGCCGCTGCCGCAACTGATCGAGTGGGGGATCGCTGGACCCCAGGTCGTGCCCGTGATGGGCCGGGAGCACGAACCCCTACTCGATCAGTTGACAGCGACGCCGCGGATGCTGGAGATCGATCCCTGGGACGAGGTGCTCTTCGGGCGCCTGGCGGGTCGTTTCCCCGAAGCCGTCATCGCGGTCCGCCTGCCGATGGACGCCGATC
This sequence comes from uncultured Thermoanaerobaculia bacterium, assembly GCA_964469055.1. Lineage (GTDB taxonomy): Bacteria > Acidobacteriota > Thermoanaerobaculia > Multivoradales > JAHEKO01 > CAYXXN01. The sequence goes on from CAYXXN010000070.1 coordinate 4,152, forward strand.
CAGTCCCCCTCGTGCGCGCCGGGGTGGGCACGATCCACCTCGTCGCCGACCTCCACGGGCGGGTGGGGGAGTCCTTCGCCCTGGACCTGATCCTGGCGGCGCATCGGCGCCTCCTCGCCGAGCGGTTGCGCGAGCGGGTGACCCTCATCGGCAGCGGCGGCATCGTCGCCGCCGAGCACGTGCCCAAGGCGATCTTGGCCGGGCTCGACGCGGTGGCCCTCGACTCGGCGGCGTGGGTAGCGCTGCAGGGCGAGCTCGGCGGCGAGTGTCGGGATCGGGAGGGAGCTCGCGTACGGTTCGAGAAACTGCCGGAAGCGTGGGGCGTGCAGCGCCTCCAGAACCTCGCCGGCGCCTGGCGCGATCAGCTCCTGGAGATCCTCGGCGCGATGGGTCTACGCGAGGTGCGGCGGTTGCGTGGAGAGCTGGGTCGCTGCATGTTCCAGCGTGACCTCGAGCGCGAGGCGTTCGGGGAGATCGAGGGGTTCGCATGACGGCGACGGCGGAACTCGAGTACGACCCCCTGATCGTCGCCAAGCACACGGCGGCGCTGCGCCACGGCTTCGCCGCTTGGCCCTCGCTCGAGCACGGCACACCACCGGCCTTGGGTGACGCGCGCTGGACGGACGAGCTGATCCTCGCCACCTGGCTGCAGGGTGAGACCGGCCGCCCGCCCGAGAACGGCCTCGAGTACAAGGTCGGTCGCTCGGGCGGTGGCTTCGACCTCCTCGACTTCAAGGAGCTGCCGGCCGAGCGGCGGCTGCCGGCGGCGGCGGCGATCGACCTCTCGATCCCCTTGAACCGCCGTGCCGAGGGCAAGCGCCTCGAGATCCCGGTGCCCTGGTACGGGGCCGGCATGTCCTTCGGCTCGATCTCCGAGCAGGTGATGCGCTCGCGCGCCATGGCGGCCCAGGAATGGCGCACCTTCACCTGCACCGGCGAGGGAGGCTACCCGCCGACGATCGTTCCCTACCGCGAGCATGTCATCACCCAGATCGCCACCGGCATGTTCGGGGTGCGCGAGGAGACGATGCTCTGGGCGCCGATCCTCGAGTTCAAGTACGCGCAGGGCGCCAAGCCCGGCCTGGGCGGGCACCTCCTGGGCAGCAAGAGCACGATGTCGGTCGCCCGCATGCGCGAGAGCGTGCCCTGGGTGTCCCTCTTCTCGCCCTTCCCGTTCCACAGCGTCTACTCGGTCGAGGACCACAAGAAGCACATCGACTGGGTGCGCACCGTCAACCCGGAGGCCCTCGTCTCGGTCAAAGTCTCGACCCCGACCGACGTCGACATGGTGGCGGTGGGGAGCTACTACGCTGGCGCACACATCGTGCACCTCGACGGCGGCTATGGCGGCACGGGCGCGGCGCCGACGGTGGCCAAGAAGAACATCGCCATGCCGGTCGAGCTGGCGATCCCCAAGGTGCACAAGTTCCTCCTGGCCGAGGGGATCCGCGACGAGGTCGTGCTGATGGCCTCCGGCGGGGTGCGCACGGCCTGGGATGTCGCCAAGGCCATCGCCTTGGGCGCCGACGGCGCCATCCTCGGCACCTCGGAGATCGTCGTCATGGGCTGCACCCGCTGCAGCAACTGCGAGCGCGGCCGCGGCTGCCCGTTCGGCTTGACGACCACCGACCCCGAGCTCTCGCAGCTCGTCGAGCCCGAGTGGGCCGCCCAGCGCCTCTCGAACCTCTACCGCTCGTTCGTGCTGCAGCTCGAAGAGCTGCTGCGCGCCCTGGGGCTGGCGAGCATCCGCGAGCTGCGCGGCCGCACCGACCTGCTCGTGTACCGGCGCGAGGAGGGACTCGATGCCGCGCGCTGAGTGGCCCGACCGCGTCCTCGTGTCGCGCCGGCGATTGCCCTCGCCCGAGAGCGCAGTCGCGGAGCGGGCCGCGGAGGGCGGCTGCGGGGTCATCGGCCTCGCCGTCAGCGTGCCGGTCGCCGGCCGGCACCTGCTTCAAGCTCTCACTCAGATGCGCAACCGCGGCAACGGCAAGGGCGGCGGCATCGCCGCCGTGGGGCTCGATCCGGCCTTCTTCGGCACCACTCTCGAGGTGGTCGAGAACGACTACCTGCTGGCGGTGGCTCTCCTCGACCCGGCGGCCGCGGCGACGGTCGAGCGCGAGTTCGTGGAGCCGGTCTTCGAGGTCGACCATGTGCTGACGTTGGCCGCTCCGCCGCCGCAGGCGAGCCTGGGGCTCGAGGTGCCGCCGCCGACCGTGCGCTGCTGGTTCGTGCGCGTGCGGCCGGACGTCCGCGAGCGCTTCCTGCGGGAGGAGCGCATCGCCCCCGCCGACGCCCACCGGGTGGACGACGAGATCGTCTACCAGAACACCTACCGCCTGAACGGCGCCCTCTACGCGTCGCTCGGCGAGAAGCGCGCCTTCGTGCTCTCGCACGCCAAGAACCTCCTGGTCCTGAAGCTCGTGGGCTACGGCGACGACGTCGTGCGCGCCTACCGCCTCGAGGACCTCCACGCCCACGTCTGGATCGGCCACCACCGCTACCCGACCAAGGGCCGTGTCTGGCACCCTGGCGGCGCCCATCCCTTCCTGGGGATGCACGAGGCGTTGGTGCACAACGGCGACTTCGCCAACTACGCCTCGATCGCCTCCTATTTGGCCGAGCGCGGCATCGAGCCCCTCTTCCTGACCGACACCGAGGTGGCGGTGCAGGTCTTCGACCTGCTCCACCGGGTCTACGGCTATTCCCTCGAGTACGTGATCGAGGCCCTGGCGCCGACCACCGAGCGCGACTTCACGCTCCTGCCGGCGGAGAAGCAGCGCGTCTACCGGGCCCTGCAGACGCTCCACATCCACGCCTCGCCCGACGGGCCGTGGTTCTTCCTCATCGCGCAGTCGGAGGCGGCACGGCGGGCCTATCGGCTCATCGGCATCACCGACACCTCGATGCTGCGGCCGCAGGTCTTCGCCCTGCAGCGCGGCGAGGTGGCGGTGGGTCTCGCCGCCTCCGAGCGTCAGGCGATCGACGCGGCGCTCGAGAGCCTGGCCGCGGCGGATCCCCGCTTCTGGCCGCGCGCGGATCGCTACTGGAACGCTCGCGGCGGCAGCCACACCGACGGGGGCGCCTTCCTGTTCGAGGCGGTGGCCGACGGCTGGGGCCGCGGAACCCTCGTCTGCCGCGACAAGTTCGGCCGTGAAGTGGAGGTCGCGCGCGATCAGCGGCCGTTGCCAGTCGGCTGGCCGATGTTTCCGGGTAAGGATCCTGAGGTTCGGGCGTCTGCGCCGAGGCCGGAGCACGCGATCGCGCTCGAAGGCCCGGCGGAGGAGATCTTCGCCGAGGCGGCGCGACGCCTGCCGAGCTGGGACTACGAAGAGCTCGCGGCCTTTCTCGCGGATGTCGAGGGACTGACGGCCGACGAAGGAGGGCGCGAAACGGCCTTCCGCGTAACGAGCCTGCTTCTCGATCGGCGCGTGCCGACCGGCGGCTTGAAGCGCAGCTGCATCGTCACCCTCGTCGAGTCGAGCCTCACGCGGATGTTCGAAGCGGTCCGGCGTTCACCCGGCTCGCGGTGGGCGTTCCTGGAGGCTGGTGGCGCCGTGCCCGACGCGCTCGCTCCTGAGCGGACGCTGATCGTCGATGCGCGAGGCTTCCCCCAGGAAGGCCCGGAGTCGGTCGCCCGGGCCCTCGTGGCGCTGGTCGAGCGCGGCTGGCGGCGCTTCGTCGTGGCCCACTGCCGGGGCCACCGTTTCATCGGCAGCGGGCTGGGAGTGGACTCCGCCGGGGTGGTGATCGACGTCTACGGTGCGGCCGGCGACTACCTCGCGTCGGGCATCGACGGTGCCGAGATCGAGGTCCACGGGGCCGGTCAGGACCAGCTCGCCCAGATCATGAAGCACGGCAGGCTGGTGGTGCACGGCGACGTCGGCCAGACCTTCGGCTACGGCGCCAAGGGAGGCACGGTCTTCGTCCTGGGAAACGCCGCGGGTCGGCCACTGATCAACGCCGTCGGCCGGCCGCGGGTGGTGATCAACGGCACTTGCCTCGACTATCTCGGCGAATCGTTCATGGCCGGCGACCCGCTCCACGGCGGCGGCTTCGCGATCCTGAACGGTGTCGCCTTCGACGAGCACGGCGCCCTGCTCGACCTGCCGATGCCCTACCCGGGCGGGAACCTCTTCTCGCTCGCCTCCGGCGGCGCCCTCTACGTGCGCGACCCGCACCGGTGCCTCACCGAGGATCAGTTGAACGGCGGCGATTTCGCGACGCTCGGTGCCGAGGACTGGGAGCTGATGCGGCCGTTGCTCGAGGAGAACGCGCGGCTCTTCGGGATTCCCCTGTCACGGCTCTTGACCGTCGCCGGCGAGGAGCGCTGGCCGCAGGCGGTGTACCGCAAGATCGCTCCCTCGGGCCACAAGGCGTTGGCGCCGGAGGAGGCCTGGGTCCGCCCCGAGCACTGATTCGGCCGGCGTTCCGTCCCGGCCGTCAGACGGGCGGCAGGTCGAGCAGTCGCTCGAGGACGAGGGCGGCCAGGGCGCGGGCGTCGCCGGGGCTCGTTTCGGTCCGCACCTCGAGGGCGACGTCGTCGCGCTGCAGTGCGGTCAGCACGAAGTGCGGCGGCTCCTCGGTCACGAAGGCCTCGTCGCCCACGCCGATCTCGTCCTCGGCGTTCTCCGCCAGCTGGCGGGCGAGCTCGTAGTGCTCGGGCGAGTAGAAGCGGACCGTCACCAGTTTCGCTTCCGGCGTCGCGGCGTCCAGCCGGATCAAGTAGGCGCACTCGTTCCACATCGTGCCGGAGACGGTCGGCGAGGGCTGGGCGTAGAGGACGCCGCCGAGGAGTGCCGCGACCTCGCGGCCCGGCAGCAGCTCGCAGACCACGAGCTGGGTGAGATCGCGGCCGGCGGGCTCTTCCTCCTCAGTCGGCTGCAGGGCGGCCGGCGGCTCCCTGGGCGCGGTCGCAGCGGGGGTCTGGCCCGCCGGCTCGGGGGCGGGCGGCTGGGCACATGAGGCGACGAGCCCCAGGCAGAGAAAGAGGCCGGGAGTGGCGGACGGCTTCATGGCGAACTCCTCGTCGAGCTTGAGGCTGCTGGGGTCGGGCGAGCGTCTAGGACAGCGCCAAGGTAGCCCACGGGGAGAGTGCGGTCAATGACCCGCCTCCTGGACCATTTGCGCTCGGCTGGAAGCACGAGCTGGGTGAGCTGGTGGCGTACCTGGCGCGGGCGGCTTGAAGAGCGGCGCTCGGGCCCGCGGCTCGACATTGACAATGTAGCCTCACGAGGCTACATTGTCGCCATGAAGGCCGTCGGCATCCGCGAGCTCAAAGACCGGCTCTCCGAGTACCTGCGCCAGGTGCAGGCGGGGGAGACCGTGCTGGTCACCGACCGAGGCAGGGTCGTCGCCGAGATCCGCGAGCCGGGCGCCGCCGCTCCGCCCAAGGACATCCCGCCGGGTCTCTGGCGCATGGCCCTCGAAGGCAAGGTGCGGCTCGCCACGCGCCCCAACTCGCCGGATCTCTACCCCAAGCTGCCGCGGCTGGCTCCCGAGGGGACGGCGACGCGGATGATCGATGAGGACCGCGAAGAGCGGTGGTAAGCCTCTACGTCGAGTCGAGCGCTGCCCTGGCGTGGCTGTTTGGGGAGGATGCCGGGGACGAGGTGGCCGCATCGCTGGCCGTCGCCGAGGTCGCCCTCGCCTCGACCTTGACCTTCGCCGAGTGTGAGCGCGCCGTCGTGCGGGGTGTGGCCCTCGGTCGATGGTCCGAAGCCGAGGCCCAGGAAAGACGGCGCCTCCTCGCTGCGACGACCGAGAGCTGGCAAGGCGTCGCCCTCGATGAGCCTATCCTCGAACGTGTTGGCCGGCCTTTCCCCGTCGAACCGGTCCGAACGCTCGACGCGATCCACCTCGCTAGCGCCTTGGCCGCACGCGCCGCCGTGCCGGGCCTCGCCTTCCTCTCGCTCGACCGCCGCTGCCGCGCCAACGCCAACGCACTGGGATTCCGCGTGCTGCCGGAGCCGGCCGGCGAGATCCGCGAGCCGAGCGCCCCGCCGGCTCGCCGCCGCCGCGTCAGCGCTCGGTCGACGGGACAGCGCCGTCGCGCGAGCTAACGCACCCCCGGCGGCGCCGGGAGTGTGGGGACGGGGTCCTGCGTGGGCAGGAACTCGCGGGTGGTGTAGTCGGTGAGCGTGATCCCGAAGAGGATCAGGAGCCAGAAGAAGCCGGCGACGCAGACGAGCTTCGCCAGGCGGCTGGCGTGGGCGAGGTGCATGAAGAAGAGGACGACGAGGGTGGCCTTGACGAGGGCGACGCCCAGGGCGACGACGTTGTTCATGACCCCGAGATCGAAGAAGGCGACCCAGACGGTGATCGTAGTCCCCAGCATCAAGGCCGCGAAGACCAGGAAGTAGGTGCGCAGCGAAGTGACGTGCCCGGCGGGCTCGCTCATCGGCTCAGTGCCGTCCCAGGAGGTAGAGGAGCGGGAAGAGGAAAATCCACACGATGTCCACGAAGTGCCAGTAGAGGCCCATCCCTTCGACGAAGTTGTGGTTCGCGGGCGTCCAGGCGCCGCGCCAGGCCAAGACCACCATCGGCAGCAGGATCCCGATGCCGACGATCATGTGCAGGGCGTGGAGCCCGGTCATCGCGAAGTAGAGGTTGAAGTACATCTGGGCGCCGGCGGCGTCGCCGCCCTCCTCCCACACGAAGTGGGGCCCGGGCACGTGGCGCTCGTGGAACTTGTGCGAGTACTCGACGACCTTGACGCCGAGGAAGACGCCGCCCAGGAGGATCGTCGCGACGAGGAACAGGATCAGGGCCTTGCGCCGGCCGGTCTGGGCGCCGCGGACGGCGAGCGCCATGGTCAGGCTCGAGCCGATCAGGACCGCCGTGTTGAAAGCCCCCAGCTTGATGTCGAGCGTGTGACTGCCGGCAGCGAAAGCGGCCTGATGGTAGAGGCGGTAGACGAGGTAGGCGGTGAAGAGGCCGCCGAAGAAGAGGATCTCCTGGGCGAGAAAGAGCCACATCCCCAGGTAGGAGGCGTCGCGCTGCTGCTCGAAGGAGTCGAAGTGGTGGGCGAGGCCCCAGGCCCGCGCCGCCGGCGCTCCGTCAGGCATGCTGGGCCTCCCGCCCGCCGGCGTAGTCGTAGGCCTCGCGGGTGACGACAGGGGTCTCGTCGAAGTTGTGCGGGCTGGGCGGCGAGCTGGTCTCCCACTCGAGACCGAACGCGCCCCACGGGTTCTCGCCCGCCACCTTGCCGTAGCGCATCGACCAGATGAAGTAGGCGAAGGGGACGAGGTACCCCACGCCGAGGATCGTCGCCCCGGCCGAGGACATGACGTTCAGCACCTGGAAGTCCGGCGGATAGGCGTGGTAGCGGCGCGGCATTCCCAGGTAGCCCAGGAGGAACTGCGGGAAGAAAGTGAGGTTGAAGCCGATGAAGACGACGAGCGCCGAGAGCTTGGACAGGAAGACCGGGTAGAGCCGACCCGTGATCTTGGGCCACCAGAAGTGGAGCCCCCCGAGGTAGCCCATGATCGCGCCGCCCACCATGATGTAGTGGAAGTGGGCGACGACGAAGTAGGTGTCGTGGACGTGGACGTCGATGCCCATGGTCGCCAGCATCACGCCGGTCAGCCCTCCGATCGTGAACAGGCCGATGAAGCCCAGGGCGTAGAGCATCGGCGTGTCCCAGGAGACCGACCCCTCGTAGAGCGTCGCCGTCCAGTTGAAGACCTTGATCGCCGAGGGCACGGCCACCAGCATCGAGAGCACCGAGAAGATGACCCCGGCGTAGATCGACTGGCTGGAGACGAACATGTGGTGGCCCCAGACGAGAAAGCCCAAGACGGCGATCGCGACACTCGAGAAGGCGATGAAGTTGTAGCCGAAGACCCGCTTCCTGGCGAAGGCGGCGATGAGCTCGCTCACCACCCCCATCGCCGGCAGGATCATGATGTAGACCGCCGGGTGGGAGTAGAACCAGAAAAGGTGCTGGAAGAGCACCGGGTCGCCCCCCAGCTTGGGATCGAAGATGCCGATGTGGAAGAGCCGCTCGGCGCCGACCAGGAGGATGGTGATGGCGAGGACCGGAGTCCCCAGCACCTGGATCAGGCTCGTCGCGTAGTGGGCCCAGACGAAGAGCGGCAGCCGGAACCACGAGAGCCCCGGCGCTCGCATTCGGTGGATGGTGACGATGAAGTTGAGGCCCGTGAGGATCGAGGAGAAACCGGCGATGAAGACCGCCACCGCCGTCGTCACGACGTGGGTGTTGGAGAAGGTGGTCGAGAGCGGCGTATAGAACGTCCAGCCGGTGTCCACCCCGCCCATCAGCATCGAGGTGATGGCGAAGAGACCGCCCGCCGTGTAGATGTACCAGGAGGCCAGATTGATCTTCGGGAAGGCCAGGTCCTTGGCCCCGATCATCAGCGGGATCAGGAAGTTCCCCAGCACCGCCGGGATCGACGGGATCAAGAAGAAGAAGATCATCAGGACCCCGTGCATGGTGAAGAGCCGGTTGTAGGTGTCCGGCTGCACGAGGTCGCCCGCCGGGGTGACGAGCTCCAGGCGGATGCCCACCGCCATCAGCCCCCCGAGGGCGAAGAACACGGTGATCGAGATCAGATAGAGGATGGCGATCCGCTTGTGGTCTTTGGTGAGGAGCCACGACCAGACGCCGTAGTCGGCGTTCAAGTAGTTGACGCGCTCGCCGCTCGCGGCCTGGCTCATGGCGCGGTCTCCGCCGTCGCCTCGCTGGCGAGCGACTTGATGTAGACGATGAGCTGCAGGATCTCTTCCTCGGTGAGCTGGCCGGCGTAGGTCGGCATCAGCGGCGTGTAGCCCTCGACCAGCTTGGCCGTCGGGTCGAGAATCGACTCCCGGACGTACCCTTCGTCGACCGTCACCCGCGAGCCGTCGGCCAGCTCGACCTCGCCGCCGAAGAGGCCGGCGAGATAGGGGCCTTGCAGGTTGGAGTCGGGCCGGTGGCAGGTGTCGCAGGCCTTGGCCGCGAACAGCTCGGGGCCGGAGAGGCCTGCAGCGGAGGCCACTTCACCGCCGCCGGCGAGCCAGGCCTCGTACTCGTGGGGGTCGAGGGCGTGGAGCATGCCGCCCATCCGCGAGTGCTCGACCCCGCAGTACTCGGCGCAGAAGAGCTCGTAGGTGCCGGGGGTCGTGGCCTCGAACCAGAACGTCGTGTAGCGACCGGGGACGACGTCCATCTTGGCGCGGAAGGCGGGCACGTAGAAGGAGTGGATGACGTCCTCGGAGGTCATGATGAGCTTGGTCGGCTGGCCCACGGGCACGTGCAGGTGGTTGATCTCGCGGCGGCCGTTGGGGTGCTGGAACTTCCACATCCACTGCTTGCCGGTGACGTAGTACTCGACGGCCCCCGCCGGCGGGCGGGTGAGCGCGATGAAGACCTTAACCCCCCAGCCGAACATGAAGAGGAGGATCAAGAGCGGGACGACCGACCAGCCGATCTCGAGCCAGAGCGCCTCTTTCTCGGGCCGGCCCACCTCGTCGGGCGACCGCCGCCGATAGCGCACGGCGAGGTAGAGGATCGCCGCGGCGATGATCAGCGAGAAGAGAGCGGCCACTCCCAGACCGAAGAAGTAGATCGCGTCGACCTCGGCGGCGAGCGTCGAGGCCGTCTTCGGGAAGAGCGGAAAGCCGAGCTTCACGCGCCCCTCACCGGGAGCGTCCTGCGCTCGCGCCGCAGGTGAACGACCATGTAGGTGACGAGCGCTGCGAGGGTCAGCAGACCGCCGGCGCGCACGGCATTCAGTGCCTCCGACGACAACTCGACGTTGTCGGTG
>CAYXXN010000071.1:0-13848 GCA_964469055.1 uncultured Thermoanaerobaculia bacterium
AAGCGCTGGCGGCCGCACCGAATCTGCGTTCGCGCGCTACTGCCTACCCGGGACTCGTTTCCTTACTCGAGTAGCTAGGACGGTTTGGGCGGCGCCTCCGACGCCGCGAGGCGCCGCCGCGCCTCTTGGCCGGCGGGGCTGTCGGGAGCTGCCGCCGCAGCCCGGGTCAAGAGCTGCCGGGCCCGCTCCTGGTCGCCCGCTGCGGCGAGGAGGCGCGACGCCCGGAGCGCCGCCACCGCGTCGCGCGGGTCGAGCTCGACGGCGCGGAGGTAGCGCTCGAGCGCTTCCGCGGCCAAACCCTGGCGCTCGGCCACGTCGCCCCAGAGGAGCCAGGCGGGAGCCCACTCCGGGCCCAGTGCCAGGGCTGCGGCGAGCTGCGCGTCGGCGTCGTCGAGATCGCCGCTCGTCGCGGCAAGCTGACCGAGGCGGGTCAGGATGACGACGCTCTCGGTGCCCGCTTCCACCGCCCGGTCGAGGACCTGGCGCTCGGCGTCTGGACTGTCGGAGCGGGCGGTGATCTCTCCCAGCAGCAGCCAGGCCTCCGCCTGCCGCGGATTGAGCGTCAGCGCCCGCTCGGCGGCACGGCGCGAGGCCTCGAGCTCGCCGAGCTCGAGATGGGCGCGGGCGAGTGCGACGTGAAGGAAGTCGAGTCGTGGGTTGCGCGCGAGGGCGCGGGTCAACTGCTCGATGGCGCCCGCGCCATCACCGGTCGCCAGCAGGGCCTTCGCGAGCTGGGTGCGGAAGGGCACGTTCTCCGGGTTGCGCGTCAGGAGGGGCTCGAGGATCGCCCGGGCCTCGCTCGCTCGCCCGCTCGCCAGGAGAGCCTTGGCCCGCTCGAAATCAGTCAGCCACGTGATCGCGTCCTTGGGATCGATCCCCGCGCCGAAGCGGACGTCCATCGTGTCGCCGCTCACCCCGGACAGGTAGCCGAGGTCGCGGAGCGCCGCGGCGAGTTCCGCCGCGGCGGCCGCGCCTCTGGCACGGCGCTCCTCCATCCCGGCTTCCAAGGCCGCGAGGGCATCGCGGAGCCGGGCCGCGACCGCGCGGTCGTCGCCGATGCGGTTGACGCGCTCGGCGGGATCGGTCAGGAGGTCGTAGAGCTCCGGCCGCGGCGCGACGATGAGCCGCCAGCGTTCGTCGGTGATCGCCTTCAAGGCGCTCCAGCCGTAAGCGGTGGCCGGCAGCAGGGTCTCGCTGTAGACGGCCGGCCGGTCGTGGCTCACAGCTCGCGAACCGATTCCGGGTAGGGGTGCGCCGAAGGGGACCGCCGCCTCGGACAGACCGAGGAAGCCGAGCAGCGTCGCGGCGAGGCGGGAGGTCGCGGCGGTCGCCGTGACGACCGTGCCCGGTGCCACCCCCGGCCCGGCGACGATCAGGGGCACTTCGAGGGTCGGCCGGTAGAGGAAGATGCCATGGCCCTTCTCGCCGTGCTCGCCCAGCGACTCTCCGTGGTCGCCGACCACGGCGATGACGGCCTCGGCGCCGCCCGCGGGCAGTGTCGCGAGCAGGCGGCCGAGCTCGCGGTCCACGTACGCGATCTCACCGGCGTAGCGCTCCGCCTCGCTGGCGGCGCCCCGCGACTCTGGCGCCGCGTACGGCGCGTGCGGGTCGTAGTAGTGGACCCAGAGAAACCACGGGCGCTCGGCGTTGCGCGGGTGAGCGCGCCGACCCCTCAGCCAGGCCAGGGCGGCGTCAGTGACGGCCCGCGCGTCGCGCTCGGGATAGCCGTACTGGCCGAGGCGCTCGGCAACCATCCGATCGTCGTAGGTGGCGAACCCGCGGTCGAGGCCGAAGCGGCGATCGAGCACCCGCGAGGCGACGACCGCGGCCGTGTCGTAGCCGCGCTCGCCCAGCGCCGTGGCCAGGGTCGGCAGGTCGGCCGGCAGGGCGCCGCTGCCGTTGTCGCGAACGCCGTGCTCGGGGGGCTGCAAACCGGTGAGCAGGGAACAGTGGGCGGGGAGCGTGAGCGGGCTCGAGGTGAGAGCTCGCTGCCACCGGGCGCCCCGCTGGGCGAGCGCGTCGAGCACGGGCGTGCGCACGGCCGCGGCGCCGTAGGCGCTGACGTGATCCGCGCGGGTGGTATCCAACGTGACGAGGAGGAGCGAGGGCCGGTGGACGGCCGGAGCCTCGGGCTCCGCGCCGAGGGGGTCGCCCCCTGCCGAGGTCAGTGCCACGGCCAGCAGGGTGTTGGCGACTCGCCGGGTCAAGGCTGGACTTGAGTCCAGGCGCTGGTGTCGCCCGTCTCGAAGCCGTCGAGGAAGATCAGACCCGGGATGAGGGTGAACGCGAGCGTGTCGCTCCACGGGCCGGGGCCCGCGGCGTTGCTGCCGCGCACCCGCCAGCTGTAGTCGCCGGCCGCGAGCGGCTCGCCCTGCTCGAAGGGATCGACGGAGCAGGTCGTCCCCGAGCACGTGCCCAACAGCGGGAAGATCTCGTCGAAGATGACCCCGGTGCCGTCGCTGACCTCGAGCTCGTAGGCGGTGGCGGCGAGCGGCGACTCTCGCAGCCAGGTGAAGGCCGGTCGGTCGTCGCCGATGTTGCCCAGCGGGGCGAGCCCTGTCGGCTCCCCCGGCGGCAGAACGGTCTGGATGGTGAAGATCGTCTCCGCCCAGGGCGAACGGCCGGCGGAGTTGCGTCCCCGTGCGCGCCAGGTGTACGTACCTTCCGGGAAGGTGCCGAGGTCGAGCGTGCACTGCCAGGGCGCGCAGGTGCCGGTTTCGTCGAGCCAGAGGTCCTCGAGGTTGCCGCCCGGCCCGTCGAGCTGGAACTGGTACCAGGTCGCGTCCCGCGGGATCTCCTTGTTCCAGAGAAAGGTCGGGCTGGTGTCGCTGGTGGTGCCAGTGGGCTCGACGGCGGCGACCTCGCCCGGCGCGGCCCGCGCCTGGATCCCGTCGCGGAAGACGTCCGTCATGATGTCGTAGCCGGAGCAGTCGGGGTGGCCCCAATCGGCATAGTGCTGCTGGAAACAGTTCTCGGTGGGGCAGAGCTCGGACCAGGGATCGGACCACCAGCGGTGGCCGGTGTCGGCGTCCACGTTGGCCAGATGGTCGCGGATGCGGTTGCGCAGGTTGGCCACCCGCCCCTCGGGATCGGGGAGGTTGCTCGGGCAGATGCTCTCGTCGTTGATGTGGATGATCGAGGCGTGCAGGGTCTCGACGCCATGATCGGCGGCCTTGTCCTCCATCGTCCCCAGGTTCGCCTCGATCGTGTCGTTGGAGACGTCCTGCTCCCAGCAGATGTCGTTGGTGCCCTCCATGAGGAGCACGGCGTCCCACGGGCCTTCGTTGTCGAGCACGTTCTCGATGCGGGTCACGCCCTCCGACGTGTTCTCGCCCCCCTTGCCCTTGTTGACCACCTCGCACTCGTTGGCGTTGCAATTCAGGTAGGACGAGGTGGGCAGCCGGGTCGGGTAGCCGCAGTTGGACAGGGGGTCGTCGCAGTCGGGGTTGCACTCGTCGCCCTTGCCCGTCGTGATGCTGTCGCCGAAGGCCATGTAGCGAAAGGTCGAGCCGGCGGGGGTCTCGCTGGCGTTGGCAGGCAGCGGGGCCGCCGGCGCGGGTGGGGCGGCGGGGAGGACGAGCTCGAGCTCCCCGGCGAGGAACTGGAGCCGCGGTGTCTCGTCGCCGGGACGAGCGATCGCGCGTCCCGCGAGGATCCTGCCGTTGGTATCGAGTTCGACGAGATGCCAGGCCTCCGGGACGACCGAGCTGTAGAGGAGCCAAGTGCGGCCGGCCAGGACATGGAACGCCGCCGGCAGGGCGCCCCGGCCCGGAAGGGGATCGAGTTCGTGCCAGCTCCCCGCCCAGCGAGCCAAGCGCAGGCGGTAGTCGCGGCCGTCGAAACGGCTCCAGGCGGCGAGGGCGCCATCCGCGCCGCGGGTAATCGCCGGGAGGATGTCTGGGACGTCGTTGTCGGAGTGCAGGCGCTGGGCGCGCCGCCAACGTCCCGGCCGCCCGGTCGTGGCGACCGTCTCATCGTCGTTGCCGTCGAACTCCGTCCACACCAAGAGCCAGTGACCGTCGGTCAGGACGATCCCGGTGAGTGCCACGCGGGGCGCTGGGGGCGCGACCTCCTCGGGGGGACTCCAGCGGCCGTCGCGCCAGGAGCTGGCCCAAACGGCCAGGCCCGCCTCGTGGGTGCCCTCCAGCCAGGCCAGACCGGCGAGCTCTCCGTCGTCGACCAGGAGGGCCGGGACGCCACGGGGGCGGCTCCGGCCTGCCACGGGCAGGGGCAGCAGCTCGAGCTCGCCGTGCCGCTCGGCCAGCAACAGGAGGTCCCGGTGGCCGCCCGCGGCGATGGTGCCGGCGGCGACCCAGCCGTCCCGGGTCGGCGCCACCGTGCGGAGCGTCGCGCCGCTCGGCAGGTCGAGGCAGCGCCGGCCGCCGGATGTGGCCTCGACGCAGGCCCCGCCCGGCATCGCCGTGAGATAGAGGGTCTCCGCCGCCGGCGGCGCTTGCACGGTGTCGAGCGCCGAGGCGGCCGCGGCCGGCAGCACGGCCAACAGCAGCAGCGAACGGCGACCGATCAACATCAGGGCAGCGGCGGGGGTCGAGACGCGCGACGCGGGCGGATCCTAGCACGCTCACGACGGCTTTCCCCTGGGGGCGGAAGGCGGGAATGGCCCCAGTCTATCGGTGGTTATTTATGGACGATGACGCAGGTCGAGTATTGACAAATCTGACATGTTATGACTCAATTTGCTCCTCTGCGATGAGCGAACCCAGACACCTTCCTGTCGTTCCCCTCCGCGACCTGGTCGTCTTCCCGGGCGTCCAGAGCGTCATCAACGCCGGCCGGCCGGGCACGTTGAAAGCCATCAAGGAGGCCGCCGCCTCGACGGACCGCTTCGTCTTCGCCGTCGCGCAGCGTAAGAACCTCGACGAGGCCGCTCCCGACGACCTGCACACCATCGGCACCGTCACCCGTATCGGCAGCGTGCAGCGCTTCGCCAAGGGGCTGCAGTTGATGCTCGAGGGACACCACCGTGGCATCGCCATGCGGATCAGCGAGCGCGATGGCTACCTCGAGGCCGTCGTCCGCGACGCCGAGGAGATGCTGCCGAGCGATGCCGCGGACCCGGCGTTCCTCGCCCTGCAGCGTGAGGTGCGCGAGCGGGCGAGCGAACTGGCACGCAAGGCCGGTCTGCCGCAGGAGGTCGTGGGCCAGGCGCTGGCCGCCGCCGAAGACGCATCCAAGCTCGCCGACCTGATCGCCAGTTACCTCGAGCTCTCGATGGAGGACAAGCAGGTGCTGCTCGAGACGCTGTCGGTCGAGGAGCGGCTGCGGCGGGTGCTCCTCCACGTGCAGCGGCAGATCGGGGTGCTCGACGCCCAGGAGCAGATCAAGTCGAGCGTGCAGCGCGAGCTCGGCGATCGGCAGCGCGAGATGGTCCTGCGCGAGCAGCTCAAGGCCATCCAGAAGGAGCTGGGAGAGGAGGACGGCGGGCAGGACGTCGACGAGCTGCGCGCCAAGCTTGCCGCCCTCGACCTGCCGGCGGCGGCGCGCAAGGAGGTGGACCGCGAGTTGGGCCGTCTCGCCCGCATGAACCGCGAGTCCATGGAGCACCAGGTCATCCGCAGCTTCCTCGAAGTGATCGCCGAGCTGCCGTGGAGCCAGCGCAGCGAGGAGTCGCTCGATCTCGGTCGGGCGGCGACCACCCTCGACGAGGACCACTACGGGCTCACCGACGTCAAGGACCGGGTGCTGGAGTTCCTGGCGGTGCGCTATCTGCGGGACCGGCAACGGGCGTCGCAGAGCGGCGAGGCCGAACCCGATGCCGGCCCGCCGGAGGCCGCGGCGGAGGCGGCGCCTCCCCGGCCGGGCAACCCCGACGACCGCCGTGGCAAGGCGCCGATCCTGCTCTTCGTGGGCCCGCCGGGCGTCGGCAAGACCTCGATCGCCCGCTCGATCGCGCGTGCCATGGGGCGGGAGTACGTTCGCATCTCCTTGGGAGGCGCCCGCGACGAGGCGGACATCCGTGGTCACCGGCGGACCTACGTCGGTGCCCTGCCGGGTCGCATCCTGCAGGGCATGCGGCAGGCGGGAACCAAGAACCCCGTCTTTCTGCTCGACGAGGTGGACAAGCTGGGGGTTTCGTTCCAAGGCGATCCGGCGAGCGCCCTGCTCGAAGTGCTCGACCCGGCGCAGAACGACTCCTTCGTCGACCACTACTTGGGAGTGCCCTTCGACTTGTCGGAAGTGCTGTTCATCACGACGGCCAACTTCCAGGGGCAGATCCCGGGGCCGCTCCTCGACCGCATGGAGATCGTCGAGTTCTCCGGCTACACGGAGCGCGAGAAGCTCGCCATCGCGCGGCGCTATCTGCTGCCGCGGCAGCAGGGGGAGAACGCCCTCGACGCCGAGCAACTCGTCGTCTCCGACGAGGCGATCGCCCACCTGATCTCCCACTACACCCGCGAGGCCGGGGTGCGTCAGCTCGAGCGCGAGCTGGGCAGGCTGGCGCGCAAGGTGGCACGTCGCGTGGCCTCGAGCGAGGTCGAGCGCGCCGAGATCGGCGCGGGCGAGGTCGAGGAGCTGCTGGGCCGGCCGCGGCTGCACCCCGAGCGAGCCGCCCGCGAGGCGCAGGTCGGCGTGGCGACGGGCATGTACTACACCCCGGCGGGCGGCGACATCATGTTCGTCGAGGCGACCCACATGCGTGGCAAGGGCAATCTCGTCTTGACCGGGCAGCTGGGCGAGGTGATGAAGGAGTCGGCGCGAGCGGCGTGGAGCTACGCTCTGTCGCGCGCCGCCGAGCTGGGCATCGGCGAAGAGCTGTTCGAGCGCGACATGCACGTTCACGTGCCGGCGGGCGCCGTGCCCAAGGACGGTCCCTCGGCCGGCGTGACCATGGCGACGGCGGTGGTGTCGAGCCTGGCGGGGCGTGCGGCGCGGCACGATCTGGCGATGACCGGCGAGATCACCTTGACCGGTCGCGTGCTGCCGATCGGCGGCGTCAAGGAAAAGGTGTTGGGCGCCGTGCGCGCCGGCATCGAGGAGATCGTGCTGCCCAAGGAGAACCTCGCCGACCTCGAGGATCTCCCCGGCGATGTCCGCGAACGACTCAAGGTCCACGCTGTCGAGGACCTGGCCGAAGTGCTGAGCCTGGCGATCCCCTCGATCTCGCTCGCGCCGCGGCCAGCGGCGGCGGGCGCGGTGCGCCGCGCGGCGCCACCGACGGGCGAAGTCTCGAACTAGCGCGCCACGCTCCTGCTACTCTCTGGCGCCACGGTGTCCCGCGCCAGCTCCCACCGAGAGCCGGAGACCCAACCGCCCGAGGACGGGGTCGATCGCCGGACGCTGCTCGCCCGCTCGCTCATGCTGACCGCCGCCGGTTGGGGAGTGCGCTCCGCGGCGGGCGCGGGCGAAGCGGAAGCCCTGCCGCGCGCCCCGGGTCCGCACGTGGCGGTGATCGGCGCCGGGGCCTTCGGCGGCTGGACGGCACTCGCCCTGCGGCGCGCCGGCGCGCGGGTCACGCTCCTCGACGCCTGGGGACCGGGCAACGCCCGCGCCAGCTCCGGGGGCGAGACCCGGGTCATCCGCGGCATGTACGGACCCGACCGGATCTACGTCGAGTGGGTGGTGCGCTCGTTCGCCCTCTGGCGCGATGCCGAGGAGCGCTGGGGGCAGCCGCTCTACCGGCGCACCGGTGCGCTCTGGCTCTTCCAGGGCGACGACGGCTACGCGCGCCACTCGCTGCCGCTGCTCGCTGGGGCCGGCCTACCGGTCGAGACGCCCTCGCTCGAGGAGGCGGCGAAGCGCTGGCCCCAGATCTCCTTCGAGGACGTGCGGGTGGTCTACCTCGAGCGCGAGGCGGGCTATCTCGCCGCCCGGCAGGCCTGTCAGGCCGTGGCTCGCGGGCTGGTGGCGGAGGGCGGTGAGCTCTCTCTGCTCGGCGCGCGGCCCCTCGCCGGTGTCGGCGAGACGCTCGCCGGCTTGGCGCTCTCCGACGGCACGGAGCTCGCCGCTGACGCCTACGTCTTCGCCTGCGGTCCTTGGCTGGGCGAAGTCTTCCCGGAGCTGGCGGCGCTCGTCCAGCCGACCCGGCAGGAGGTGTTCTTCTTCGGCCCTCCGGCCGGGATCCCCGACTACGACGAGGACCACCTGCCGGTCTGGGTCGACTTCGGCGAGCGCGTCTTCTACGGCATCCCGGGCAACCACTACCGCGGCTTCAAGGTGGCCGACGACAGCCGGGGCGCGCCGATCGACCCGACGGCGGCCGAGCGCACGGTGACCCCCGAGGCATTGGACCTGGCCCGACGCGAGCTCGCGCGTCGTTTCCCCAGTCTGGCGGGCGCGCCGCTCCTCGAGGCCCGCGTCTGCCAGTACGAGAACAGCCCCGACGGTGACTTCGTGCTGGATCGCCATCCTGGTTTCGCGAACGTCTGGCTGGCCGGCGGCGGCTCCGGGCACGGCTTCAAGATGGGGCCGGCTGTGGGCGAGCACGTGGCCGACCTGGTGCTCGGCCGCGCCACGCCGCTAGCCCAGTTCGCTCTCGCGCGGTTCCCCGACACTCTCGAGGACAGGATCAAGAGCCAGTTCAAGTCCGGCGAGGAGGGCTGAGGTGGGGAGCCGGTGGAGCGGCGAGGAGCGGGCGAGATGCGCCGGCTCGCCCTGATCGTCCTGGGTCTCGCCTCGCCGGCCCTTCTGGCGGCCGGCTGGCTGGGAGCCGGGGCGGGGCTCTTCTACGCTCTCCTGGCGGTCGTCTTCCCGGTGGCCCTGGCGGCGCTGGCGGCGCCCGCCGGGCGGCCGGCGCCGCGGCTCGGCGTCGTGTTGGCGGTGCTGCTGCTGCTCCTCGGCGGCTCGGCCGTGGCGCTCTTCGCGGCCCACGGGGCGCCTGCACCCGGCATCGGCAGCGACCTCCCGCTCGGTCTCGTCCTCGCCCTGGGCGGCCTGTGGCTCCTGCCGCTGGTCGTCGTCGGGCTCGGCTACGGCTGGAGCTTCTCCGAGCACGGTCCTTCGGCCGCGGAGCTCGATCGCGTGCGAGCGGCCGGCGCGGCGCGGGACGAGACTCGGAGGTAGGGTGCCGCTCCTCGATCGTCCGGCGATCCTCTGGATCTGCGTCCTCTACTTCGCCGTCAACTTGGGCGTCGGCGTCTGGTCGGTGCGCCGTACCCGCTCGCCGCGCGATTTCTTCATCGCCGGCCAGTCCCTCGGCCTCGTCGTCACCGCTCTTGCCACCATGGCGACGGCCTTCAGCGGCTTCGTCTTCATCGGCGGCCCGGGGCTGACGGCGCGGCTGGGCGTCGCCTCGTTCTTCATCTGGCTGCCGGTCGGGTTCACGGCCGGGCTGCTGTGCTGGACGGTGGGGAAGCGCCTGCGCCTCCTCGCCGAGGCGCCCGAGGTCTTGACCGTGCCGGACGCGCTCTATCTGCGCTATGGCAGCCGCTGGGTGAGCGGGCTCGGCGCCGTGGCGGTCGCCGCCGGCACGGTGGGCTACCTGGGAGCCCAGGTGCAGGCGTTGGGAGTCGTCTTCGAGGCCCTGTCGGGCGGGGCGCTCGCTGGTGTGGCGGCGATGGCCGCCGGCGCCGCCGTGGTCGTCTCCTACACCGCCGCCGGCGGCATGATCGCCGGCGTCTACACCGACGCCGTGCAGGGCGTGTGGATGGCGGCCTCCGCGATCGCCATCGCCTTCCACGCCGTGCGCTCGGCCGGCGGCGCGCGGAGCCTCGTCGCGGTCCTCGCCGGTGCCGACGGCCCGGGTCCAGGCTTCCTCGATCCCCTGGCGGGAGCGGCCGGCGCCTCGGCCATGGGCTTTTTTTTCCTCTTCGGCGTGGGCGTTCTCGGGCAGCCGCACCTGCTGCACAAGTTCTTCATGGTCGGCGATCCACGGCGGCTGCGCTGGCTGCCGCTGGCGCTGGGCGGCGCCCAATCCGCGGCCTTGCTGGTGTGGCCGGCGATCGGTCTCGCGGTGCCCGCGCTGGTGGCGCTCGGCCGGATGCCGGTGCCGGCCCGGCCGGACGACGCCACGCCGGCCTACCTGTTGGCGCTCGCCCCGGATCTCTTGACCGGGCTCGCGATCGCGGCGGTCCTCGCCGCCGTGATGTCGACGGCGAGCTCGTTGCTCTCGATCGGCGCCGCCGCCCTGGTCCGCGACCTGCCGCGGGCGTGCGGCCGCGAGCCTGCGGCGAGCCTCGCGCCGGCGAGGATCGCCGTCCTGCTGCTGGCCGTCGGTGCCGTCGCCCTCGCTCACGTCTACGGTGGGCTGGTCGCCCTGCTCGGCACCTTCGCCTTCGGCACCTTCGCGGCCGCTCTGGCTCCGGCCTTCGCCGTCGGCCTCAACTGGCGACGGGTGAGGGCCGGGGCGGCGGCGGCCTCGATCGCCGTCGGGCTGGTGGTGCAGCCGCTGCTCGAGCTCGCCTCGCGAGGCGCCTTCGGGCTGCCGAGGTCCCTGGTGCCGAGCGGCGCCGTGCCGTCGGCGCTGGCGTTGGCTGCCTCGTTCACCACCCTGTTCGTGGTCGCCTGGCTGGCGCCGGCGCGACCGGGAGAGCGCTACGATCCCCTGGTCGAGGCCGTGCTCGAGACCTAGCCGGACGCGGCGTCGCCGCTTGACAGCCTCCGGCTGGTAGTTCCATCCTGACCCGTGGCCTGGATCCGGACTGTGCCTCCCGAGGAGGCGCGTGGACTCCTCGAGCGCCTCTACGAGGCCGCCGTGCGACGGGCCGGCAAGGTGTTCCAGATCCTCCGCATACAGAGCCCGCGGCCGCGCGTGCTGCAGGCCTCGACGCAGCTCTACGTCGAGGTCATGCGCTCCCCGGAGAGTGGCCTGACCCGCGCCGAGCGCGAGATGATCGCCACGGCGGTGTCGCGAGCCTGTGGCTGCCACTACTGAATGCGGGCACACGCGGAGGACCTCCGGGTCGAGGTCCAGGATCGAGTGGACGGCGAGGCCATCGTCGGCGCCCTCACCACCGACTACCGTCAGGGTCCACTCACCCCGCGCGAGCGGGCGATGCTGGATTTTGCCGTGAAGCTCACCCGGCGACAGGAGGAGATGGTGAGCGCCGACGTCGAGGCTCTGCGCGCCCACGGCTTCGACGACGCCAGCATCCACGATGTCGTGCAGGTGGCGGCGCTGTTCAACTACTACACCCGACTGGCTGACGGTCTGGGCATCGATCCCGAGCCCGAGTGGAGCTGATCCGCCTCGAGTACGCGAGCTTTCGCGACTTCGCGCGCGAGCTCTCGCCGCGGATGACGCGGAACGGTCTCTGGCTGGCCAGCGAGCGGCCCGCGCCGCTCGGCGCCGACGTCGCCGTCGATCTCGATCTCGCCGACGGTTTCCGGCTGCTGCGCGGCCACGGGGAGGTGACCGCCGCCCTCGCCGAGGGACCGCCGGCGGCCCGCGGTATGTCGATCGCCTTCCGCGAGCTCGACGCCGCCAGCCGTCACCTGGTGGACAAGATCGTCGCTCGCCAGCGGGCGTCCGGTGGCAGCGTCCTCGTGTTGCCGGGAGTGGCGAGCGAGCTGGTCGAGCGCGAAGGTGCGAGCGAGGACGCGGGGTGGCCAGCGGCCGAGGAGGAGGAGGGGGAGGCGGCCGCGACGCCTCGGGCGGCACAGTGGCTCCCGCCGCAAGAGGAGGAACGGCTGATCGGCGAGCTGATGGTGGCCGAGCTCGAGGAGATGCTGGCGGGCGTAGGGCAAGCAGGAGAAGAACAACTGGAAGATCAAGTAGAGGAACAAGTAGAGGAACAAGTAGAGGAACAAGTAGAAGAACAGGGAAGGGAAGGCCTCCACGAACAGGAACAGGAAACAGAAGATCAAGTAGGGGAACGAGTAGCGGGGCGGCTGGCTGCGCCGCGTCTCGTTCGCACGCGAGGCACGCTCGAGCCGCCGACGGCAGCGTCCGATGCGGTGCCGTCGGCCGAGCCGCGGCGGGTTGCCCCCAAACCTCGGCGGCCGGGGAGCCTCCTCCGCTGGGCGGCGGCGGTCGCGGCGCTGGTTGGTGTGGGCTGGATCCTCACCCAGGCGCCCTGGGGGAGAGGAGAGCGGCCGGCCCTGCCTTCGGACGCGCCCGCAGAGCCGGCGACGGTGCCCTCAGCACCCGAGCCGATGCCGTCGGCTCCAACGGCCGAGTCCGAGCCTTCCCCTACTCGATCAGTTCCCGCTCCAAAGCCCGAGTCCGAGCCTTCCTTTACTCGAGTAGTTACCGTTCTTGCCGCGCGGCAGGGCGAGAAGACCGTCATCACCCTGGTGCTCGACGGCGCTGCGGCGCCGGGGCGCTGGGCTCTCGAGCGCGTGTCGGGGGGCCGGCCGCGTGAGGTGGTGAAGCTCTTCGGCGTCGCCAGCCTGCCGCAGCCGCCGAGCCTGGAGCTCGCCGATCCGCTGGTGGCCCGCCTGCGCGGCGGGTTGCATTCGGGGCCGCGGGGGGCCGAGCTGCACCTGGTGGCCGACCTCGCCGATCCGCGCGCCCGGCTGGCGGGCGTCGAGGCGGGCGAGCGCTCGCTGCGCCTCGTGTTCCTGCGCGACTAGCGGCGGCGTACAATAAGGCGTTCCGGCCGGCTCGCCCGGCGGGGAATCCCACCACCGCCCCCAGGAGGTCGCACCGTGCCCTACAGTCCGCTGCTGGTCCAGCCAATGCGCGAGGAGCTCGTCCGCGTCGGCTTTTCGGAGCTGCGCACGCCCCAGGAGGTCGACGCCTTTCTCGCCGACCGCGAGGGCGCCGCGCTCTTGGTCGTCAACTCGGTGTGCGGCTGCGCCGCCGGTCAGGCGCGCCCCGGGGTGCGCCTCGCGGTGCAGCACCCGGCGGCGCCGCGGCGGCTGGCGACGGTCTTCGCCGGCCAGGACCTCGAAGCCACGGCTCGCGCCCGCGGCCACTTCGCGGACATCCCGCCGTCGAGCCCCTCGATCGCCCTACTCAAGGACGGCGAGCTGGTCTACTTCGTGCCCCGGCACCGCATCGAGGGCCGCAGCGCCGACGAGGTGGCCGCCGACCTGACCGCCGCCTTCGAGCGCCACTTCGCCGGCTGAACGGCCGCGAGGAGGGTCGAGCGTGGCCAACGGCATCGTCCGCATCCCCGAGCCGGCGAACGAGCCGGTCAAGAGCTACGGGCCTGGCTCGCCCGAGAAGGCCTCCCTCCAGCGCCGCCTGGGCGAGATGCTCGGCGAGCGCCTCGAGATCCCGCTGATCATCGGCGGCAAGGAGGTCCGCACCGGCCGCACCTTCGAGGCGATCTGCCCGCACGACCACGGCCACGTGCTGGCCGTCGTGCACGAGGCCGGCCCGGAGGAGGTCGAGCAGGCGATCGCGGCGGCGGCCGCGGCGTGGCGCGAGTGGTCCGAGATGGGCTGGCTCGACCGCGCCGCCGTCTTCCTGAAGGCGGCCGATCTCTTGGCCGGGCCGTGGCGCGACGAGCTGAACGGCGCGACGATGCTCGGCCAGTCGAAGACGGCCCACCAGGCCGAGATCGACGCCGCCTGCGAGCTCATCGACTTCTGGCGCTTCAACCCGGCGTTCATGACGCGGATGTACGAGGAGCAGCCGGTCTCCGGCCCGGGCGTCTGGAACCGCCTGGAGTACCGGCCGCTCGAAGGCTTCGTCTTCGCGGTCTCGCCGTTCAACTTCACCGCCATCGGCGGCAACCTCACGGGGGCGCCGGCGCTCATGGGCAACACCGTGCTCTGGAAGCCCGCCTCGACGGCCATGCTCTCCGCGTACTACACGATGCGGATCTTCCAGGAGGCCGGGCTGCCCGACGGGGTGATCAACCTCGTCTACGGCTCCGGCAAGGACATCGGCGACGCCGCGCTCGCAAGCCCAGACCTCGCGGGGGTCCACTTCACCGGGTCGACCGCCGTCTTCCAGGGCATGTGGAAGACGATCGGCCAGAACATCGCCGGCTATCGCAG
>CAYXXN010000072.1:0-13798 GCA_964469055.1 uncultured Thermoanaerobaculia bacterium
GCGTCGGTGAAGCGGCCGCCGCCCAGGTTCGCGTAGAAGCGGTCGTCCTCGCCGATGAAAAGCGTCGGATCGCAGTAGCGCGCCGTGGCGCCGTCGGGCTCGGTGCAGCGCAGGGGTGCTGCGGGATCGTAGCGGACGTAGCGGGCGACGTAGAGGTCGAGGTCGCCGTCGGCGTCGGCGTCGGCCCAACCCGCCGACGAGCTCCAGCCGTCGAGGGCGAGACCGCTGGCGGCTGGTGCCTCTGCGAACGAGCCGTCGCCGCCGTTCACCAGCAGCGCGTCGGGGCCGAAGTTGGCGAGGTAGAGGTCCGCGTCGCCGTCGCCGTCGGCGTCGGCGGGCGCCACGCCCTGGCCGTACTGGCGCCGCCCGCTGCCGGCCCGCTCACTCCAGTCTGCGAAACCGTGGCCGGCTTGGCTGCGGAACAGCCCGTCGGGGGCCCGCTCGCCCGTCGGCGGGAAGGGCCCCGACTGCACCGCGTAGAGGTCCTGCCAGCCGTCGCCGTCGAGGTCGAGCCAGGCCACGCCGGCACCCATGGTCTCCGGCAGGTGCTTCTCGCCGGCGGCGCCGCGATCGTGGAGGAAATCGAGACCCATCGTCGCGGCAACCTCGACGAAGTCGACTCGCCCGCAGTCGGCCGCGACGACGACGGCCGGCGCCCCAAGACAGGCAGTCACCGCGACGCCCACCCTGCCGGCGAGAGGTCTCACGAAGCTTCTGCCGCCAGCCGCGCCGCCGTCAGGTGCCGAAGCAAATCCTCGCGCTGCGGCGCCAAGGTCACGGCCCGCTGCAGGGCATCGACGGCCGACCCCGGCTCCCCCGCTGCCAGGTGCGCCTGCGCCACGACGAGCAGGACATCGGCCGTCTCGGAGAGGGTGGCGAGAAGGGCCAGGGCCGCCTGCGGCCGACCGGCCGCCAGCTCCGCGCGAGCCCGCTCCAGGCGAGCCGTCTCGAGGCCGACCGCTCGCAGGTTCGCCTGTTGCGCCTCTTCGAGCTCGCGATAGCGCGCTAGCTCGCGCTGCGCGGCAACGGTCTCCCCCGCGCGAGCCAGCAGGAAACCGAGCCGGTAGCGGGCCTCGGCGTGCTCGGGGGCGAGCTCGAGGGCGGTGCGATAGGCGGCGATCGCCTCGCCGGCGCGGCCGGCCGCGTCGAGCGCCCGCGCGAGCGCGACGAGCAAGAGGGCGTCGTCGCCCGCCGCCGCTCGCGCCTCGCCGAGCAGCGCCACCGCCTCCTCCGGCCGCCCGCTCCAGACCAGCAGGCGGCCCAGCGGGTGGAGCACAGCGGGGGCACGGTGAGTGACCTCGAGGGCGCGGCGATACGCCACCTCGGCTTCCGTCACGTGACCGTTCTCCCAGCGCGCCGCCGCCAGAGCGAGAAGGGTGGCGGGGTCCTCGCGGCCCAGGGCCACGGCCCTGGCCAGGGCCTCCTCGGCGCCGGCGAACTCGTCGAGCTGCAGCCGCGCCTGCCCGAGGCGCGAGAGCTCGGCCGCGGAGTCGGGCGACTCGCCACCGGCCGCCGCCCGGCCGAGCAGCGCGACCAAGGCGAAGAGGGGGAAGCCGCGCACGCGCCGGCAAGGATACTCCGCGCCGCCTGCGGCCAGCAGACCGATATCATCGGCCGGTGAGAGACCACCTGGCCGTCCTGGCCGTCGCCGGCCTGGCCGCGTGCGGCGGCGCGGGCACCGTCTACCCCCCGGTCGAGCAGACCCGAGCCGAGTTCGAGGCGGTCTGCCAGTCACTCCAGCGCGACAACGCCTTCTTCGGCGAGCGGATCGTCGAGGAGCAGCGGCAGCGCCTGGAGAACCCTTCGTACTCGACCCTCGAACGGGCGCAGCTCCTGGGCGGCCTGGCGTGGGAGCTCAACCGGCTCGGGCGCCAGCCCGAGGCCATCGCCGAGATCGAGCGGGCCCGCGAGCTGCTGCGGGGACTGCCCGGCGCGGCGGCCCGCGAGGTCGACCATCGCCTCGTCCTGCTGGCCGGCCACGCCCACCTGCGCTGGGGCGAGGACGTCAACTGCGTGGGGAGGCACAACGCCCACAGCTGCATCCTGCCGGTCGATCCGGCCGCCGTGCACCAACTCCCCGAGCCGGCGCGAGCCGCCGCCCGGCTCTACCGCGAGTTCCTGGAGAGCGAACCAGCGAACCTCCACGTCCGCTGGCTGCTCAACGTGGCGACGATGGTGGTCGGGGACGACCTGACGACGCTCCCCGACGAGCTGCGGCTGCCGGCCGGGGCCCTCACTTCCGCCACCGACTTTCCCCAGTGGCGGGAGATCGCCGGCGAGCTGGGGGTGGCCGCTTTCGACCTGGCGGGCGGCGCCGTCATGGACGACTTCGACGGCGACGGCCTGCTCGACCTCGTCTCCTCCACCATGGACCCCTGCGGCCCGCTCAAGGCCTTCCGCAACGACGGGCGCGGCGGCTTCGAGGACGTGGCCGCCGCCTGGGGTCTCGACGGCCAGCTCGGAGGGCTCAACCTCATGCACGCCGACCTCGACGGCGACGGGATGCTCGACCTGGTGGTGCTGCGGGGCGGCTGGATGGGCGAGGACGGCAAGATCCGCAAGTCCTACCTGAAGAACGAGTTGCGGGGAACCGCCGGGAGCTTCGTCGATGCGACGTTCGCCGCCGGTTTGGCCTACCCCGCCTACCCGACGCAGGCCGCGGGCTTCGCCGATTTCGACGGCGACGGGGATCTCGACCTCTACGTCGGCAACGAGGCGCCCGTCAGCTACGGCAGCAACCTGGCGGCCGGCCTCGGTGCCGACGAGGGGGTCGCCTACCCGTCTCAGCTCTTCCGCAACAACGGCGACGGCACCTTCACCGACGTGGCGGAAGCGGCGGGCGTCACCAACGACTGGATGGCCAAGGGGGTCGCCTGGGGCGACGTCGACGAGGACGGCGACCCCGATCTCTACGTCTCGAACATCGGGCCCAACCGGCTCTACCGCAACAACGGCGACGGCACGTTCACCGACGCCGCGCCCGAGGCCGGCGTCGTCGAGCCCTCCGGCCGCAGCTTCGCCACCTGGTTCTTCGACTTCGACAACGACGCCGACCTCGACCTCTTCGTGGCGGCCTACAACGTCGGGGCCTATCGCAACGTCGGCGCGGCCTTCTTCGGCCAGGTGGACGCCACCGGAGCCCCGGTCGTCTACCGCAACGACGGGGGACGCTTCACCGACGTCTCCCGCGAGCTGGGTTTGGATCGCCTGCTCCTCCCCATGGGGGCCAACCACGGCGACCTCGACAACGACGGCTTCCTCGATTTCTACCTGGGCACTGGGCTGCCGCAGCTCGACGGCCTGATGCCCAACGTGATGTACAGGAACGACGGCGGCCGACGCTTCCAGGACGTCACCTTCGCCGGCGGCTTCGGCCAGCTGCAGAAGGGGCACGGCGTGGCCTTCGGAGACCTCGACAACGACGGTGACCAGGACCTGTTCGAGCAACTGGGTGGGGCCTTCCCCGGCGACGCCTACCCGAACGCGCTGTGGGAGAACCCCGGCGGCGATCACCATTGGCTCACCCTGCGCCTGACCGGAGACGGGCGCAATCCGTACGCCGTGGGGGCGCGGGTCGAGGTGCGGCTGCACGAAGGCGACACCCGCCGATCGGTCCACGCCCTGGTCGGCAGCGGCGGCTCGTTCGGCGGCTCGAGCCTCCAGCAGGAAATCGGGCTCGGGAAGGCGGAGGCCATCGACGAGGTTCTCATCCGCTGGCCGGGCCGCACAGAGCCGCAGCGCTTTCAAGGAGTCGCCATGGACGGGGCTTACCGCGCTGTGGTGGGAGCTGCCGCGCTCGAGCCGGTGAGCCTGCCGCGGCTGACCTTTGGCGCCGCCACCGCGGCACCCGAGCACGAGCATCGACCCTGATCCCACGGAGTCCTCCATGCCGTTCCGTTGCCTCGTCATGTTCCTCGCCCTCGCCTTGCCGGCGGCGCTCGCCGGACAGGAGCCTGGGCCGCTCGCCACGGGTCCCGCCGACGAGCTCGAACAGGCGCTCGCCTTGGCCGCCGGCGGCGACCTGCCGTCGGCTCTGGCCAAGGTCGAGGCCCTGGCCGCCCAGCCGGAGGCCCCACCGCAGGCGCGGGCGCTGCTCGGCGCCCTCCTGCTCGAGAGCGGCCGCCCGGCCGACGCCTACGAGACCCTGCGCGGGATGGCCGCGGACGCGGACGCGGACGCCGCCGTGCTCTACAACGCCGGCCGCGCGGCGGCGGCCTTGGGTGAGCGCGCCGAGGCCGAGGCCTGGCTCACCCGTTCCCTGGCGCTGGAGGCCGAGACGCCCGCCCAGCGCGAGCTCGGCATGCTCGTGGCCGGCGGCGGCCGCTGGGAAGAAGCCTACCTGCTCCTCAAGCCCTGGGCCGCCGCCCGTCCCGAGGACAGCCGGGCCCGGCTGATCGCGGCCCTCTGCGCCGTCCAGCTCCGGCGGCCGAACGAGGCCGAGGAATTGCTCGCCGCGCTGCCCCCAACGCAGCCCGAGGTGCAGCTCCTCTGGGCCCGGGTGCGCCGGCTCGAGGGGGATCCCTGGGGGGCGATCGCCCTGCTCGAACCGCTCCTCACGGGCGCGCCGCCGGCGATGCAGGGCGATGTCCGGCGCCAGCTCGCGGGGGCCTGGGTGTCCGTCGCGGAGGCGGCCAAGGCGCTCGAGGTGCTGCGGGGCCTGCCCGCGGGCGACCCCGCCGATGCCCTGCAAATCGCCCAGGCCCAATACCAAAGCGGCGACCTCGACGCCGCCCTGGCCACCCTCGCGCCGCTCGCCCCGGCCCTGCTCGCCGAGGCCGGACGGGCTCCGTCCGTGCCCCAGCTCGCCGTCGACATCCTGGGCGAGTACGGGCGCTTCCTGGTCACGGCCGGCCGCCAGCCGGAGGCCGTCCCGTACCTCGAGACGGTCACCCGCCTCGACCCGGACGACAAGGAGGGCTGGCACCAGTACGGCCAGGCGCTGGCCGCCACCGGCCGCCAGGGAGAGGCCCAGGCGGCCTTGGAGCGCTTCAAGGAGATCTTGAACAACGAGGTGCCCGCCTCTCTCCAGCAGGTGCAGCTCGAGAAGGACCTCGAGGATCCGACCGGCCGCGAGCTGCGCCAGGCGATGACCCTGGCGGCCCGCGAGCGCTACGACGAGGCGCTGGCGATCGTCGAGCGCGAGGCGGCCCTCGCCCCCGGCGACCCACGGCCGCCCCTGGTGGGCTCGCGGATCCTGCTGCTGGGCGAGCGGCCCCAGGAGGCTCTCGAGGTCGCCGAGGCCATGGTCGAGGCCCTGCCCGCGAACGCCGACGCCGTCTACCAGCGCGGCGCCGTACGGGTGGCGCTCGATGACCTCGCGGGCGCCGAGGCGGACTTTCGCCGCGCCCTCGAGCTCGCCCCGGAGCACACCGCGGCGATGAGCGACTTGGCCGTGCTGCTCGCCGGACGCGGCGAGAAAGCCGAGGCCCGCACGCTGCTCGAGCGGGTTCTCGCCTTGCGCCCTGACGACAAGGTGGCCAAGGCCAACCTCCAGGGCCTCGGGGGCGAGTGAGCGGGCGCAGCTAGCGCACGAGCCGGTAGCGGCGATTCGCCGGGAGGTTCTCGTAGCGCCGGCGGCCGCCGTCCGGCCACGCCACCTCGACGCCGGCCGCCGCCGCGGCACCGAGCCCGACGTGCGCCGTGAGGGCGTTCTGCGACGCGTAGGAGGAGCCGGTCCTCACCTCCCGGAGCTGGACGCCGCCGCCGCTCGCGATCCGCAGCCGGGCGTCGACGCCAAAACGGTTGCCCGCGGGGGCGGCGAGATCGAGCTGCAGCCAGCTCCCACCGCCGTTCCCCGCCCGATTGCGGTACACCTCCGCCAGGTCGTTCGAGTTGACGATCACCAGGTCGAGGTCGCCGTCGCCGTCGAGGTCGCCGGTGGCGAGGCCACGGCTGACCCGCACGGCGTCGAGCCCCGAGTCGTCGATCTCCGCGAAGCGGCCGGCGTGGTTCTCGAGCAGTTGGTTGCGCTGTGCGTAGCGGCTCGCCGGGTGGAGCTCGGCGGCGTTGTCGTGAATGTGGCCGTTGGCCACCACCAGGTCGAGGTCGCCGTCCTGGTCGAAGTCCGCGAGGTCGACGCCGAAGGCGAGCATGAGGAGCGAGGACTCGGCGATGTTCGCCGCCCACCGGACGTCGACGAACAGGGCGTCGCCCAGGTTGCGGTAGAGGGCGTTGGTCTCGAGCTCGAAGTTCGTCGTCACCAGGTCGAAGCGCCCATCGCCATCGAAGTCCCCGACCGCCACCCCCATGCAGGCCTCGGGTCGGCCGCCATCACCGTAGGCGACGCCGGCCAAGAGCGCCCGCTCCTCGAAGGTGCCGTCGCCGCGATTCAGGTAAAGGTAGTTGCCCGCCGAGTCGTTGGCCACGAAGAGATCCGGCCAGCCGTCGTCGTCGAGGTCGGTAGCGACCACACCAAGGCCGGGCTTTGGCGTCGCCTCGGCGAGGCCGGCCGCCGCCGTCGCCTCCTCGAAGGTGCCGTCGCCTCGGTTGCGGTAGAAGCGGTCCGGCGCGCCTGGATAGGCGCGCGGATGACAGTAGACCTCGATGCCGAGCGTCACGCAGGGATGGTGGGTCTCGACCGTGTAGTCCGAGTAGTTGGCCACGTAGAGATCGAGATCCCCGTCACGGTCGATGTCGGAGAAGACGGCGCCGGCGCTCCACAGCGGATCCCCCAGGCCCGCCGCCGCCGTCGCGTCCTCGAAGGTACCGTCGCCGACATTGCGGAACAGCTGGTCGGTGCCGAAGGCCGTGACGTAGAGGTCGAGATCGCCGTCGCCGTCGACGTCGCCCGCGGTACCCCCGGCGCCGTAACCAGTGACGACGACCGCCGAGCGCTCCGTCACCTCGACGAAGCGGCCGGGGCCGTCGTTGCGATAGAGCCGCGAGCGCGCCGGCTCCCCGACGTAGCCGGGCAGGACGCCGCCGTCGACGAAGAAGGCGTCGTGGTCGCCGTCGCCGTCGTAGTCGAGGAGCACCACGCCTCCCACCACCGTCTCGACCATGTAGCGGCGGCCGGAGCCGCCGTGGTGATGGCGGAAGGCCAAGCCCCAGGCCGTGGTCACGTCCTCGAACCACGGCCCCTCGACCGCGGCCAGAGGCGCGGCGAGCAACGACGCCAAGAGGGCCGCTCGTTTCATTCGCGCACGCGCAACCGTCGGCGCCCGGGCAGGCCCTCGAAGCGCAGCCGCCGGCCGCTCGGCCAGGCGACGGTCAAGCTGTCGATCGTTGCGGCGCCGCCGAGGCCGAAGTGAGCCGAGAGGGCATTCTGCGAGAGGTACGAGGATGCGGTCCGGACCTCTCCTACCTGGGAGACCCCTCCAGCCACGACCGTCAGGTGGGCGCCGACGCCCCCCGGGGCGCTCGCCTCTGCCGCGAGGTCGACGAGCAACCAGGCGCCGCCGCCGCCACCGAGGTTCTCGTAGGCCTCGGCAACGTCGTTCGAGTTGACGATCACGCAGTCGAGGTCACCGTCGCCGTCCAAGTCGCCCGTCGCCATTCCCCGGCTGGGCCGCACCACATCGAGACCCGTCTCGGCAAGCTCGCGGAAACGGCCCCCCAGGTTCTCGAAGAGCTGGTTGCGCTGCGCGTACCGGCTGTTCGGGGAGAGTTCCGCAGCGTTGTCGCTGACGTGGCCGTTGGCGACGATCAAGTCCAGGTCGGCGTCCTGGTCGAAATCGGCGAAGTCGACGCCGAAGCCGAGCATCCGGAACGAGGCCTGGGCGATCCCCATCGGATAGCGGCTGTCCACGAACACGGAGCCGTCGAGGTTGCGGTAGAGGGCGTTGGTCTCGCGCTCGAAGTTGGTCACCACGATGTCCACGAGCCCGTCGCCGTCGACGTCGCCGGCATCGACCCCCATCCCGGCCTCCGGCTTCCCGCGCTCCCCCACCGCCGTGCCGGAGAGGAACGAGCGGTCCTCGAAGGTGCCGTCGCCGCGGTTGCGGAAGAGATAGTTGGGCTGGGTGTCGTTGGCGACGTAGAGGTCCGGCCAACCGTCCCGGTCGAAGTCGGCGAACAGCACCCCGAGGGCGGCCCCGGCGGTGTCGCCCGCCAGGCCCGCGGCCGCGCTCGCCTCGTCGAAGGTGCCGTCGCCGCGGTTCTCGAAGAAGCGATCGGGCACGCCATGGTACGCCTCGGGGTGGCAGTACATCACCAGGCCGGTGTTGGGCTCGCGGCAGGTCTTGTGGCGCTCGAGGCTGAAGTCCAGGTAGTTGCCGACGTAGAGGTCGAGGTCGCCGTCCCGATCGACATCAGCGAAGGCACTCGCCGTGCTCCACTGCGTGTCGCCGAGCCCGGCGGCCGCCGTCGCGTCGACGAAGGTGCCGTCCCCCGCGTTGCGGAACAGCTGGTCCGAGCCGAAAGCGGTGACGTAGAGGTCGACGTCGCCGTCGCCTTCGACGTCGCCGGCGGTCGCCCCGCAACCGTAGTCCGCCACGGCGAGGCCGGTCCGATCGGTCCAGTCGACGAAGCGCCCGGCGTCGTTGCGCAACAGGCGGCTGCGGGCGGGAGTGCCTTGGTACCCCGGCAGCGCGCCGCCGTCGACGAAGAACACGTCCCAGTCGCCGTCGGCGTCGAAGTCGAGGATCGCCACGCCGCCGCACATCGTTTCCACCATGTAGCGTTCCCCGGAGCCGCCGTGGTGATGCCGGAAGTCGAGCCCCCAAGCAGCCGCGCGCTCGGTAAACCGCAGGCCGCTCACCGGGGAACCCTGCGGTGCCGGCTCCCGCAGGGCGGCCATCACCTCACCCGAGCGACCCAGACGGGCGAGGATGGCCGCCCACTGCGCGCGCGCCTCCCGATCCTGCGGATCGATCCGCGCGGCCGCCGCGAAGTGCTCGGCCGCCTCTTCGAGGCGCCCCGCGCCAGCCAGCAGGGTGCCCAGGTTGAAGTGCGCCGCCGTCGAGTCGGGCTCGATCTCCAGGGCGCGGCGCCACGCGGTCTCGGCCTCCCGCGCCCTCCCAGCTCCTGCCAGCACGCTCGCCAGAGCGTCGAAGACCGCCGCGTCGGTCGGGCTCTCGACGGCCGCTTGCTCCAGCTCGCGTAGGGCCTCCTCGTGGCGACCGGCCGTCAGAGCTTCTCGAGCCCGGAAGAAATGGATCCGGCCGCCGACGATGCGAAGCTGCAGCGAGTCGTAGATCGGGTCGTCGAGGCGAACCTGGCGAGGTCCGTAGTGGGCAAGTTCGGCACGCGCGCACTCGATGTCACCCAGCTCGCGGCAGGCCATGGCCAGCGAGTGATGAACGGCGGTGGCCTCGGGCTGAAGCTCGAGCACGCGGGAGAACTGCCGCCGGGCACCTTCCCAGTCGCCGCGCAGCGCGGCCAACCGGCCCAGCTCGAAAAGGTCGGCTGGAGCTCCCGGCCCCAGCCGGTCAGCGCGCGCCAGGGCCGTCGCGGCAAGCTCCGCGTCCCCCAGCTGCAGCGCCACCCGCGCCCGCCGAACCAGGGCGGGCACGTCCTCGGGGCGCAGGACCAGGGCGCGCTCGAGGCTGTCGGCGGCATCGAGGGCGCGGCCCTCGCCGGCCTGGAGCACCGCCAGGAGGTACCACCAGCGGAACTCCTGTGGGTCGAGGCGGGCTGCAAGCTCGAGTGCAGCCGCCGCCGGCAACACGAGGTCGTAGTTCAAGTAGGTCTCGCCCAGCGCGCCCAACGCTCGCCCGAGGTCCGGGCCGACGGGCCGCTCCCGGGCGAGACGGGCAGCCAGCTCTGCCCGCAGCCCCGCCAGCTCGTGGCGCACGGCCGGCTCGAACGGGTCGAGCGCCGGCACGGGGATCGTGGCCAACAGCTCCTCGGCCGGCGGGGCCTGGGCGGCGCCCGCCGCCGCCAGACCCAGACCGGTGGCCAGCAGCCGGGGCGCCAGGCCCCAGCTCAGTCGCCCGCGTGTTGCCATCGCACGAGGAAGCGGTCCATGGGCGGCGCGAGCCAGGCCTCGCGGCGGCCATCAGGCCAATCCACGGTGAGCCGCCGCGGCACCCTCGTGCCGAGCCCGATCCACAGCCGCGAGTCGTTGGCCGACGCGTAGCTGCCGTCCACGGCAACGGCCCGGCACAACCGACCGGGACCGTCGCCTTCGACCTCCACTCGGGCGCCGATCGCGTCTCTGCCTCCCGGGCCCACACGCAGGACGAGACCCAGCCCCGGCCCCGCCTTGGCCGCCTCGTTGACCAGCAGCCGGACCGGACCGGAATTGTTGGTGACCAGGAGATCGGTGTCGCCGTCGCCGTCGACATCGCCGCTCGCCACACCCCGGCTCACCTCGACGAGCCCGAGCGCAGGCTCGTCCGGGTCCACCACTTCCACGAACCGCCCACCGCCCAGCCCGCGAAAGAGCTGGTTGCGCTCGGCGAGTGGATAGGGGTCACCGGCCGCCACCAGTTCCTCCTTGCGCAGCACGGCACCGTTGGCCACGTAGAGGTCGAGGAGCCCGTCCTGGTCGACGTCGAGCTGGCCGATGCCGAACCCAGTGAACGGGAAGCTCGGCAGCCCCAATCCGCTTTGCTGCGTGGCGTCGACGAACAGGCCATCCCCACGGTCGAGGTACAGCGTGTTGGTCTGGCGGTAGATGTTGGTGATGAAGAGGTCGGCCCGGCAGTCGCCGTCGACGTCGCCGCCCACCACCCCCATGCTCGCCTCCGGCTGGCCGACGCCGTTGACCGCCGTGCCAGCGAGTGGGGCCTCGTCCACGAAGCGACCCGGCTCGCGCTGCACCCACATCTGGTTCGGCAACTGGTCGTTGGCGACGTAGATGTCGAGGCGGCCGTCGCGGTCGAAATCGCTCGCCAGCGTCCCGAGCGCGCCGCCGTCCGCAGCCCGGATGCCCGCCGCGTCCGAGACGTCCTCGAAGGTGCCGTCCCCGCGATTGCGGAGCAAGCTGTCCGGCTGCGACAGCCAGCTCAGGGGGCCGCAGTAGTCCGCGTGACCGAGAGCGCTCACACAGGGCCGGTGGGTGGCGATCCGGAAATCGACGTAGTTGCCCACGTAGAGGTCGAGGGCGCCGTCGCCGTCGAAGTCGAAGAAGCTCGCCGGCACGCTCCAGCGTGGATCGTCGGTGCCGCTCTCGGCCGTCACGTCGCGGAAGCGACCGTCTTCGAGATTGCGCCAGAGTTGATTGGAGCCGAAGTTGGTCAGGTAGAGGTCCGGCCAGCCGTCGCCGTGGACGTCGCCCACGGCGACTCCCATGCCGTACCCGTTCGCGACGATGCCGGCCCGTTCGGTCACGTCGACGAACCGGGGCCGGGCGCGGCCCTCCGTCGAGGCGAGGTCGTTGCGGAACAACCGGCCCGTCAGGGGCAGATCCGCGGCCGGCGGGAACGTCGCTTCCGCCAGCGTCTTGCCCTCACCGAGCATGTGACCCTGCGGCAGGAACACGTCGAGGTCGCCATCGCGGTCGAAGTCGAAGAGCGCTCCGCCCGCCCCCATGGTCTCGGCGAAGTAGAGCTCACCGGACATGCCGTTGAAGTGCACGAACTCGAGGCCGTATTCCGCGGCGCGCTCGACGAAGATGTCCGCGGCGGCCGAGGCTGGAAGGCTCGCCAGCAGCAGGGCTCGGAGACCGAGCGACGAGAGCGCCGGGCGTTCCGACCGCTGCGCCCTGGCGTCCCACGCCCGCACGAGCTGATTGTAGCGTGCTAGGCTGAATTTTTAGCCGCCGCCACGGCGTTCCCAGGAGGTTCCAGTGGCCCTCGCTCCTCGCCCGACGCGTTCCCCCCATCCACGACGCGCGCCGCTTCTTCTGCTCAGCCTCGCTCTGGTCACGCTCGCCGCGTCGGCCCAGGAGCGCCGAGTTATCGACTGGCCGCTGCCGAAGGACCTCGGCGTGGAGATGCTCGAGGTGCGTCAGTTCGAGCAGGAGCTCTCCCGCTCCCGCTTCCGGGTGGACATCGACTTCCGCTTCACCGACAAGTGGAGCGCCAGCGGCATCGCCTTCGGGCACCAGATCGTCGACGACGCCGGCAAGTACTACAAGCCCGTCCACTACGACCACGGCAACGGCCTGGCGATCGCGGACGTGGACGGTGACCGGCTCGAGGACGTCTACTTTACGAGCCAGCTCGGCGGCAACGCCCTCTACAAGAACCTGGGCGACGGCACCTTCCGCGACATCACGGCCGAGGCCGGGGTGGGGGTCGCCGATCGCGTCTCCGTCACCGCCTCGTTCGCCGACATCGACAACGACGGTGACGCCGACCTCTACGCGACGACGGTGCGCATGGGCAACCTCCTGTTTCGCAACGACGGCTCGGGCCGGTTCACCGACGTGACGGCCGAGGCTGGCGTGGGGTACGTCGGCCACTCTTCGGGCGCGGTCTTCGTCGACTTCGATCGCGACGGTCGGCTCGACCTCTTCCTGGTCAACGTCGGCAAGTACACCGGAGAGGAGAAGGGGCGGGGCGGCTACTACGTGGGATACCTAGATGCCTTCCTCGGCCACCTCGAGCCGGAGCGCTCGGAACAGAGCATCCTCTACCGCAACACGGACGGGCTGCATTTCGAGGACGTCTCCGCTGCCGTCGGGCTCGTCGACAGCAGCTGGAGCGGCGACGCCACGTTCACGGACTTCAACGGCGACCTCTACCCCGACCTCTACGTGCTCAACATGCAGGGCGACGACCACTACTACGAGAACCAGCAGGGACGCCGTTTCGTCGATCGCACGGCCGAGGTCTTCCCCAAGACGCCCTGGGGCACCATGGGGGTCAAGTTCTTCGACTACGACAACGATGGCGACTTCGATCTCCTGCTCACCGACATGCACTCGGACATGAGCCGCGAGATCACGCCAGGCTACGAGAAGCTCAAGTCCCTGATGACCTGGAGCGACGATGTCCTGCAGGGCGGCAGCAACAACATCTTCGGCAACGCCTTTTACCGCAATCTGGGTGAGGGCCGCTTCGAGGAGGTCTCGGACGAGCTCGGAGTGGAGAACTACTGGCCCTGGGGGGTGAGTGTCGGCGATCTCAACGCCGATGGCTTCGAGGACGTCTTCGTCACTTCCAGCATGAACTTCCCGTGGCGCTACGGCGTCAACTCCGTGTTGATCAACAACCGAGCCGAGCGTTTCCTCGACAGCGAGTTTCTGCTCGGCGTAGAGCCGCGGGACGGCGGGCGGACCAAGAAGCACTGGTTCGACCTCGACTGCGATGGGGCGGACCAAGGGAGCACGCTGTGCCAGGCCCTACCGCTCGGGCGCTACGCGATCCAGGGCAGCCTCGGCAGCCGCTCCTCGGCGATGTTCGACCTCGACGGCGATGGCGATCTCGACATCGTCACCAACGAGTTGGGCGACCGGCCGATGGTGCTGGTCAGCGACTTGGCGCAGCGCCATCCCATCCACGTCCTCGAGGTGCGCCTCGTCGGCACCGCCTCCAACCGGGACGGCCTGGGCGCGACCGTGCGCGTGGTGGCGGGCGACGAGAGCTGGGTCCGCTATCACGACGGAAAATCCGGCTACCTCGCCCAGAGCTCGGGCAGCCTCCACTTCGGCCTGGGTGAGGCCGCCCGCGTGGACCGCGTCGAGGTGCTCTGGCCCTCCGGGCGCCGGCAGACTGTCACCGAGGGCCTCACCATCAACTCTTTGATCGAGATCGTCGAGCCAAGCGAGTAGGCACTCTTCCCTCCTACCCTGATCTCGTGGAGGCCTCCATGAGGCGCCTCTGGTTGCCCCTCCTCCTCCTCTTGCTCGCCCTCCCCCTTCGTCTCGTGGCGAAGGAGGCTCCCCCGCAGCCCGTGGCCGCCCCGAGCGAGCCCGCCGCCGCCCGCGAGCTCGGGATCCTACTCGCTGGCGCCGGCCGCTGCTCACAGG
>CAYXXN010000073.1:0-13300 GCA_964469055.1 uncultured Thermoanaerobaculia bacterium
CGTTGACCTATGCCCTGAACGTGCCAGGGTCGGGCTGGCGGCGCCTGGCGCCGCGGCCCGCCTTCCGACGCGCCTTTCTGGAGGAGAACGCGCTGTCGCGAGCCCTCGGCGCCTACCTCAGGACCTACTGCCGACGGCTGGAGCTCGACCCTGCGCACCTCCGCGACTGGTTTGCCACCTACCTGCTCGAGCGCGCGGCTGCCGCCGCAGCGCTGCCCGGCGCCCAGCCGGCGTCGCTCGAGCCCTGGCTCGGATTCCTCGAGGAGATCGCATGGGCCGACCGGTCCGTGTTCTCTGGCTGATCGACTCGCTCACCACCGGCGGCGCCGAGGCACTGCTGCCGGCGCTGGCGCGCGCCGTCGATGCCCGCGAGCTGGCGCTCTCGGTCTGCGCGCTGCGCACGATCGGCGGCAATCCCCACCAAGGCGAGCTCGCGGCGGCCGGCGTGCCGGTCGCCAACCTCGAAACGCGCAACCTCCGCGATCGGCGAGCCTTCCGCGCGCTCGAGAACCTGCTCGCTCGCCAGCGCATCGACATCGTCCATGCCCACCTCACCTATGCCTCGATCTGGGGCGCCGTCGCGACGCGGCGAGCGGGCCTGCCGCTCGTCGCCACCCTGCACACGCTGCCCTGCGACGGCCCGCCGTGGTCGCGCGACCGCCTGCGCGAGCGCCTGATGTGTCGGCTGCTGCGCCGCCCCGGCGTCCAGGTGCTCGCCGTCTCGCAGGCGGTGCGTGAGGCCTACGCCGCGGCCCGGCTGCTGCCCGCCGCTCGGGTCGACGTGCTCCACAACGGCATCGACGAGGCCACATTCGCCGCCGGCGGCGACGGGCGGGCGACGCGGGCCGAGCTGGGCGTGCCGCCGAGTGCCCCGGTGGTCTGCGCCGTCGCCGTGCTGCGCCGCGGCAAGGGCATCGAGGACCTGCTGCGAGCGCTCAGCCGTCTGCGCGAGGCGCATCCCGAGCTGCACGCGCTGATCGCCGGCGATGGGCCGCTGCGGCCCGAGCTCGAGCGGCTGGCCGCCGCGCTGGGCCTCGCCCGGCGCGTCCACTGGCTCGGTTTCCGCCGCGACGTGCCGCGGATCCTGGCGGCGAGCGACCTCTTCGTCCTGCCCTCGCGGTTCGAAGCCCTGCCCACCGCCCTGCTCGAGGCGATGGCGGCCGGAGTGCCGGCGATTGCCGCCGAGGTCGGTGGCGTGCCCGAGATCCTGGGCGAGCCGCCCTGCGGCCTGCCGGTGCCGCCGGGCGACGAGGCCGCCCTGGCTGGAGCGATGGCTGAGCTGCTGGCGGCTCCGGCCGGCGAGCGCGCCGCCCTGGGTGCCCAGGGCCGCGCCCGTCTCGTGCGGGAGTTCACGACCACCGTCTGGGCCGACCGACTGGCGCGGCTCTACCGGCGCCGGCTCGATGCGCACGCTCCGCCGGCGGTTTCCGCCGCGGAGGCCGCTTGAGGCCCGGCCGGCGCGCCCCCGGCCCGGTGCGGGTCGCCGTCGTCGAGCTGACCGGCCACGGCGGCATGGCGCACTACGCCTACCAGCTCTGCCAGGGCCTGGCGGCAGCGGGAAGCGAGGTCACGTTGCTCACCTCCCGGCGCTTCGAGCTCGCTCGGCTACCGCGCGAGTTTCGGCTGGATGCCTGCCTGCGGCTCTGGGAGGACGCCACCGCGGCGCGGCACAGCCGACCGGCAGGCGTCGCGCGGCGCACACGGCGGGCGCTGATCCATTACCGGGAGTGGCTGCGCGCCATCGTGCACCTGTTGCGCCTGCGGCCCGACGTCGTGCAGCTGGGCGACCTGCGGTTCGCCGGCGATGCGCTGTGCGTCGGCCTGCTGGCGGCACTTGGCTTCCGGCTCGCCGACGTCTGCCACAACGTCGAGCGCTTCGCGGCCCGGGGCGCCTTCGGCAGCGGCCCGCTCGAGCGGGTGGCCTATCGCTGGCTCTACCGGCGCTGCGCTCGCGTCTTCGTCCACTACCCGAGCAATCGCGCCCGCTTCCTGGCGCTCTATGGCGGCGAGGCGGCTCGCGTTGTCGCCATCCCGCACGGCAACGAGCAGGTCTTCGCCCGGCTGCGGCGGCCGGGCCTGACCGCCGGCGATCTGCGCTGGCGGCTGCGGCTGCCGGACGAGGCGCCCGTCTTGCTACAGCTCGGCAGCCTCTCGCACTACAAGGGCTACGATCTCGCCGTCGAGGCGCTGGCGCGGGTGCGCCGCACGGTGCCCGCAGCCCACCTGGTGATCGCCGGCCAGCCGCTACCGGATTTCGACGCTGGGATGCTCGTCGAGTTGATCCAACGACTCGACCTCGGGCCGCACGTCTCGCTCGTCGCCCAGTACGTGCGCAGCGACGAGATCGCCGCCTGGTTGGAGCTGGCGAGCGTCGCCCTCTTCCCCTATCGCGAGGTCTTCCAGAGCGGCGCTCTCGCCCTGGCTCAGACCTTCGGCGTGCCGTGCGTCGCGACCGACGTCGGAGCGATGGCCGAGGCGGCCGGCGACGGGGCGCTGTTGGTACAGGCTCCCGCCTCGCCAGGCTCGCTGGCGGAGGCCTTGACCCGCGTGCTCGCCGACCGGGAGCTCGCCGCCTTCCTGGGCGCCGCCGCCCGCCGCCGCGCGGCGACGGTCGGCGACTGGCGAGCGATCGGGGCCACTCTGCGCGGTGAGTACGAGGCCCTCCTGGCGAGCGCTCCGCAGGCGATTGCACCCGCCGAGCCGACGGCGCTGCCGGAGGCGCACCGATGACCGCCGCGGCCTGGGCAGTCTTCGCCCTCTGCGCCGCCGTCTGCCTGTTCGTCTACGTCGGCTATCCGCTGGTGTTGCTCCTCGTCAGTCGACTGCGCCCCCGGCCGATCCGCCGCGCCGCGGTCCGACCGCCGCTCACCGTCGTCGTGCCGGCGTTCAACGAGGAGGGCCTGATCGCCGCCAAGCTCGCCAACACCCTGGCCCAGGACTATCCGGCCGATCGGCTGGAGGTCGTCATCGTCTCCGACGGCTCGACCGACGCCACCGTCGACATCGTCCAGGCTCTCACCGACCCGCGGCTCTCCCTGATCGAGCGGCCGCGCGAGGGCAAGCTGGCAGCGCTCGCCGCCGGTGTGGCGGCGGCGCGCGGCGAGATCGTCGCCTTGACCGACGCCAACACGCTGCTCGTGCCCGGCGCGCTCGCCGCCCTCGTCGAGCCGTTCGCCGATCCCGAGGTGGGCGGCGCCTGCGGCCGCAAGCGCTATCGCACCGGCGAGCACGACGACAGCACGGGCGCCGGCGAAAGCGTCTACTGGGGCTTCGACACCTGGTTGAAGGAGCTGGAGAGTCGGGCAGGCAGCGTCTTCGCCGCCGACGGCGCTCTCTACGCGCTGCGCCGGGAGCTCTTCGTCGCACCCGCCGACCCGGCACAGGCCGACGACATCGCGATCTCGGCCCGCGTCGTGCTGCAAGGTTACCGGCTGGTCACCGAGCCGCGCGCCGTCGCCATCGAGCCGGTGCCCGCCGAGGGACGCCTGGAGTTCGCGCGCAAGGTGCGGGTCACCAACCACAGCGTGCGGGCGCTGCTCGGCTTGGGGCGGCGGCTCTGGACCTCGGGCTTCTACTCCTTCGAGCTGGCCGGCCACAAACTACTCCGGCACCTGATTCCGTTCTTCTTGATCCCGCTCGCCCTGGCGAGCGCCGTCCTGGCACCGCAGAGCTGGCTGGCGCGGCTGGCCTTGGGCGGCCAACTCGCCGCCTACGGCCTGGGCGCAGTCGGCTTCCTGCTGCGCCGCACGCGACTGGGACGGAGCAAGCCCCTGGCGCTTCCCTACTTCTTCTGCCTCGCCAACGCCGCCGCGCTGGTCGGGGTGCTGTCCATCCTCGGCGGCCGCCGCCTCGCTGCCTGGACGCCGCGCGGCGGCGTCCGCGGCGATGACCCGGGAGAAATCGACGAAATGCACAAGATCCTCATCGGCTCCTTCGTAGTGATCCTGCTCGCCGCCACCCCCTGCCTGCTGGCTCAAGAGGAACCCGTGCCCAGCGCCCCGGCGCCGCCGCCGGCCGCGGAGTCCGCGCCCGAGTGGGAAGCCGGCCTCGGCGCCGTCCTCTTCGACAACTTCTTCCAGGCGCCAGACGGTGAGATCCAGGAGGACGAGCACGCCGTCGTCGGCCGGCTCGGCGGCCGTACGCGTCTCGGCGCCCAGCAGCAGTGGGAGATCCACGGCACTCTCGAGCACCTCGCCTACGAGGAGTTCGACACCAGCGACCGGCTCGGGCTGGGCGGCGGTTGGGAGCAAGGCAGGCAGGAGGCGAAGCTGGAGACCGTCTTCGACTACAACCGCCCGAGCTTCGATGTCGGCGACGAATTCGACCGCGCCGACAGCCTGCGGTTCGTGGCCTCCTACGCCTACGGAGTGACGGACTTCGTGGATCTCGGGGCGAACGCCGACCTCGGCCAGCAGAGCTTCGACCGTCGCTCGTCGAAGGACAGCGACCTCCTCTTCTACGGCCTGTTCGCACGCTTCCTCGCCGACTCCGTCCTCTCCCCGGAGATCGGCTGGCAGACCGGCGAGCGCGACGTCGAGGATCCCGTCGAGGACTATGACGAGGACGCGCTGTACGGCGAGCTCACCTTCACCCCGAACGAGACCTGGCGCGGGAGCCTCCGCTACCGCCACCGCGACCGCGAGTACACCTTCGACGATCCGGCCTCCAGCAACTTCGGCCGCGACGACTCCAGGAACGATTGGACCCTGTCGCTCGCCGCCCGTTTCGCGCGGCACTTCGGCTGGCACCTCTACGGCACTTATCTCGACGCTGACTCCACCAAGCCGAGCCGTATCTTCGAGTCGACCACCGTGTCGAGCTGGGTGTCGGTGCGCTTCTGAGACCGGCGCTCTCGAGGAGAGGCTCAGGCCGGCGGCAGGGAGATACCCATCTCCGCCAGGCGGCGGCGCATCCGTTCGGTGTGGGTGGCGCGCCAAAAGGTGCGGCCGCAGTCCGGGCAGCCGCGAAACTGCTCCTGGGTAAGGGCGACATAGGGAGGGATCCTGCCTAGCGCTGCCGCCGCGTCCAAG
The DNA here is from genome assembly GCA_964469055.1 of uncultured Thermoanaerobaculia bacterium. Lineage (GTDB taxonomy): Bacteria > Acidobacteriota > Thermoanaerobaculia > Multivoradales > JAHEKO01 > CAYXXN01. Next base: position 5,031 of record CAYXXN010000073.1, read on the forward strand.
TCGACGAGCGGCGTGTTGCAGCGCAGGCAGCGACCGAACGAGGCGATGGCCGAAGGATCGATCTGGAGATCGGTCAGGACTTGGCGGAGCTGCTCGGCGACCGCCTCGGAGCGAATGAGCACGTGGTGGCGCGCGAGCCGGCGCTGCACCAGGCGCCGGTCACGGGTGAGGATGACGCGTTGCTCCTCGACCGCCCTGTCGACCAGCGCCGCGTCGTCGAGCCGCGGGTCGTAGACAACGTCGAGGCCCAGCACACGCAACCAGCGGGCGAGGGAGCCGAGCATGGCGTCCGCGAGGAGTTTCGGGGGCACGCCGCGCTCTCCACCCTTCCCTACCTGTACCTGATGCCGTGCTTGATGACGATGTCCACTTCGTCGAGCTTGTCGATGTAGCGGAGGACGTCCCCGCGGACGGCGATGATGTCGGCGAACTTGCCTTCGGTCACCGTACCCACCTCGTCTTCGACCCCCATCAGCTTGGCCGGCCAGTAGGTCGCCGAGCGAATGGCCTCCATGGGGTCGAACCCCATCTCGCGCACCCAGATGTCGAGCTCGTTCCAGGTCGAGTCGATGTGGAAGCTCATCGGGATGCCGCTGTCGGTGCCGATCAAGAGCTGGACGCCGGACTCACGGAGCTGTTGGATCTTGCGCTTCAGGGTCGGGGCCCGGGCCGGGGTCAGCTGGAAGTACGGCAACCGATCTGGGTGAGCGAACGACTGTCGGATGTCGGCGATGATCTCCGGCGGCAGCCCCAGGTGCCACTCCTCGCCGTCGAGCTTCTCCGGGTGATCCCGGACGTAGGCGTAGTTGAAGAGCCCCTCGACCGTGGGCGTCCAGAAAAGCGGGCCGCGGTTCATCTGCGCGGTGCGCTCGCGGATCGCGGCCACGATGTCGGGCGGGTACTCCGGAGCGGTGGCGAGGCCGGTGTGCTCGAAGCAGTCGACGCCGGCCGCGAGGCCCCGGCGGATCTCGTCCGGCCGGTGAGCGTGGGCCACCACCGTGAGCCGGTGGGTGTGCGCCTCCTCCACCAGGGCCCTCACCTCATCCATCGTCATCTGGTCCTGGTCGATGAGCTTGATCAGGTCGACCCCCGCGTCGGCCAGCCGGCGCAGCTTGGCACGCGCGTCCTCGACGCCCGCGACGCCCCAGCGGAACAGCTCGGTCCCGGGATACGGCTCGTGCTGGAGGAAGGGGCCGGAGACATAGAGCGTGGGCCCCGGGATCTCCCCCTGGTTGACGGCGTCGCGCACGGCGATCGAGTCCTCCAGCGGACCGCCGAGGTCGCGCGCGCTGGTCACCCCGGCCATGAGCAGCTGGTGGGCCGAGGCGGGCATGATCACCGAGCGGAAGAGCGGCGGGTAGGTCGAATCCCAGTGGTCGTAGTCGGCGTGGCCGTTGATCATCAAGTGGACGTGCATGTCCCAGAGGCCCGGGAGCACCGTCATCCCCTCGGTCGAGACGACCTCGGCGTTCCCCGGCACCGCCAGGGTCCCCACCTGGCCCACCGCCGTGATGCGCTCGCCGTCGATCAGGACGACGCTGTCCTCGAGCGGCGGTCCGCCGTAGCCGTCGATCAGCGTGCCGCCGACCAGCGCCAGGCTCGCCGCCCACGCGAGCTCGCCCGCGGCGAGCAGACCGAGAACCGTCACCACGGCGGTAGGCTTCCACTTCCGTCTCGATCCCATAGCGACCTCCTCGTTCGCGGCGCCGGGCGCGGCGGGCGTCTCGTTCACTCGGCCCCCTCGCCCGCCAGCTCCACCACCGCCGAATCTCCCGCCGCATCGTGGCGGACCACCAGCGTCGCCCGCCGTGGCCCTGGTCTCAAGGGGGCGAAGCGCAAGCCGACGACGCAGTCGCTCCCCGGGGCCACGTAGGGAATGCCCGTGCAGGACGCTGGCACGAGCTGGAAGTCGGCAGCTTGCGCGCCCGTCACGACGATCTCCTCCAGCCCGAGCCGCGCCGTGCCCGTGCTCGCGATCCGCACCGACTCGATGCCGCTGCGCTCGCCGACCCGCCAAGCGCCGAAGTCGAGGCGCTCCGGCCCGACCTCCAGCCGCGCCACCGGCGCCGTGAACCCCCCACCGGCCAGCTCGACGGCCAGCGAGGCGCCGATGCCGTCGTGCTCGATCCGCAGGGTCGCGTCTTGCGCGCCCGCGGCGCGCGGGGCGAAGCGCACCTCGACCGTACAGGAACGGCCGCCGGCCAAGACCGCCCCCGCCTGACAGCTCCCTCCCACCCGAAACTCCGATGCCGCAGCGCCCGCGACGGCGATGCGGCGCAAGGTCACCCCCTCGCCACCGACGCTTTCCAGGAGGATCGACTGTCGGGCCTCGCCGCCGGCCTCCACGCGACCGAACTCGAGCCGCTGCGGCCGCGCCGCCAGACGGCGCGCCGTGCCGCGGCCGGCGAGCGCCACCTCCGGACGTCGGGCGAGGCCCGTCGCCAGCGGCCGTAGGCTGGCCGTCGCCGCGCCCTCGGCGGTCGGGCGAAAGCGCACCGCGGCGCTGCAGTTGTCGCCCGGGGCGAGCGTCGTGCCGCAGCCCTGCTCGACGATCTCGTAGGCGCCACGCCCGGCGCCTCCCAGCTCGAGCCCGGTGAGGGCGAGCGGCGCGTTGCCGGTGTTCTCGAGGAGGACGCTCTTCGACTCGCTCTCCTCTCCGACGCGCAGACCTCCGAAGTCGAGCCGCTCCGGGGTCATCATCAGGCCCGGGGCGACGCCGATGCCGGCCAGCGTCACGCGGGGCTCCTCCTGGCCGTCGCTCTCGACGAGCAGCGTCGCCGTCGCCTCGCCCACCCGCGCCGGCCGGAAGGTCCAGCTCGCCGCGCAGGAGTCACCCGGCGCCAGTGAGCGGCCCGAGCACTCGTCCTGGGCGCGCTGGAAGTGGGCCGCGGCGGCGCCGCTCGGCGCCAGGCGCTCGAGGCGCAGCGCAGCGCTGCCGTCGTTGCGGAACGTCAAGACCCCCGCAGTACTCGCCTGCCCCACGGCCTGGCGGCCGAAGTCGAGGTGCTCGGGCTCGACGGTGAGTCGGGGCGCGGTGCCGGTGCCAGCGAGCGAGAGACGTGGCGCGCCGGCGTTGCCGGTGATCGCCAGCTCTGCGCGTCGCTTCCCCGGGCTCGCGGGGGCGAAGACGACACTCATCGAGCAGGTCGCGCCGCGGGGCAGGGCCCGTCCGGCACAGCTCTCGGCGAGCAGCGCGAACTCGCCGGCGCCGGCGCCGGCCAACGCGACGGTCGCCACGCGCAGGGGTCGGCGGCCGCGGTTGCCGAGCCGCAGCGTTTGCGGCGCGCTCTCGGTCCCCACCCGTTGCTCGCCGAACTCGAGGGCCTCCGCGTCCACCGTGACCCGCGGCGGCGCCCACAGGAACCAGTACCCGAAGACGACGGCGAGGAGCACCAGGAACCACCACCGCCGCCCGCTCCACGGCCGTCGGCGCCGCGCGACTTGCGACCCAGCTTCGGCCTGTCGCTGACTCCGGCGAAGTGGAAGAATCGAGTAGGGCGAACTGCGCTCGGGCTCCGGCTTCGGCCGTGTCCGTCGCGGCCGCTCTCCCGCCTCCGGCCGACCGCCGCGTAGCGGCAGATCCAGGCGCTCGCCATCCTCCTCGCGCAGGACGTCCGGCGGTCGCGTCCCGTCTGGAGGCGTGCCCGTCATCGGCCAGCCGGCCATTGTAGCCGGCCGCCGGCACCCATGGTCCCAGGTCCCCTGCTAGTTTCCTTACCCGATGTCGTTTCGCTGCAGGCCTGGAGCCGCCAACGCGGTGGCGCGCATCCCCGCCCTCCTCCTCAGCCTCGGCTTTCTGGCTTGCAGCGCGGCCCCACACCCCCAGCCACACGCCACCTCCACCGCTCGAACGCGCGCACCGGTTATCTTCGTCCCCGGGGTGACTGGCACCATCCTGCACGACACCGGGAGCGGCGCGATCGTCTGGGGCGACGCTCGCCGTTTCCTCCTGCCTCGCGATGGCGGCTACCGCCTCGCACCCCCGCTCGGCGGCGCCGCGGACGACATCGAGCCCGGGCAAGTCCTGCGTGAAGTGCGGCTCGGCCCCTTCCTCCGCCGGCCCATCTACCAACCGTTGGTGGACGCCCTACTCGCGGCGGGCTACACCCTGGGCGACCTCGCGCGGCCGAGGCCCGGCGACGACCTCTACCTCTACGCCTACGACTGGCGCGGCGACAACATCGAGGCCGCGGCGCAACTCACGGCTGGCCTGGCGCGGCTGCGAGCCGCGCGCGGCGGCGGCGAGCTGGCCCTCGACCTCGTCTGCCAGAGCAACGGCGCCCACATCTGCCGCTACCTCGCCAAGTACGGAGGCGCCGACCTCGAGGCCGCCGAGGCCGGGGCCGCCGCGGGGGCGGCAGGCGTCTCGATCCGCCGGCTCGTCCTGGTCGGAGCCTCGAACGGCGGTGCCCTGCGCATCCTGCGGGAGATGAACCGCGGACGCCGCTACGTCGCCGTCGCCGGCCGTCACTTCCTGCCGGAGACCTTCTTCGGCATGCAGGCGCTCTACCAGGATCTGCCGGCCGACGCCGACGATCTCTTCCTCGACGCCACCGGCGAGCCCCTGGCCGTCGATCTCTACGATCCGAGCGCCTGGGAGCGCCACGGCTGGTCGCTCTGGGACGCCGCCGCGACGCGGCGCGCCGACCGGCGGCTCGACCTCTTCGGGACGACGGCCGAGCGCCGCGCCTTCCTCGGCACCGCTCTGACGCGCGCCCGCCGCTTGCAGGCCGTGCTCGCGCACGACGCGCCCGCGTTCGGCGCCCCGGCCATCCACCTGCTCGAGAACGCCGACGCCCGGACCCCGGTGCGGGCCGTGCTGGTCGAGGGCGGCTCGGACCCGCGGACCCTGTTCGCCGGTGACGACTTCGTCGAGCGCCGGCCGCGGCTCGCCGCCCGGGTCGTGGCCGCCGGCGACGGCCACGCCAGCCTCGCCAGCCAGCGGCGACTCTCGCCCCAGGAGCTGGCCGCCCTGGCGGAGGCGCCGCGGCGCGTGCACGGCGCGCACTTCGAGACCATCCTCGACCCGGCGACGCTGGCCGAGATCGTCGCCGTCCTGACCGGCGCCGACGGCGCGGCCGGCGATGGGCCCGGCGGCTAGAATGCCGGCCATGCGTGCTTCCGCCACCCTGGGTCTCGTGCTGCTCGCTGCCGCCACCGCCGCGGCGCAGGAGACAGCGCCGACTCTACCTCCGACCCACGAAGAGGAGATCCTCGCCTGGCGAGCGCGCCGGCTCGAGCGACTCCAGCGCCCAGACAGTTGGCTCACCCTCGTCGGCTTGCACTGGCTCGAGGAGGGCCGCAACACGATCGGCGCCGATCCCGCCAACGACGTCGTGCTCCCCAGCGGGCCACCCCACGGCGGCGCCCTCGTGCTCGAGGGCGGCCGAGTCCGGCTCGAGCCGGCGGCCGGCGCGGGCCTCGAGGTCGATGGCCAGCCGGCGGCGGCGATGGAGCTGGTCTCCGATCTCGACGGCGCGCCGACGGTGGTCACCCTCGGCACGCTCTCGTTCCAGATCCTCGACCGCGACGGCCATCTGCTGCTGCGGGTCAAGGATGCCGACGCCCCGACGCGCCGCGATTTCCAGGGTCTCGACTACTACCCGGTCGATCCCGCCTGGCGGTTCGCGGCGCGCTTCGAGGCACACGATCCGCTGCAACAGATCCGGGTAGCGGACGTGACCGGGCTCGTGCAGGAGTCCAACTCCTGGGGCGCGGTCGTCTTCGAAGTCGGCGGCCAGACGCTGCGCCTCGACGCCCTCGCCGAACCGGGCGACGAGGAGCTCTTCCTGATCTTCGGCGACCGCACCAACGGCCCGGAGACCTACGGCGCCGGCCGCTACCTCTACGTGCTCGCCCCCGACGCCGAAGGTCGCGTCGACCTCGACTTCAACCGCGCCTACAGCCCGCCTTGCGCTTTCACACCCTACGCCACCTGCCCGCTGCCGCCGCCGCAGAATCGGTTGCCGCTGCGAGTGACGGCCGGCGAGAAAAAGTACGCCGGCGGGCACCGCTGACGACCCTCCGATGAAGAAGCGGCGTCCCGCGCGCGCCGGGAGGGGGCAAGGCGCCGCTGGGCGGGGGCGGCGCAAAGGCGTGGACGGCCGGCGCGGGGAGGCCCCCGCCGCCGCGCGGCGGGGTACCGCGCCGAGTCGCCCCATGCCGAAGGCTGGGACAGCGTCGCGCCCCCGAGCCGCCGGGGCCGAAGGCCTCGAAGCCGCCGGGGGGCGCGTCAAGACTGACCCTCAAGCGCCACACCGCACCGCCACCTACAAGCTAGTCCTCGAGTACGACGGCACCTCCTTCCACGGCTGGCAGCAGCAGAAGAACGCCGAGCGCACCGTCGCCGGCGCCCTGCGCCGTGCCGTCGAGGAGGCGGGCGGCGAGATTCGTGACCTGGCAGCCGCCGGACGCACCGATGCCGGGGTCCACGCCCTGGGTCAGGTCGCCCACCTGCGCCTGGCGCGAGAGCGCGAACCCGAGACCCTGCGCCGGGCCATCAACGCGGCCCTGCCGGCGAGCGTCCACGTGCTCTCCCTCGCCGCCGCGCCGGATCGCTTCCATGCCCGCCACGACGCCGTCGACCGCACCTACCTCTACCAGCTCTCCCGCCGCCGGAGTGCCTTGGCCAAGCGCGCCATCTGGTGGGTGCGCGAGCCGCTCGACGTCGCGCTCCTGCGGCGCGCGGCTACGCTGGCCGTCGGCCGCCACGATTTCCGTTCCTTCTGCGAAGCGCCGGCGGCGCAGAAGAGCACCCTCGTCGAGGTCGCGGCCGCCGAGGTCGCCGAGGCCGGCGCCCTCGTGCTGATCCGCCTCACCGCCTCGCACTTCCTGTGGAAGATGGTCCGTCGGCTGGTCGGAGCCTTCGTGCGCGTCGGCACCGGCGAGCTACGGCTCGACGAGCTGGAGAGCTTGCTCGCCGAGCGTCCCCTGGCGGCGGAACGCGGCACACCCGCCGAGTGGACGGCGCCGGCCGCCGGCCTTTTTCTCGAGCGAGTCCGCTACGGCGCCGGTGAGCGTCTGCCGCCGTTGGCAGCGGTCACTCCCCTCGGCCCGGAGCCGAAGGGGCGCCCGTGACGGCGCCACCGGAGCGCCCGCGGCTCGCCCAACGCCTGGCCGGCGCGCTGGCGCCGACCTTGCTCACCTGGCTCGGCCGGAGCTGGCGGGTGCGCCAGATCGGTGACGAGCACCTCGAGGCGGTCCTCGCCAGCGGCCGGCCCGCCGTGCTCGTCTTCTGGCACGAGGGCGCTTTCGCGCTCGCCAACTTTCTGCGCGGCCTCGATCGCGGCGGCTTGCGCCTCTCCGTGATGGCGAGCCGCAGCGGCGACGGCGAGCTCGTCGGCCGCCTGGGGGCCGCGTGGAGTGTCGACATCGTGCGCGGCTCCTCGTCCCGCGGCGGCCAGGCGGCGATCCTCGCCCTCCATCGCCGGATGCGGAAAGCCGGCACCTCCCCCGCCCTCGCCCCGGACGGCCCCCGGGGTCCGCGCCGCGAGTTCAAGGCGGGCGCCCTCGCCCTGGCCCAGCTCGCCGGGGCGCCGATCGTCCCGCTGGCGGTGGCCGCGCGGTCGGCCTGGAGGCTCGGCTCCTGGGACCGGCAGGTGATCCCCAAGCCCTTCACCCGCTTGACCATCGCCATCGGTGCCCCGCAGGCGATCGCCCGCGAGCTGGCAGACGAGGCCCTCGAGCGTGAGCGCCAGCGCCTCGAGCGGTTGCTCGTCGATCTCGACGAGATGGCTCAGGCGAACCTCTAGGTAGGCGGGGCCAGTCCGCGCCGGCTCCTCGGGCGCCGCCCGGGCCAATCGGAGTACACTCGGCGCAAACAATCCGAGGGAGGTCGTCATGAACTGGCTGATCCTGATCATCGTCGGCGGCGTCATTGGCTGGCTCGCCAGCCTGGTGATGAAGACCAACGCCCAGATGGGCCTCATCGCCAACATCGTGGTGGGCATCATCGGCTCGATCCTCGGCGGCTGGCTGGCCGGGAAGCTCAACATCGGGGCCTCCGGGATCGGGCACTACCTCGTCGCGATCGCCGGCGCGGTCGTCCTGATCGGACTGCTCAAGTTGCTCGGCGTGTTCAGGTAGGGCGGGGCGGGGCCGCGCCGGCGCGGCGTGGGCGCAGCAGGCCTACCGCACCAGGTGCCAGCGGGTCTGGCGCCCGGCAAGGTACACGACCCGCTCGCCGTCGAAGAGGGCGCTCTGCTCGAGCTTGATCTGCACGAGCTGACCCTCCCACTCGGGGACCGGAGCCTTGATGTTGCCTTCGATGG
>CAYXXN010000073.1:13310-13700 GCA_964469055.1 uncultured Thermoanaerobaculia bacterium
GGAGCGTGGCCGAAGACGCCCAGGGGATGGCTGTAGACGCTCGCGCGAATGCCCTCGCGCTCGGCGGCGGCGCGCGCCCCGGCGAGCACCTCGTTGCCGGTGCGGCCCACCCGGAACTGCGCGGTGAGCAGATCCTGCCAGCGGTTGCCGAGCGCCATGGCCTGCAACAGCCCGGCCGGCGGCGCCTCCTCGCCCGGCCGCAGCACATAGCCCATCTCCTGGGTGTCCGTGCACAGCCCGAGGACGCAGATGCCGACATCCGTGTGGAGCACGTCTCCCCGCTGGATGATTCCCGGGGCGCCTCAGAAGGCGGTCTCCGCCTCGCACGCTTCCCCTAGCCGCTGCACGTTCACGTAAGGCATGAACCACACCAGGAGGTCAAAATCTGCG
>CAYXXN010000074.1:0-13560 GCA_964469055.1 uncultured Thermoanaerobaculia bacterium
GAGTGGGCGGTGGTTCAGGGGCGGCCGGGCTCGGAGCCGATTCTGCGTCGGTTGGCGTTTTGAGTCGGTGGGGGAGATTCGGGTGCTGGTGGCCCGGTCGTGACGCTGCGTGCGTGGGTCGCGGCTGGCTAACTCCGCGCTGGAGCCGACGAAGCCCCCGCCGTTACGCGCTCAGACCAGGACTTCTTCGACCGACACCGCCAGGCGCTTCATCATCTCGTGCAGGGTGGTGGGCTTGACCTGGAGGAGCTCGGCGGCCTTTTTCTGGACGCCGCCGGTGGCTTGCAGGGCCTGGATGATGAGGCGCCGCTCGTAGGCGGCCACGGCGTCGCGCAGCGAGAGGCCGTTGGCCGGCAGGGGGTCGGCGAGCAAGGACACGCCGTTGCGGCGGCGCACGGCCGGGGACAAGAGCTCGACGTCGAGTGCGCTGCCGGTCGAGAGCACGACGGCGCGCTCGATGACGTTTTCGAGCTCGCGCACGTTGCCCGGCCACTGGTAGTCCATGAGCAGGGCCATCGCCTCGGGCGCGATGCCGGCGATCTCCTTGCGATTCTCCTCGGCGTAGTGGCTGAGGAAGTGGCGCGCCAGGAGCGGGATGTCCTCCGGCCGCTCGCGCAAGGGCGGCAGGTGGACGGTGATGACGTTGAGCCGGTAGTAGAGGTCCTCGCGGAAGGCACCGTGGGCGACGATGCGCTCGAGATCCGCGTTGGTGGCGGCGATGATGCGCACCTCCGCGGTCAGGGTCTCCACCCCGCCCAGGCGCATGAACTCCTTCTCCTGGATGACGCGCAGGAGCTTGGCCTGGGTGTCCAAGGGGATGTTCCCGATCTCGTCGAAGAAGATCGAACCGCCGTTGGCCAACTCGAAGAGGCCCTTCTTGGCGGCCACGGCGCCGGTGAAGGCACCCCGCACGTGGCCGAAGAGGTTGCTCTCCAGCAAGTCGGCGGGCATCGAGCCCGAGTTGACGGTGACGAACGGCCCCTCGGCGCGCAACGAGTGGTGGTGGATGGCCTTGGCGACCAGCTCCTTGCCGGTGCCGCTCTCGCCCAGGATCAAGATGTTGCTCTTCGAGGGCGCCGCCAGGCGGATCAGCGCGAAGACCTCGAGCATGGGCTTCGACTTGCCGATGATGTTGTCGAAGGCGTAGCGCTGCTGGAGCTGCTCGCGCAGGGCGCGGTTCTCGTGCGCCAGGCGCCGCTGCTCGAGGCCCTTGTCGATGGTGATCAAGACCTCGTCGTTCTTGAACGGCTTCGCGATGTAGTCGTAGGCGCCGTCGCGCAGCGCGGCGATGGCGCTCTCCACCGACGAGAAGGCGGTGATGACCACCACGATCTGCTCCGGATCCTCGCTCCGGATCTGGCGCAGGACCTCCTGCCCCGACATGCCGGGCAGCATCAGATCGAGGAGGACGAGGTCGACGTCCTCCCGCCGCAGGATCTGCAGACCCTCCTCACCGGTGCGGGCGGAGAACGTGCGATAGCCGGCGCGCGAGAGCAGGGTCGTGAGCACGTCCTGCAGGACGTCTTCGTCGTCGATGATCAGGATGTTCATCGGCTCTCACCCGCTGCGCGCGGCAGCTCGACGAGGAAGCAGGTGCCGTCGCCGGCGTGGCTCACCACCCGCAACTCGCCACCGTGGCGGTGCACGATCGCGTAGCTGATCGCCAGCCCGAGGCCGGTGCCGCCCTGCGCGGTCTTGGTCGAGAAGAAGGGCTCGAAGATGCGCTCGAGCTCTTGGGGCGCGATGCCAGCGCCGCTGTCGCGGACGGCGAGGCGAGCCCAACGCTCGTCGGCCGTGAGCGTGACCTCGAGGTCGCCGCCGGCCGGCGCCAGCGCCTCGACGGCGTTGAGCGCCAGGTTGGTGACCACCTGCTGCAGCTCGTCGTCGTTGCCCTCGACGACGATCGGCACCTCCGGGGGCTTCCAGGTCAGCCGTACGTTGGCGCCGGCGATCCGTTCGGCGAGGAGGTCCAGGCCGTCGCCCACCACGCGCCCGACGTCGACCGGTCGGGTTTCGCGCGGCCGCTCGCGCGACAGCTCCAGCAGGTTCGAGACGATGCGCGAGGCCCGAAACGTCTGGCGCTCGACCTTCTCGAGCAACGCCCGCCGTGGATCGTCGGCCGGGGTGTCCGCGAGCAGGAGTTGGGCGTAGCTCGAGATGCCGGTCAAGGGAGTGTTGACCTCGTGGGCGACACCCGCCGCCAACATGCCGAGGGAGGCCAGGCGCTCCCGCTCCAGCAGAGCCGCCTCCATGGCGATGCGATCGGTGACGTCCGCCACCACGACGACGCGCCGCGGCCCGTGCGGCCCGGCCTCGAAGGAGGCGACGGAGATCTGCAGGTAGCGGGGCTCGGCGCCGGGCGTCCTGAGGCTGACCTCGCGCAACCCCTCTCCCGGCTCGGGCAGCGCCTCGATGGGGAGCACCTCGGCGAGGAGTCGGCCGGCCTCGACCTTCTCCCCCACCAGTCGCTCGAAAGCGGTGTTGGCCGACTCGATACGCCCGTCGCGGTCCAGGACGACGATGCCGGTCGGCGAGGACTCGAAGATCTCGCGCGTGTAGTGCTCGAGCCGGGTCACCTCGGCGAGTTGGGCGCGCACCTGTTCGAGGAGCTGGGCGTTCTCGACCGCCAGGGCGACTTGGTCGAGCAGGTTGCGGATCAGATCGAGGTCAGCGCTCGCCAGCGGCACTTCGCCGGCCTTGTAGCCGAGGACGACGGCCCCGAGCCGCGTGTCGCGCACCTCGAGCGGCAGGGCGTAGCGGTAGCCGGCCGCGAACAGCCGTCGCTGCGGGGTCATCGGTTCCACGGCCAGCTCGACCGCCGACAGTGCCCGCACCTCGCTCGCCCAGAAGTCCTCGCCCAACGCCTCCTCGGGCACCACGCTGGGCAGGGCGGGCTCGCCGCGCACCGGTACCAGGCCCGCCTCCGAGCGCAGCAGGAGGTTGGCGCAGGCCACGTCGAACGTCTCCTCGATCTGCCCCAGGAGCATCTCCGAGAGCTGCCCCAGGTCGCGCTCGTGCAGCAGGTCGCGCCCGAACTCGGCGAGCGACCGGCGGCGCTGGAACGTGTGCCGGTACTGGATCCGTTCGAGACTGCGATCGAGACCCCGCCGCGTAGGGATCATCAAGCCGGCGATCGCCAGCCCGGAGGCGAAGGTCAGGAGCGTCCGCGCCGCGGCGAGGTCCTCGGGCACCACGCGGGTGACGGCCAAGTTGGCGAGCGAGAAGCCGAGCACGCCGAGCAGGACGGTCAGGGTCAAGGACACGGAGCTGCGCACCAGCGGGCCGATGTCCCAGAGCCGGTAGCGCAGGATCGCGTAGGCGAAGGTGAGCGGCACCAAGGCGAGCGGCAAGACGGCGAGCGCGGCCTGGAGCTGGCCTGGTTCGCCCCCCAGGCTGCGCGGCAGCAGGTAGAGGGCGAGGAACGGCAGGTAGCCGCCGGCGAGACCCAGGGCGATCCAGATCGCCTGCCGCAGCGGCTCCGGCTGCAGGCGGCGCAACAAGCGCCAGGCGAGGATGGCCGCCGCCGCCAGCGCGAAGGCGACGAGGTGATAGAGCTCGAGCTGCTGCAACGTCGCGATGGCGCGCTGGAGGTTGCCTTGCCAGAGCCAGCGCCCCTGGTTGGCCATCGCGTCCCACTGGGCGAGCAGCAAGAAGACGGCCGGCAGGTAGGCGAACGGCGCCCAGCGGCGAGCGAGGGGCCGTGGAAAGACGAGGAACAGGTGCAGGGTGAGCGGCGCGAGCAGCACTCGCGCTACCGTCTCCAGCACGTAGGTCGCGCGGTCGACGGGATCGAGCAGCTCGCCCGGCGAGGCGATGTAAACCAGCGTCGAGGTCAGGCACCAGAGGTAGAAGAACCGCGCCGTGCGTCGCTGATCCTGGAGCAGGGTGGCGAAGCCGATCACCAGATAGGCGACGCCGATCAGCGCCAGGATCAGGTACGGCCAGTCGATCTCGAGGGCCGGCCGCCGGTAGCGGATGGGAGCGAGAACGTCCTCGCCGCGCGCCACCACGAGGTCGGTCTCGGGGCGCCGGCGCAAGATGGCGCCGAGGTCGGAGACCTGGCCGGCCTCGCGACCGCCGACGAGCAGAATCTGGTCGCCCGGTGCCAAGAGGGTCTCCCCGTCGCCGACCGAAGTCACCAGCCAGTGGCCGTCGCGGGGCGTGGCGGCGAATCCGAGCGGCTGGAACGACTCGACCTTGCGCCACGAGCTGACGGCGCCGACAAGCGCCACACCGGTGCCGAGCAACACGGCCGCCACGAGCAGGAAAGCGCGCTTGCGGCGCTGGCGGGACTGGGCGACGGCGGGCATGGCGGGGAGTTTCCTCGGCGCAGGTCGGTTGAGCACGTTCCATGCCACGGAAACGGTGCGTTGAACCGCCGGAAAACCCTCTTGTCAGAAGCAGTTTAGCCTGTAACTCCAGAAATTTGAAGCGAATCCTTGGCCTTGGATCCAGCCAGCCGAGGGGCCCGTAGGCCCTACGACCAGACGGAAGCAGGGGGCGAGGGAACTAGAAGCCGACCGCGAACCCGCCGGTCACGCGACTCCGCACGGCTTGCGGGTCGTCCCAGTCGGCGAGGTGCGTGGAGAACGGCAGCAGGCCGCGGGACAGCTCCATGTTGAGCTGCACGGCGAAGTCCGAGGCCAACTGGTGCAGGAAGTCGAGCTCCTGCGTGAGCAGGAGCTGCAGGCGCTGGATCTCGACCAGCCGCTCCGCCTGGTGGTGGCCGAACGGGTCGAGCCGCTGCGCCAGGTGGTGGACGGCGAGGAAGACGCCGGTCTGGGTGGCGTGGAAGCGAGTGTCGAGCGAGGTCACCAGGTAGGCGACATCGTTGGTGTAGGGGCGGGCCCGCGGGCCAGCCCACAAAATCCCTCCGCCGCCCGAGCCGAGGGTCGATTCGAGCCGCGTGTCGATGCGCTGCCCGAGCCGCCGCGTGAGAGCCACGTGCAGCTCCGGCACGCCGTCGCCGGGCACCAGCAAGAGGCTCTCCTCCTGGTTGAAGAAGTTGCGGTCGAATTGCAGCCGCAGCGTCTCGTCGAACTGGCGATGCAGGGCGCCGATGCTGAAGCGCTCACGGTCGCCCTCGCCGTTCGAGAAGAGCACCTGGTAGCAGTGCTCGGCGCCGCCGTCGCACGAGGACAGGTCGCCGTATTCGATCACTCCGAAGTCCTGCAGGAAGGAGGAGGCCACATCGCTGTCGTGCACCTTGACGCTGGCCGAAGTGCGGGCCCGCCAGGTCGGCGAGAGCTGCAGCACGAGGCTGCCCTGCGGCGTCAACGACAGGCTGCCGTCGGAGAGCGTCGAGTACACGCCGTACTCGACGAGGAACGCGGGATTCAAGCGGGTGCCGCCGCGACCGAAGACCTCGACGCGCTGCGCCGGCAGCCCGAAGCGGTCGTCGGTGAGGTCGATCTCGCGCTCGCGGTAGCGCAGCCCGGCCTCGAGCCGTGAGCTCGCGCCCAACCCCATGCTGTAGGAACCCTCGAGCCGCCAGGAGCGGCTCGCCTCCGGCAGCCAGAGCGTGCCGAGGTCGCTGCGGCCGAAGTAGTTGCTCTCCTGCGTGTACTGCGCCGTGACGCGGGCCATGCCTTCCTCGCCGAGGCGCGACCAAGCCACCCGATGGCTCTCGAAGGCGACGGGGTCGGCGGACTCGCGCAGGCGGTTGTCGTTCGAGGTCAGCTCCACGCGATGCATGCCGCCGTCCCCGATGTCGAGCGACAGCGATTGCGAGTGACCGTTCGGCCCGCTCGCCGCACCGGCGGCGGGCTCGAGCGCCACGTAGTCGCCGGCGAGATCGACGTGCACGTCGCGGATGGCGGCCTCGAGGCCCACGCGGCCGCCCGTCATCTGCGCCGTTTCCTGGGTCAAGGTGTGGTCCACACCGGCCAGCGCTCCCATCTCACCCCGCAGCGACGGCGCGGCGCTCTCGCCAACGCTCCAGGCCGCCACGGCCGCCGCCATCTCGATCTCACGCAGCACGTCGGGAGGGATCTGGCGGCGCGCCGCCCAATAGTTCTCCTCGCCATCGACCGGCGCCGCCGGCTCCAACTCCATCTCGACGTACTGCGACGCCTCCGCGCTGGCCCGGGTCAGCAGCGCCACGGCCGGCACGAAGCCGGGCTTGAAGGCGACGATCTTGTAGAGGCCGGCGGGCAGTTCCGCGAAGCGGAAGGCCCCGGCCTCGTCGGTGGCCGCGCGCTCGAGGGCCGCGTTGGCGAGCCGGTAGGCGTAGACGCGAGCCGCGGGCAACGGCGAGGTGCCGGCGCTCAGCTTGCCGACCACGGCGCCCTGAGCGTGGACCACGGCCCCGGTGCACAGGGCGAGGAGCCAAGCCGTGATCAGGGATCGCCGAACGAGGCGCATGGAGTTACCGCCAGCCGTGCCGAAAAGTATAGGGAGTACGCAACACCCGTGTCAAAAGACGCGGGTGAGGGCCTCCGATCTGGGGAACAGGCGCGACGGAGGCGCCTATTCCGGTACCCGGGGCGCGCGCGCCGGGATCTCTTCCGGCTCCGGCGTGCGGCCGGCCGCGACGGCCAGGACGGCCGCCGCCCCGGCCCGGCGGAGGGCCGCGGCCGCCGCCGCCAGGGTGGCGCCAGTGGTGACCACGTCGTCGACCAGCAGGCAGACGCGCCCGCGGACGAGCGCCGGCCGGCGCAGTCGGAAGGCGCCCCGCACGTTGGCGCCGCGGGCGGTGCGCGGCAGCTCGGCCTGGCGCGAGGTGGCGCGCCGCCGCGCCAGCACGGCGCGGCACGGACGGCCGAGGTGTCGCGCCAGCGGCCGCGCGATCTCGGCCGCCTGGTTGTAGCCCCGGCCGAGCTGCCGCCACCAGTGCAGAGGGACCGGGACGACGAGGTCGACGGTGGCGAGCTCCGCGCGGAGCCGCCCCGCGAGGGCCGTCGCGAGGTGTCGCCCGAGATAGCTGAGCCCGCCGAACTTGAGGCCGAGGAGGACGGAGTCGAGCGGTGGCGCGTAGAGCCAGCCCGCGAAGAGACGCTCCAGGTCGGTCGCCCGCTCGGCGCAACGGGGACAGCTGGGCGAGGCACCCGGGCCCCCCGGGAGCGGCCGCAAGCAGCGGTGGCAGCGGCGGCCGCGGACGGGTGCGAGCCGCCCACGGCAGGGCGGGCAAAGGCCGAGCGCCATGTCGAGCGGCGGATCGAGACTGCCGCAACCGAGGCAGGGCGAGGGCAACAGGAATCGGGCGAGGCCGGCGATCGGGCCTGTGACGCCGCCCCGGGTTCTCCGTACACCTCCGCGAGCCGGCGGCGTCGCGAGCGCACGGCGAGCGGCGCCTGTCGAGCGTTCGCTCATCACCCAGATAGACGCGAACGCCGCCGCTATACTTGCCCGATCTGTCACGTCGAGGAGACCACGTGATCCGCCGTCTGCTCGTTCCGATCCTCCTGCTCTTGGCGGCGGCCGTGCCGCGCGAGGCGCATGCCCAGGACTACACCTGGACGCTGAGCTTGCTCGGCGGCTTCGGTGGCGCGCTCGACGAGGGCGGGAGCTCCGGCTTCGGCGGCCAGCTGGGAGCGGCTCTGCATCTCGAGCGAACGCACAGCGTCTGGGTGCGTGCCGGTCGGTTTGGTTTCGACACCGGCGCCAACGCGGGGTCGCTCGCCGACGCCACCGCGACCTATCTCGACTTCGGCGGCGAATACCAGTTCCACGAGGGCTACTACGAGTCGGGCCTCTTCCTCGGCCTCGGCGCCTACCAGCTCGAGGGCACGGAGCTGGGGGTGGGGGGGGTGCCGCGCGATGTCCTCGACGACACGGTCATCGGCCTGGTGCTCGGGGTGAGCGGCGAGTTCAAATTCTCGCCGAGCTTCGCCTTCTTGGTCGAGATCTCCGGTCACGTCGTGGACAGCGACGCGGTCCGCGTGCTGGGCATGGGACACGCCGGTTTCGCCCTGCACTTCTAGGCCTGGTTTCTAGGCCTGGCCGGCTCGCGCTAGAATGGCGCTCGCGTTGCCCGCCGTTCCGGCCCCCACCTCCCAGCCCCTGCGCCGCGCCCTGCTCGTCGGTCTCGCCCTGCGCGCTCAGCCGCGTTGGGTTGTGGAGGACCATCTGGCCGAGCTGGCGGAGCTGGCGAAGAGCGCCGGGGTGGAAGTGGTCGGTCGGACGCTGCAGGCCGCCTCGGCGCCGCACGTCAAGACCTTCATCGGACCGGGCAAGGCGCAGGAAGTCGGCCTGGCCGCCCGCGAGCTCGGCGCCGACCTCTTGATCTTCGACGACGACCTCTCCGCCAGCCAGGTCAAGACGCTCGAGGACGTCTGCGAGGTCCAGGTCCTCGATCGGAGCGGCCTCATCCTCGATCTCTTCCGCCAGCGGGCCAGGAGCCGCGAGGCTCGTACCCAGGTCGAGCTCGCGCAGCTCAACTACCTCTTGCCGCGCCTGACCCGGCGGTGGACGCACCTGTCGCGGCAGATGGGCGGCACGGGGACCCGCGGCGGTGAGGGCGAGACCCAGCTCGAGGCCGACCGCCGTGCGCTGCGCCGGCGCATCCGACATCTGGAGCGCGACCTCGAGACGATCGAGCGGACTCGCGGCCTGCAGCGCCGTGGCCGCCGCGACGTCTTCCAGGTGGCGCTCACCGGCTACACCAACGCCGGCAAGTCGACGCTGTTCAATCGGCTGACCCACGCCGGCGCCTTGGCAGAAGACCGCCTGTTCGCGACGCTCGACTCGAAGTTGAAGCGCGGGGGTCTGGGCGACGGCAAGGTCGCCCTCTTCGCCGACACCGTCGGCTTCATCCGCAAACTGCCCCACCACCTGGTGGCCTCGTTCAAGAGCACACTCGAGGAGATCGCCGTCGCCAACCTCGTGCTGCACGTCGTCGATCGCAGCCACCCGCAGTGGGAAGAGCAGCTGGCGGTCGGCGAGGGGGTGCTCTCCGACCTCGGCGTCGCCGCCGAGCGCCGCCTCACCGTCTTCAACAAGCTCGACCGCCTCGATCCGCTCGAGGCCGCGAGCCGCAATGGCCGGGGCGTCTGGGTCTCGGCGCAGACCGGCGCCGGCCTCCCCGACCGCCTGCTGCCGGCGATCCGGGGCCTCATGACGCCGGTCGAGCCCGGGTAAGCCTCACTCCCACTCGATTGTGCCGGGCGGCTTGGTCGTCAGGTCGAGCGCCAGGCCGGAGACGCCGGGGAGCGCGAGCAGCCGATCGCACAGCTCCGTCTCGAGCGCCGCCGGGAGGTCGGCCGGCGTGGCGGTCATCGCCCGCTCGGAGCGAACGGGGCGCAGGATCACCAACTCGCGGCCGCGGCCGTCGATCGCCAACGGCACGAGCACCGTCGGGCACTGCCAGATCGCATCGTAGAGGCCGTGCCGGAGGAGACCGTCGGTGACGATCGCGTCCGCCTGGCGGGCGACGTCGAGCCTCCCACCGGTGAGCGTGGCGGCGAGCGGGTGGAAACTGGCGGGGAAGCCCTCGCCGAGCCAGGCCAGGCAGCGGTTGACGTGCGGCACTTCCTGGTAGAGGGTACCCGCTACCCGGAGCAGTTCTTCCCAGGAGGCGTCGCCGCCGAGGAGCACCGGGTGCTCGTAGGAGCGCAGGTCGGATTTGACGCCGACCGAGCGGATCGGCAGCGCGGCCATCGCCAGCCCCGTGCGTCGCGCGACCGCGGCCAGGCGCGGCTGGATCTCTGCGAAGTGCGAGCGGTCCTCCTCGCCGGTCGAGCCCAACACCCGCACGCCCAACCCCGGTCCGGGGAAGGGGTGGCGCCAGACGATCTCCCGCGGCACGCCGAGCCGGAGCCCAAGCTCGCGCACCTCGACCTTGTAAAGCTCGGCCAGCGGCTCGACGACGCGGCCGGCGGCGATCATCTCCTGCAGGATCGGCACCCGGTTGTGGTGGGTCTTGATGGTGTCGGCCCGTTTCGTCCCGCCGGTCTCGATGGTGTCGGGGTAGATCGTGCCCTGCGCCAGCAGATGCCCCTCGATGCCGAGCCGCCGGGCCTGGCACTCGAAGACCTCGACGAAGACGTCACCGATGATGCGGCGTTTGCGCTCGGGCTCGACGACGCCCTCGAGCCGGGCGAGGAAGGTGTCGCTGGCGTCGACGAACGTCAAGTGAGCGCCGAGGCCGAGCGACTCGAGCGTCGCGACCACCTCGCGGCTCTCGTTTTCGCGCAGCAACCCGTTGTCGATGTGGAGGAGGTGCACGCGCTCGGTCCCCAGCGCCAAGGCGAGGAGCTTCGCCGCCACCGTCGAGTCGACGCCGCCCGAGGCGAGGAGGAAAACCGAGCCCTCGCCCACCTGCGCGCGGAGCCGCTCGATCTCCTCGTCGACGAAGCGTTCCATCGTCCACGACGGCGTGCAGCCGCAGAGGTCGAGGACGAAGTTGGCGAGCATCTCGCTGCCGTGGACCGTGTCGTCGACCTCGGGGTGGAACTGGAAGCCGTAGCGGCGCAGGCGGTCCGAGCCGATCGCGGCGTAGCGGTGCGGCGGCGAGTCGACACCCGAGGTGGTGTGACCGAGCTCCACGAACTCCGGCCCGAGAGCGGCCACCGAGTCGAAGTGGCTCATCCACACGGGCTCGACCGGGCCGAGCCCGGCGAAGAGGGGATGGTCGTCGAGCAGTTGCAGCTCGGCGGGGCCCCACTCCCGCCCGCCGTGCACGACCTCGCCGCCATAGTGCTTGGCGATCTCCTGATGGCCGAAGCAGAGGCCGAGGATGGGGGTTGCCAGGTCATAGATGGCCTTGGTGTACCCGGAGTCCTCACCAAAGGCCGACAACGCCGGGCTGCCCGAGAGGATGATCCCCCGATACTCGCGGAACCGCTCGACCGTGTCCTCGGGTTGGCGGATCTCGGCCAGCACCCCCAGCCGTCGGATCTTGGTGGCGATCAGATGAGCGTACTGGCCGCCGAAGTCGACGACGGCGATCTTGTCGTGGCGCACGAGGCCCCTCAGAGATCCCGTCGCGCCAGGGAAAGAGGGCTCTCCTCGGCCGCGGCGGGCGCCGGCCCCGCGACGGCCGCCACCGGCTCCGGCGTGAAGTCCTCGCCGGGGTTGACGAAGCGGTCGGTCTCGAGAGCGTATTGCCGGTCATGGAGCTGCCGGTAGCGGCCGCCGCCGGCCAGCAGCTCCGTGTGGGTGCCGCGCTCGACGATCTCTCCCCCCTCGAGCACCAGGATCTGGTCGGCGCTGCGGATCGTCGACAGGCGGTGGGCGATGACGAAAGTGGTGCGACCGCTGCGCAAGGAGCGCAGACCATCCTGGATCAGCGCCTCGCTCTCGCTGTCGAGGCTCGAGGTCGCCTCGTCCAAGATCAGGATGCGCGGGTCGGCGAGGATCGCCCGCGCGATCGCCACGCGCTGGCGCTGGCCGCCCGAGAGCTTGACGCCGCGCTCGCCGACGACCGTGTCGTAGCCGTCCGCGAAGCCGCCCACGAACTCGTCGCAGTGGGCGAGCACCCCGGCGGCGGCGACCTCCTCGGGGCTCGCCTGGGGCCGGCCGTAGCGGATGTTCTCGGCGATCGTGCCGTCGAAGAGGAAGTTGTCCTGGAGCACGACGCCCAGGTGCTCGCGGTACTCCATCAGCCGCAGGCCCTGGAGGTCGCGGCCGTCGACCAGGATGCGGCCCGAGCGCGGCCGGTTGAAAGCCATCACCAGGCCCGTGAGCGTGCTCTTGCCCGAGCCGCTCGAGCCGACGAGAGCGGTCACCGATCCGGCCGGGGCACGGAACGAGACCTCGGAGAGGACGGGCTCACCCTCCTTGTAGGCGAAGGAGACGCGCTCGAACTCGATCTCGCCGCGCATCACCGGGAGCGGCTCGCGCTCGGCATCCTCGACGTCCTCGGTGGCGAGCCGGCGGATCTCCCGGATGCGGTCGAGCCCTGCGAAGGCCTCGGAGAGCTGGGTGGCGATCGAGGAGATCTGCACCAGGGGCGCCGCCAGGAGCCCGGTGAAGAAGATGTACATGACGAAGTCGCCCAGGGTCATCATGCCGGCGAGCATCGAGCGCCCGCCCCAGACGACCATCATGACGCCGACGATCCCCACCACCAGCCCCGAGAGGTTCCCGACCGCTGAGATCCCCACCATGCTCCTGGCAATGTTGCGCAGCAGTCGGTGGATACCGCGCGCGAAGACCAGGTCTTCCCGTTTCTCGGCCGTGAAGGCCTTGATGAGTCGAATGCCGCCCAGGGTCTCGGCCAGCCGACCGGTGACCTCGGCGTTGATCTTGCCCCGCTCGCGAAAGATCGGTCGCAGCCGTTGGAAGGCGAGGCCGGTGCCGCTGGCGAAGACCAAGAGGACGGCGACCACGGCCAGGGTCAGTTTCCAATCGAGGTAGAGCAGCACGGCGAAGGCGGCGCCGGCCGAGAGCAGACCGCCGGCGAGCTGCACGAGGCCGGTCCCGATCAGGTTCCGGAGCCCGTCGGCGTCGTTCATGATGCGGCTGATCAGCTCGCCGCTCTTGGTCGAGTCGAAGTAGGCGATCGGCAGGCGGACGACGTGCTGCTCGACGCTGCGGCGCATATCGGCGATGGCCCGTTGCGCTGCCACCCCCAGCAGGAGGGTGAGGGCGAAGGAGGCCGCCGTCTGGATCAGGGTCGCCGCTCCCGCCGCCAGAGCGATCGGCAGCAGCAGCTCGCCGCGGCCCTTGCCCACCACCTCGTCGATCAAGAACTTCGACGAGGCCGGCAGGACCAGGCCCGAGAGGCGAGCCACCGCCATCAGCACGAAGCCCACGGCGAGGCGCCCTCGCCGCGCCCAGACGAGCTCGCGGGCTTCCCGCCAGGCCCCGGCCGAGACGCGGAACCTGCTGCGGCGGGCCGCGTCGGCGGAGGGCTGACTGGAGGTGGGGTCGCCGGCCAAGAGACGTTCCGGCCGGGATGCTACCAGGGAGCTCAGGCGCGAAGGGACTCCTCGAGCCACCCTCGGACGGCAGCCGCGAACTCGGAGAAGTCACCTCCGTCGGGAGATCAGGTGAATGATCGCCACGAAAAGGGCGGCGCCGATGATGGACCACAAGACCGGGAACGGATGCCCACCGATGGTGACCATCAGAGGCTCTGGGAGCTCGAGCAACCGAGCAGCCCAGGGCCCAAGCAGGGCCCCGACGAAGCCAAGGGCTATCGAGACGATCAGCCCGCCGCGAGCGCTACCCGCAATGGCCTTCCCGATGGCGCCGCAAACAGCCGCGATCACGATGAGAAGCAGGAGTGCCGGTAATGAGATTGTCATGGCAAGTTCCTTTCACACGGCCCTCCTGAGCCCTCCTCTCGCGGAGCGGGGGGAGGCTGTCGAGGGGGCTTGAGCCTCGCGGTTTCGCTGATGGGTAGTATAGTGCGCTTCTCGGATGGGGTGCCGGAAAACTAGTTTGTTGGAGGTTCCGACAGGAAGGGAGAAATCATGAGCACCACCACGATCATCGTGATCATCCTGTTGATCATTCTGTTTGGCGGCGGTGGCGGCTACTACTGGCGGCGCAGAGGACGCTGAACAGACCTGTCAGATCCTGGTGTCAGCTCTCACAGCCGCGTTCTTCGGAACCCTGCGATGGGGTTCCCACGGACGGCTCATCGAGCACTCCGCCGCAGCCGAGCGCGAGGTG
>CAYXXN010000075.1:0-13441 GCA_964469055.1 uncultured Thermoanaerobaculia bacterium
CTGGAGCCATGGCTACGCCGGACCGGTGTTCTACGCCGGGTTCGACCCGCCAGACCGGCAGGCGCCGGGCTCATCGGAAGGTGTGCCGCAGGGCCGGCGCCTCCTCCTGCCGCCGTTCGTTCGCGCGGTCTACCTCTACATGCAACCGACGGCCTGTGCCAACATGCGAGTGAGCGCCAACGACGACCTCTACTCTCCGTACGTTTTCCTCTGCGGAGAGGGGGATGCGACGGGCTTCGCCTTCTTCACCGACGCTCCGGATGAGTTCATCGACACCTTGCTCGTGGAGAGCGGCGAGCTTTTCGCGATGGCGGAGTTCGGAGTGGCCGGCCCACCTGTGTCGGTCGAGCTTCAGAGCTTCTCGATCGAGAACTGAGGTCGGAGCAACACTGAGGCACTGACAGTGAAGAAGGCGCTGGGCGTGGGCGTCGGGGTGGTACTGCTTCTCGTCTTCACCGCTAGCTGAGTCTCAGAGCCCAGCTACGGGGCCCGAGCGAGAGTGCGACCGCGCCACCGGGTCTGGTCTGCGAAGGGAGAGCAGAGCCGGGCAGCCATGGGCTCAAGGGCAGCACGCCCGGGGCTTGAACGACGAGCGATTCCATCTCTGGCGGCCGCCGGAGGTGACGCCGCTCAGCGCAAAGGGTAGACCCTCCTTGGGGGCAAATCTCCCATCGGTATAGAATCCAGCCCCACACCCAGTTCCTGTTTTCAGAGGAGTAGGCCATGACACGCAAGGGTCGTAAGCTCTTCTGCTTCGTGATACTCGGTATCGTGTTGTCCGGCACCGTAGGTCTCGCCGCCCAGCAGGTCGAGGGCCCGATGGTCTTCGGCCCATTCCCCGCCTTCCGCGCCGACATCGACGTACGGGATCTTCCGGTCGTGGCTCCATGGCAGCCGGGTGACCCCATTTTCATCGTGCCAGAGGGTTATCCGGAGGGCCCGGAGCTCGAGGAGCAGCTTTTTACGACCGAGGACATCTCGTTCGCGGCGGGAGGTCCGGCGGCGGAGATCCCGGAGGGCGGTTTTTTCTCCGTCAACGTCGCCGGTCTGGGGTTTAGCGGTGCCTTCCCGCCCGACACCGTGGGTGATGTTGGGCTGAATCACTACATCCAAGCCGTCAACGTCACCAACATCCTGATTTTGAACAAGAGCGGCGCCGTGCTGGCCGGGCCCTTCCAGCTCGATTCGCTGTGGACCGCTGGCGGCAATTGCGCCAGCGGTGCTGGAGACCCGATCGTCGTGTACGACGGGTTGGCGGATCGCTGGTTGCTGGCCGAGTTTGATGCGCCCGGCGGAACCGAGCATCTGTGCATCTACGTTTCGCAGACACCGGATCCAGTCTCGGGCGGGTGGTTCCTCTTCGACCTCGTTACACCGCAATTCCCTGACTATCCTAAGTACGGCGTGTGGCCGGATGCTTACTACGCCTCGACGTTCGAGGGCGCGAACCTGGCGGCCTATGCGCTGGATCGTACAGCCATGCTCGCGGGCTTGCCGACGACCTTCGTGCGCTTTACGATCCCGGCGCTTCTGGAAGCCCCGAGGTCCACCAGGCTGCTCCCCGCACACTTCGATGGAGGTGCGACGCCAACCGGTGAGCCCAACTTCTACGTCCGCAGCGTCGAAGCGGCGCAGGATCCAGGCAATCCGGTGGACCGCCTCGAGATCTACGAGTTTCACGTCGACTTCGGTACGCCGGCCAACTCGACCTTTACTTTGGTGGACACTCTGATCCCGACGCCTTTCGTTTTCGGCTCTTGTACCGGCGGGCCCCCTCCGCGCGACTGCGTGCCGCAGCCGGGCACGGCCAACGAACTGGACGCTCTCGGAGGCCGGCTGCTCATGCAGAACCAGTTCCGCAACTTCGGCTCGCACTTCTCGCTCGTCGACACGCAGCCGATCGACGCCGGTGGAGATATCTGGGGAAACCGGTGGTACGAGTTGCGCCGGAGCGCCGTGGACGGCGCCAATTGGAGCATCTTCCAAGAGGGGACGCATTCGCCGGACAGCGTGAACCGCTGGATGGGAAGCATCGCGATGAATGGCGCCGGCGACATCGCTCTCGGCTACAGCGTTTCGGACGGGACGTCGACCTTCCCTGGCATCCGGGTGGCTGGCCGCACCGCGAGCGATCCTGCGGGGACTCTGCCGCAGGGCGAGTTCACAGCGATCTCGGGTTCGGCATCGCAGACAGGACTGGAACGCTGGGGTGACTATTCCGCGATGAACGTTGATCCCGCAGACGATGCCACGTTCTGGTATACAACCGAATACCTGCCCGCCAGCCAGTGGCAGACTCGCATCGTTGCGTTCAGGCTGAACACACTCTTCACCGACGGCTTCGAGAGCGGCGACACGGCCGCCTGGGACGTGACGACGAACTGAGGCGCGTGTGGGTGGGAGTGGCGGGGGCGGCGGGGTGGGTGCAACTGGCCGGAACGCCTGCAGCCTGCGAGAATCGGTTTCGTTCTCTGCGCGATGAGACTCCCCATGCGTGACGCGCGCTCTCTCTCGCTCGTTGCCACGGTCGCCGTCGTAGTTACTCTTCCTGCGACCACGGCCGCGGCCGAGGCAGCGCAAGCCGATCGCGGCCGAGCCACCGTCGTGGTGCAGGGCGTGGCTTTCGACCCGCTGTTGGACGATGTGCCGGGGCAGCCCCGGTCTGGCTCCGGCGACCAGTTCTGGCTCGTGCAGCTCGCGGGGCCGGTGCGCGACCTCTGGCGCGATCAGTTGACGGCGACGGGGCTGCGAGTCCTCCAGTACTACCCGCACCACACGTATCTCGCGTGGGGTAGCCCAGCGCAGTCGAGCGCGGCGCTCGGTCTCTCAGCCGTGCGCTCGGTGAGCGCCTTTCCGGTGGAGCTCAAAGCAACGGCGGAGTTACGCGAGCGGTCCGGGCGGATCGAGAACGTCGACGTCATGTTCTACGACGACGCAAGCGTGGAGGGAACCCTCGGCCGCCTGCGAGCGCTGGGCGCCGAGGTGCTCCAGCACTACGCGGCGCAGCCGGACCGCGCGTTCTTCGACGCGATCGTCCGCCTCGACGCGGCGAGGATCGACGAGGTCGCCGACATCCCGGCCGTCCTCTGGTTGGGCTACGAGAGTCCGCGCCCGACGCTCGACGACGAGATGTCCGACCAGATCGCCGCCGGCAACACCACGGATGGCGTGCCCTTCACGGGCTACTTCGACTGGCTGGGCGAGGTCGGGCTCGATGGCGCGGGTGTCGTGTGGGCGATCGTCGACACCGGTGTCGACTACCAGCATCCGGACCTCGGCCCGCACATCGCCGGTGGCTTCGACTTTCCCGGCGCCTGCAGCTTCCCCGGGGAGCCCGGCAGCGATTGCGCTGGTGGCGGCCACGGCACCCATGTGGCCGGCATCGTGGGCGGTGACGCGAGCGCTGGTTTCACCGACGGCGACGGCTTCCTCTACGGCCTTGGCATGGCGCCCGCCTACGGCATCTTCGCGATGAACTCTCTCTCCGGCTCGGCCTGGCCGCCGGCCGGCGGTTGGCAGGAGCACAGCAAGCGCGGCGTGCTCGGCGGGGCGGTGGGCGGTAACAACTCGTGGACGACGGGCGAGGGGACCGCGCACGGCTACCAGGCCTCGGAGCGCACGCACGACCTCATGGTGCGCGACGGCAACTTCGATACCGCCACCGTCGCCGAGCCCTTCATCGAGGTCTTCTCGGCCGGCAACTCGGGGCCGGGTCAGATGACCTTGACGGCACCCAAAGAGGCCAAGAACCTTACCGTCGTCGCGAGCAGCAGGAACTTCCGCATGGGCAGCATCGACGTGATCTCGGGCTTCTCCAGCCGCGGACCGGCCGTGGACGGCCGCTGGGTGCCGACGGTCGCGGCGCCGGGGGAAGAGATCGCTTCGACCCGCAACGATCTCGGCGGGACGTGCGCGGGCGCGATCCCCGGCACCAACGACCTCTACGCCTTCTGTTCGGGCACCAGCATGGCGGCACCGCATGTGTCTGGCTCCATCGCTCTCCTGACCCAGTGGTGGCGGAGCCTTGCCGAAGGCAGCGCCGATCCGAGTCCGGCGCTTGCCAAGGCGCTGCTCGTCAACACGGCAGTCGACATGCCCGGCGCTGCGACGGGCCCCATCCCCAACATCCATGAGGGCTGGGGACGCATCCATCTGGAGAGCCTGTTCGGGGCGACGGTACCCTTCGCGGTCCGGGATCAGGATCACCTCTTTGGAGAGGCGGGTGAGTCGCTGGTGATCCCGATGAGTGTGTGGGACGACTCCCAACCCCTGAAGGTCACGCTCGGCTGGAGCGATGCGCCGGGGGCGCCAGGAGCCAACCCGGCGTTGGTCAACGACCTCGATCTAATCGTGGAAACCGATGGCACCAGCTATCTTGGCAACGTCTTCGCCGATGGCTGGTCGACGAGCGGCGGCACGGCGGACGCCCTCAACAACCTGGAGAACGTGTACGTGGAACTCCCAGGATCGACGGCCACGATCACGATCCAGGTGGCGAACCTCCCCGGCGACGGTGTGCCGTACAACGGTGACGCGACGGACCAGGACTTCGCGCTCGTGTGTCAGAACTGCAGCGTCAACCTGCTGTTCCAGGACGGCTTCGAGAGCGCTGACACCGCCGCCTGGGACGAGACGACGAACTGAGGAGGTCCCCATGCGTTCCGGTCTCTCGCTCGCGGTGGTCGCTGGTCTCTTCGTGCTGACGGCGTTCCCCGCCGTCGCCGCCGACGTGCCGATGGAGGCGCCGCTCGCCCCGGTCCTCTCCGGCCTGGGCGCGCATCACCACCCGATCTCGAGCCGGAACCCCGCCGCCCAGCGCTTCTTCGACCAGGGGATGGTCTTGGCCTTCGGCTTCAACCACGCCGAGGCGGAGCGGGCCTTCCGCGAGGCGGCGCGGCTCGATCCCAAGTGCGCCATCTGCTGGTGGGGGGCGGCCTGGGTGCTGGGCCCCAACTACAACGTGCCGATGGCGCCGGAGGCGGTGCCGGTGGCCTGGGAGGCGATCGAGCGAGCGCGAGCGCTCTCGCGCCACGCCTCCCGCCGCGAGCGCGCCTACATCGACGCGCTCGCCCGGCGCTACGGCCCCGAAGTGGTCGAGGACCGCGCGCCGCTCGAGCGCGCTTTCTCCGACGCCATGAAGGAGGTCTCAGAGCGCTACCCGGACGACGTCGACGCCGCCATCGTCTTCGCCGAGTCGCGGATGAACTTGATCCCCTGGGATCTTTGGACACCGGAGGGCGAGGCCAAGCCGGAGACCGCCGACGCCATCGCCGCCATCGAGAGCGTGTTGGCGCGCGACCCCGAGCACCCGCAGGCGCTCCACCTCTACGTCCACGCCATGGAGAAGCTCGAGCCGCGGCTCGCCGAGGCGGCGGCCGACCGGCTGCGCGGCCTGGTGCCAGGGGCTGGTCATCTCGTCCACATGCCCTCGCACATCTACATCCGGCGGGGTCGTTACGCCGACGCTCTCGCCGTCAACCAGGACGCCGACGCCGCCGACGAGGCCTACGTGGCGCAGTGCCACGCCCAGGGGATCTATCCGCTCGCCTACCACTCCCACAACGTCCACTTCATCGCCACCGCGAGCGGCATGGAGGGCAGGAGCGCGCTCGCTCTGGCGGCGTCGCAGAAACTGGCGCGACGCCATCAGGACCAGCACGACATGATGGCGACGGTGGATCTCGCGACCCTGCAGGTCTTCTACGCCATGCCCTTCTACTCGATGATCCGCTTCGGCCGCTGGGAGGAGATCCTGGCGGCGCCGGAGCCGGCCGCCGACCTCGCCTTCACGCGCGTGGCGTGGCACTACGGGCGCGGCCTCGCCTACGTCCGCAAAGAGATGCCCTCGGCCGCCCAGGCCGAGCTCGGGGCGATCGCCTCCTACGCCGACGACCCGAAGATGGACGAGCTGACGATCTTTGGCCTGAACAGCTTCCGCAAGATCTCCGCCATCGCCCGCGAGGTCTTGGCCGGCGAGCTGGCGGCGGCGCGCGGCGACGTCGAGGCGGCGATCGCCCGCCTGGAGGAAGCCGTCTACCTCGAGGACGCCCTGATCTACAGCGAGCCGCCGGACTGGCACGTCCCCGTGCGCCACAGCCTCGGCGCCGTCCTGCTGGCCGCCGGCCGGCCCGCCGACGCCGAGGAGGTCTACAGAAAGGACCTCGAGATCTACCCCGGCAACGGCTGGTCGCTCTACGGCCTCGCCCAGGCGCTCGAGGCGCAAGGCAAGGACGCGTCGGAGGTCCAGGTGCAGTTCGCCCAAGCCTGGCAGCACGCCGACATCGAGCTGGCGGCCTCGCGGTTCTGAGGGCGAGGCACTCGTGCACAGAGCAGTGCGCTGCATCGGGTCGGCCGCGGTGCTCCTGGCCGCGCCGGCCGGCGCCGCAGCGCTCGATCTCGGGCAGCTCGACTTCCCCAACTCCGGCGCGCCGGCGGCGCAAGAAGCGTTCTTGACCGGCGTCCTCTTGCTCCACAGCTTCGAGTACGACGACGCGGCGACGGCCTTCCGCGAGGCGCAGGCGATCGACCCCGCCTTCGCCTTGGCCTACTGGGGCGAGGCGATGACCGAGAACCACCCGATCTGGGTGGAGCAGGACCTCGACGGGGCGCGCGCCGCCCTCGCCAAGCTCGGAGCCTCGCGCGAGGAGCGTCTCGCCAAGGCCCCGACGGAGCGCGAGCGCGTCTACCTCGAGGCGGTCGAGATCCTCTACGGGGAAGGGACGAAGGAGGAGCGGGACCTGGCGTACGAGCAGGCGATGGGCCGGTTGTCGGTGGCCCATGCCGAGGACCTCGAAGCCAAGGCTTTCCACGCCCTGGCGATCCTCGGCACCGCCCAAGGCGAGCGCGACTTCCCCATCTACATGAAAGCAGCGGCGCTGGCCGAGGAAATCTTCGCCGTCAACCCGCAGCACCCCGGTGCGGCCCACTACCTGATCCACTCCTACGACGACCCGATCCACGCGCCGCTCGGGCGGCGCGCGGCGCGCGTCTACGCCGAGATCGCGCCCGCCGCCACCCACGCCCAGCACATGATCTCCCACATCTTCCTCGCCTTGGGCGATTGGTCGGGCAACGTCGCCGCCAACGAGAAGGCGGTGGCGGTCTCCGAGGAGCGGCTCCGGCGGCTGGGCCAGCCGCAGCACAAGCGCAGCCACCACGCACTCGACTGGCTGGCCTACGGCTACCTGCAGCAAGGACGTTGGGCGGTGGCCCGCGAGCGGCTGGAGGCGATGCGCGCCGACCTGACAGCGGCGCCCGAGGTCCCCAACCATCAGTGGTACTACGCTCACATGCGAGCGGCTTACCTGGTGGAGACCCGGCCCTGGGCCGAGGCGCCGCCGCGCGCTCCCCTCGGGGGCGTGACGATCACCGCCGAGGCGGCCGACCGCTTCGTCGAAGGATGGGCGGCGCTCGAGCGCGGCGACCGGCCGGCGGCGGCGGTCGAGACGGCGGCGCTGCGCGCGCGACTGGCGGCGGCCGAGCAGAAGGTCGCCGAGGGGGCGGGCGGTCACCACACCGACCTCTTCACGGTGAGCCAGCCGCGGGATCTCGACGTGGCGCGGGTCATTCTCGCCGAGCTCGAGGGGCTGACGCTCGAGGCCGAGGGTGACCTCGCGGGCGCCCTCGCCCGGCTCGCCGAGGCGGCGCGCCTCGAGGACGCGAAGCCCCTCGACTTCGGCCCCCCCGAGGTCGTGAAGCCCGCTCACGAGCTGCTGGGCGAGGCGTTGCTCGCGGCGGGCCGGCCTGCCGAGGCACGCGCCGAGTTCGCGCGCGCGCTCGAGCTCGCGCCGCGGCGCGCGCTCGCGCTGCTCGGTCTCGCCCGCTCGGCGGCGGCGGTGGGCGACGAGGCCGCGGCCGCGGCGACCTACCAGGAGCTGGCCGTGATCTGGGCCGGCGCCGACCAGGGACTGCCGGCCCTGGCCGAGGTCCGGGCGCGCGCCGCGAGCCCCTTCGCCGGGGCCGACTAGCCCCTCTCCAGCTTGCCGTGCCTCATGCGACGGAGGCGCGGCCGGGTATGATCGCAAGGCCCCAGGAGGCCGGACTCGAGGGAGGCTGGCCGTGAATAGCGCAGTCGTGCGCATCGGTTCGACGCTGGGCCGCTACAAGATCCAGCAGCAACTCGGGTCCGGCGGCATGGGTGAGGTCTATCTTGCCGACGACCCCACGCTCGGGCGAAGCGTCGCCCTGAAGATCCTTCCCGCCGACCTTGCGACCGATCCCGACCGCCGGGCTCGTTTCGAGAGCGAAGCCCGGGCGCTCGCCGCCCTCAATCATCCGAACATCGTCACGATCCATTCGATCGAACACGAGAACGACGTGCACTTCATCACCATGGAGTACGTCGCCGGGAAGACGTTGGCGAGCTTGATTCCGTCGAGGGGGATGCCGATCCGACAGTTCCTCGAGATCACCCTTCCCTTGGTGGAGGCCGTGAGCGCCGCGCATCAGCAGAGGGTCACTCACCGCGACCTCAAACCCGACAACGTCATGCTGGGTGACGAAGGTCGGGTCAAAGTGCTGGATTTCGGTCTGGCCAAGCCGATGCCGGGATTAGGCGACGACACGATGGAGACGGCCTACGCGCTGCGCAGCGCGAAGACCGGCGTCGGCCAGATCGTCGGGACCGCCGCCTACATGTCGCCGGAGCAAGCCGAGGGCAAGCCGGTCGACAACCGCTCGGACGTCTTCTCGCTCGGCATCATGTTCCATGAGATGGTCACCGGGCAGCGACCGTTCGTTGGCGACACGCACGCGTCGATCGTCTCCTCGATCCTCAGAGACTCGCCGCCGCCGATCACCGACGTCCATCCGGCGCACCCCGTCGGCTTGGCGAAGATCGTCAAACGCTGCCTGGCGAAAGACCCATCGCGCCGTTATCAGACGGCGCTCGATCTCAGAAACGCGCTGGAGGAACTGAAAGAGGAACTCGACTCGGGAGCTCCCGTTGCCGTTGCTGCCAGACCGCCGCCGCGGAAGAGGTCACCCCTGTTGGCAGGGACGATCGGGTTGACCGTCGTCGTGTTGGCGGCTGTCGTCTACTGGCTGCGACCGAGCCCCGAAGGGGGGGCCCGCTCCGAAGCGGTCGGCGAGGTCGCCTTCAGTCAGCTGACGTACGCGCCGGGCCCGGAGCTGTTCCCGAGCCTTTCGCCCGATGGCCGGATGATCGTCTATGCGAGCGGGACCGGCGTCGATCTGGATATCTACTCGCAGCGAGTCGCCGGCCAGAACCCCATCAATCTGACACCGGACTCGCCGGTCGATGATTCTCAGCCAGCGTTCGGGCCCGATGGAGAGCACATTGCCTTCCGCTCCGAGCGCGACGGTGGCGGCATTTTCGTCATGGGCGCCACGGGCGAGTCGGTGAGGCGGCTGCTCGACTTCGGATACCACCCAGCGTGGTCACCCGACGGACGCCAGATTCTCTACGTCACGCAGAGCGTGGGCGATCCTGCGCTGCGCTTCACGACGAGCGAGCTGTGGGTCGTGACGATCGCTACGGGCGAGAGACGTCTGCTCACCGAAGGCGATGCGGTGCAGCCGAGCTGGTCTCCGAACGGGTACCGGATCGCGTACTGGGGACGGAACGCCAGCTCGCCGGCGGGCGATATTTGGACGCTTTCCGCCGCCGGCGGCGAACCGGTGGCCGTGACGTCGGAGCCTGCGCTCGATTGGAATCCCGTCTGGGCACCCGACGGTCGACACCTGTATTTCTCGAGCAATCGCGGCGGTAGCATGAGCTTGTGGCGGGTGGCCATCGACGAACGGTCTGGCAAGACGCTCGGTCGCGCCGAGCCGCTGACCACCGGCGGGGGAGCGGCGAGCCAGCACATCACGGTCTCCAAGGACGGCCGACGCATCGCCTATGTGTCGCAGGTGGAGACGACGAACCTCCAAAAGGTCACCTTCGACCCGGCGGCCGGAACCACTCAGGGGGCGGTGGAATCGATCACGCGAGGTTCTCGAACCGTCGCCCAACCCGATGCCTCGCCCGATGGGCAGCTCCTCGCCTTCAACTCAGCGGGACGACAGGAAGACATCTGGGTCGTCCAGACCGACGGCAACGGCCTGGGCCAGTTGACCGACGACGCGTTCAAGGATCGCGCCGCTCGCTGGTCGCCGGATGGACGACGCATCGCGTTCTATTCCGATCGTACGGGGCAGCTCGAGATCTGGGCGATCAACCGCGATGGCAGCGGTCTGCAGCAGCTCACGCGGAGTCCGGGCGCCCACTACCCGGTCTGGTCCCCGGATGGCGCCCTGATGGCCTACTCCACGCATTCGCCCAACGGGGCCTTTCTCTTCGCGACCGGCAAGCCGTGGAACGAGCAGAGATCCCAGCCGTTGCCGACGATGCCCGACGCAGCGGAGACATTCGAGATCTGGTCGTGGTCGCCGGATGGCCGCCGTCTCGCCGGGCAGAAGCATCTGGCCGATCTGTCGCACGTCGGGATCGGAGTCCACGAAATCGGCTCGCAGCGGATCGAATGGCTCACCGACTTCGGCGAGTGGCCGGTCTGGATGAACGACAGCCGGCGGCTGCTGTTTTCGCATCAGGGGAAGCTGTTCATGACGGACAGCGTGTCAGGGGAGCCTCGGGAGATCATGGCGCTGCCCCAGAAGAGCCTCGGCAGCGTCGGCTTGTCCGCGGACAATCGGACGATCTATTTGACCTCCATGGCGGCCGAAGCCGACGTGTGGATGATCACGGCGGAGTGACGCGGGCGCTCGCGGCCAAGGTCTTGCCTCTCGCTGTGGCCTCCTGCGGCAGCAGCGCCGCGTAGAGCACGTCGAAGACCGGCGTCGGCACCCCGACGGCGCGGCCGAAGCGGACGACGGCGCCGGCCTGCGCCTCGAGCTCCGAGGGGCGGCCGGCGATGACGTCGCGCTGCATCGATGTCGTGCCCTCGGCGGGCAGGTTGTCGAAGAAGACAAGGCACTTCTCGACTGTCTCCTCGCGCACCGGGATGCCGAGGCCGCGAGCCACCGACCAGGTCTCGCGCATGGCGCTGGCCAAGAGCGCTCGGCTCTCCGGCACGGCGCGGATCTCGCCGGTCGTGGCCCGCGTCACCGCGCCGACGGCACTGGTGGCGGCGATGAAGACCAGCTTCTCCCACATCGCGCCGCGCACCGAGGGCGGGACCTCGGCGGCGACACCGGCCGCTGCAAAGACGGCGCGCAGGGCCTCGACCCGCGCGCTCGGCCGGTCGTCGAGCTCGCCGAAGACGACGGTCGGTTCGACCCCTACATGTTCGACGACGCCGGGTGAGGTGACCTTGGCGATGATCCGGCACATGCCGCCCAGGACCCGCTCGGGTCCGAGCACGGCGCCGAGCTCGTCCGGGGCCTCGACGCCGTTGGTCAGCGGCAGCGCGAAGCCGTCGGCCGCGAGGAGACGCGAGAGGAGGCGTCCCCCTTCCGTCACCTGCCAGGCCTTGGTGCAGACCAGCGCGCCGTCGAAGGGCGCCAGGGAATCGCTCCCGTCGCTGGCCGCAACCGGCGTCACCGTGAAGTCGCCGGCCGGGCTCTTGACTTGGAGGCCCCGCGCGCGCAGCGCCGCGAGCGTCGCGCCGCGGGCGAGGAAGGTGACGTCGGCTCCTGCCTTGGCCAGCCGGGCGCCGAAGTAGCCGCCGACGGCGCCGGCGCCGAGCACCGCGAGGCGCACGCTAGAACCCCGCCAGCCGGGCGAGCGTCGCCAGGTCCGGCACCTCGAGGTCGGGCACTGCACTGGCCACAGGCGTGGCGCCGGTGCCGGGCCGGTCGCCGCGGCGGTTGACCCAGACCGTGGCGAAGCCGAGCGGCTGGGCGGCGGCGACGTCGTGGAAGAGGCTCTGCGCGACGTGCAGGATGCGGGCGACGGGCAGGGCGCTCACCCGCTCGATCTCCAGGAAGTGTCCGAGCGCCGGCTTGTAGGAGCCCACTTGCTCGGCGGTGACCACCCAGTCGAAGGGCACGCCCAGCCGCTCTGCGGTGCCGGCGAAGAGGTCGTCATCGACGTTCGAGAGGACGGCGAGACGGTAGCGACGCCGGAGGCGCGCCAAGGCCTCCACTGTGTCCGCGAACGGCGGCCAGGAAGGCACCGAGGCGGCGAGACTCGCGCGCTCGGCCGGTGTAGGTTCAAAGCCGAGCTCGGCGCCGAGGCCGTCGACGACCGCGGCGAGCACCTCGGCGTAGCGACGGTAGGGGCCGGCCTCGGCCGCCGTCTCGAGCCTCGCGTAGCGGGCGAGCAGCGCCTCGTCATCCTCGGCGAGGCCGTGGGCTGCGAGCAGAGGGCGCAGGGCCTCGAGGATGCCGCGCTCCCAGTCGACGAGCGTGCCGTAGCAGTCGAAGGTCAAGAGCTCGAAGCGCGAGAGATCCACCCCGCCGCCCCTACCCCGCTAGCAGCTCGCCCTTCAGGACCAGCGCCGCCTGGCCGCCGAGGACGACGCGGTCGCCCATGACGTGCACCCGCACGCGGCCGCCGCGCGCCGAGGCCTGGTAGCCCACGAGCTCGGTGCGGCCGAGGCGCTCGCTCCAGAACGGGCCCAGGCAACAGTGGGCGGCGCCGGTCACCGGATCCTCGTCGATGCCGACCTTGGGCGCGAAGTAGCGAGAGACGAAATCGGCCTCGGTCGACTCCGCGAGCGAGGTGACGATGACCCCCTGGGCGTCGAGGCGCGCCAAAGCCGGGAAGTCCGGGGTCAAGGCGCGCAGGTCGGTCTCGCGGTCGAGGAGCACCAAGAGGTCGGCGCGGTTGCGACCGACGTAGCGGGGCTTGACCCCGAGGGCCTCGGCGAGGCCCTCGGGCTCCGGCGCCGCCTGCGCCGGCAGGGCCGGCAGGTCGATGGCGATGATCTTGCCGGCGCGGCGGGCCGTGAGCATGCCGCTCAGGGTGTGGAAGCGGATCGTCTGGCCGACCGCGGCGCGCCGCGTCTCCCAGGCGACATGCGCCGAGGCGAGAGTGGCGTGGCCGCAGAGGTCGACCTCGACTGTGGGGGTGAACCAGCGCAGATCGAAGCCGTCCCGCCCCGGCCAGAAGAAGGCCGTCTCGGAGAGGTTCATCTCCGCGGCCACCGCCTGCATCCACTCGGCGGGGCGCGCCGTGGCCAGCGGCACGACGGCGGCCGGATTGCCCTGGAACGGCCGCTCGGCGAAAGCATCGACGAGGAAGATCTCCATGGTGGGGGTCCTGGGATCCGGTGGCGAGTCTAACAAGCGCCGGTCGCCCGATCCGTTACCATCGCGACAGCCCCATCCCCGCCGGCCATGCCGTTGCCGCTCGCCGTACCGCTCGTCGCGCTGGCGCTCGCCGCCGGGCCGCCGGCGAGGGCCGACCGGCCGGCTCGCGCCCCGCGCCCGGCCGCCCCCACGGGGCTCGAGTGCGTGATCTTCGAGTGGGCCGTGCCGCCGGGGATCTGGACCTGCTCGGGAGTCTGCCAGGGCGATCCCGTGGGTCAGCTCATGA
>CAYXXN010000076.1:0-13068 GCA_964469055.1 uncultured Thermoanaerobaculia bacterium
CCGGCGCCCGGCCGTGGATGGTATGGAAGCCGTAGGTGTTCATGTAGTACGGAAAGCGGCTCGAGCAGCCGATGCCCGAGACGACGACGAACTTCTCGCGCGGGATTCCCAGCGTCGGGAAGACGCCCTGCACCGCGGAAAGGATCGCGTAGTCGCCGCAACCTGGGCACCAGCGGACCTCTTGGTCCGACTGGAAGTCTTTCTTGGTGAGCGGCAGCGCCTCAGTGGACATGGGGGGTCTCCAGGAGCTCGCGGATCCGGGTCAGGAGCTCGGAGCGGAAGAACGGCTTGCCCTGCACCTTGCTGAACGAGATGACGTCGACCAGATAGCGGGCCCGCAACAGCAGCGCGAGCTGACCGAGGTTCATCTCCGGCACCAGGACACGCTCGAAGCGGGCCAGCACCTCGCCCAGGTTGCGCGGGAACGGATTCAGGTGGCGCAGGTGAGCGTGGCTGACCGACAGCCCCTCGGCGCGCGCGAGCTGGACGGCGCCGCGAATGGCCCCGAGCGTCGAGCCCCAGCCCAGCACGAGGAGCTGGCCGGTGTCGTCGCCGTGCACCACGAGATCGGGGATGCCGTCGGCGATGCGGGCCACCTTCTCGGCGCGCAGGTGGATCATGTGCTCGTGGTTCTCCGGCTCGTAGGAGACGTTGCCGGTCACGTCCTCCTTCTCGAGACCGCCGATGCGGTGCTCGAGACCCGGAGTGCCGGGGATCGCCCACGGCCGGGCCAGGGTCTTGGGATCGCGCAGGTAGGGCGCGAACCCCTGGGGCTCGGTGCGGAACTCCACCCGCAGGTCGGGCAGGTCCTCGATCGCCGGCAGCCGCCAGGGCTCGGAGCCGTTGGCGATGTAGCCGTCCGAGAGCAGGATCACCGGCACCATGTGCTGGACGGCGATGCGGGCCGCCTCGAGCGCGGTGTCGAAGCAGTCCGATGGAGTGGCGGCGGCGACGATCGGCACCGGCGACTCCCCGTTGCGGCCGAACATCGCCTGCAGGAGGTCCGCCTGCTCGGTCTTGGTCGGGAGCCCCGTCGACGGACCCCCGCGCTGGATGTCGCAGACGATCAACGGCAACTCGGTCATCACCGCCAGGTTCATCGCCTCGGCCTTCAAGGCCAGGCCTGGCCCGCTCGTCGTCGTCACACCGAGCGAGCCGCCGAAGGCGGCGGCGATCGCCGCGCAGATCGCGGCGATCTCGTCCTCGGCCTGGAAGGTGGTCACCCCGTAGGCCTTGTAGCGGGCCAGCTCGTGCAGGATGTCGCTCGCCGGAGTGATCGGGTAGGAGCCCAGGAAGAGCGGCAGGCCGCTGCGGCGGCTGGCGGCCACCAGGCCGATGGAGAGCGCCGTGTTGCCCATGATGTTGCGGTAGATCCCCGGCGGCAGCTTCGCCGGCTCCACCTCGTAGCGGATCTGGAAGCCCTCGGTGATGTCGCAGAAGTTGAACCCCGCCTTGAGCACGCCGACGTTGGCCTCGGCCAGTTCGGGCTTCTTGGCGAAGTTCTTGCGCAGCCACTCGATGGTGTTCTCCATCGGCCGGCTGAACAGCCAGTACACCATCCCCAGGGCGAAGAAGTTCTTGCAGCGCTCGCGGCTCTTGTGATCGAGGGCGCTGGCCTCGAGGGCCCGGGTCGTCATCGTCGTGATCGCCACCGGGTAGACCCGGAATCCAGCGAGGCTCCCGTCCTCCAGCGGATTGCGCTCGTACCCCGCCTTCTTCAGGTTGCGCTCTCCGAACTCGTCGGTGTTGGCGATCAGAATGCCGTTCGGCTTCAGGTCGCGGATCGACTTCTTGAGCGCCGCCGGGTTCATGGCGACGAGGACGTCCGGGGCATCGCCGGGCGTGTGGATGTCGTAGTCGGCGATGCGTACCTGGAAGGCGGACACGCCGGGCAGGGTGCCCGCCGGGGCGCGGATCTCGGCCGGGAAGTCCGGCAGGGTCGCGAGGTCGTTGCCGACCAGCGCCGAGGTCGAGGTCAGCTGGTTGCCGGTCAGCTGCATGCCGTCGCCCGAGTCGCCGGCGAAGCGGATGACGACGTCGTCGAGCTTCTGGCGGGCGACAGCCCTGGAGGAAGGTGACGGCTCGGTGACGTCGGTGCTCACGAATCTCCCCTCGGGTGCAGCGAAGTGGGCAGGGCTCGGTGGTGAAGCTGGGCGGGGACGAGCGGGCTGGGGGTCGCGGCGGGATCCTCGGAGCGACGACGTGTGTCGCGGCGCGCAGTCTAGCAAAGCCACCGCCCGGCGCCCAGGCGACGGCGAGACGCGTATCATCGCCGAGTCACCTGCGGAACTTCCCCCCTGCCCCGACGTAGTGCGGGGCTGGGGTTGCCCCGGGGTCCTTCACTGATGAGCTCGCGTCCGGCCGTTCGCCGCCTGGTGCTGGCGATCGCCGCCTGTGCCCTGCTCGCGCTCCTGGGCTGGGGGATGGCGGCGGATTCCCGCTGGGTGCAAATGCCCGCCGCCGTGCTGCTCGGGGGCCTACTGGTCTCCGGGCTGCTCTACCTCGCCTGGCGCGGCTTCCGCCGTTTCCTCTGGCGCGTCGGACGGCGCCTCGCTTTTTCCTACTTCCTGATCGGCGTCCTACCGATTCCCATGCTCGCGCTGCTCGTCGCCCTGAGCGGCTATCTGCTGGTCGGCTACTTCATGACCACGCTGCACCGCGACGCGACGTCCTCGGTGCAGATGGCGCTCGCCTACACGGCGCGCGCCAGCCTGGATCGCTGGCCAGAAGTGCCTTCGCCGCTCGACGGCTTCGGCGTCGCCTACTACCGCGCCGGGAAGTGGGTGGGCGGCGATCCCCGCGCGCCAGGCAAGTGGCCTACCTGGCTGGCCGCCGAGAGCGGCACCGTCGCCGTCGGGGCTGGCGAGCCGTACTGCGCTCTCGACGACGGCCAGCCGACGCTGATCGGAACGGCGAGCCGGGGGACGGCCGCCGTCCTGACCTTCGTCGAGGCGCCCGCGGGCCAGCGCCTCGCCGCGCGCAGCGGCGTGTGGACGCTGATCCTGCCCAGGGCCGAGCTCGACGGGGGCCGGGTCATCGACCTGCGCCTGGGCAAGACCTCGCTCACCTTGGGGCTGCGCCCGCCGAAGGCAGAGGAGCAAGCGGCGGCTCACCGCGCCTTCTTCGGACTGGGCGAGGAGGACGAGAGCGCTGTGGGCTGGCCCCGGCGGCCCCTCTTGTGGTGGGGCACGCTCGGCGGACCGCTGCGCCGTCTCGCCGACGGCGAAGAGCTTTCGCCCGCTATCGCCATCTACCTGAACGGCAGCCCTCGCAGCATCGCCGCCCGGCTCTTTGCCGGCTCGGCCGAGCTCAACACCCGCGTCTGGGCGGGCATGATCGCGGTAACGGGCCTGCTGACCAGCATCTACGCTCTGGCTCTGCTGATGGCCGCCTACATGATCCTGGGTCTGTCCCGGGCCGTGAACCGACTGTCGCGGGCGACCACGGCCGTGCGCGCGGGCGACTTCTCGGTGCGCATCCCGGTGCGGCGCCACGACCAGCTCGGCGAGCTGCAACGTTCCTTCAACGCCATGACGGGCCACCTCGAGTCCCTGGTCGCCACGGCGGCGCAGAAGGAGCTCCTCGAGAAAGAGCTGACGATTGCCCGTGAGCTGCAGCGCAGCCTCCTGCCGGTGTCCCTCCCCGCCTCGGAGCGCATCGAGTTCGCGACCCTCTTCGAGCCCAGCGCGGCGATCGGCGGCGACTACTTCGACATCCTCCCCATCGATGGCGAGCGACTCGCCGTGGTCATCGCCGATGTCGCGGGCCACGGACTGCCGACCGGGCTGAGAATGGCCATGATCAAGTCCGCTCTCACCATCCTCGTCCAGGACGGCAAGCCGGCGGCCGAGATCCTGGCCCGCCTCGACGGCATCGTGCGCGGCGAGGGCCGCAGCCGCTACTTCGTCACCGCCACCCTGGCAGTCGTCGACTTCAGACGTCGCTCTCTCGAGATCACCAACGCGGGCCACCCCCCCACCTACCTGCTGCGCGACGGCACGGTGGAGGAGATCCTGCTTCCCGGCAGCGCGCTCGGCGGGATCGGCGATACGTTCGGGCACCGCGAGTTGGCTCTCTCACCCGGCGATGCCGTCGTCTGGCTCTCGGACGGGCTCATCGAGGCCACCAACCGTCAGGGCGAGCCCTTCGGGTACAGCCGGGTGCGCGAGGCGCTCCAAGGAACGGCGGGCACGGCCGTCGAGGTACGCGATCGCCTGGTCGCCGCCGTGGCACGGCACGCCGATGGCACCGCCGGCGCAGACGACCGCACCCTGGTGGCGATGCTCTACGAGCCGTTGGCCGCGGTCTCGACACCCAGATACGAGTAGATGCGCCGGATGTAGTCGCGTGTCTCGCGGTACGGCGGCACGCCGTGATAGCGGTCGACCGTCGCCTCGCCCGCGTTGTAGGCGGCGAGGATGAGAGCCAGGTCGTTGGTGTAGCGCGCCGCGAGCTCGGCCACGTATCGCACCCCGGCCTCGAGGTTGATCTCGGGGTCCAGCAGGTCGTCCGCCGGGTAGCCGAGGCGCCGCGCCGTCGCCGGCATCAGCTGCATCAGGCCCAGTGCGCCCTTGGTGGACTCGGCCGTCGGATCGAAGGCCGACTCGGCTCGCACCATGGCCGCGATCACCCAGGGGTTGATGGAATGACGCTTCGCGGCGTCGTAGATCGCCTGTCCGTAGGGCGTCTCCGGCACCGGCTGCTCTTCTATGAACGCGAGGTTTACCGCCGCGTTCTCGAGGGGGTCGGTCTCGAGCACGACCTCGTCATCCACCACCCGGTCGACCCGCAGCAGCGACAGCGTCAGGCGTCCGCCCATCGGCAGCTCCACCTCGGCGCGCCCGTCGACGACCCGGACGGAGGTGGCTTTGAGGACGCTGCCATCGACCATGACGACCAGCTCGGCCGGCGCCGGCCCGGCCAGGATCGCCGCCAGCGCAAAGCACTCCGCGACCCTCGCAGCACGGCGCCGAGCCATCGCGCGGATCCTACCGTGCGCGCGGATGGTGTTGGTCGTAGAGCGAGCGCAGGCGCTGAGCGTGGACGTGGGTGTAAATCTGGGTGGTCGAGATGTCGGCATGGCCGAGCATGAGCTGGACGGCCCGCAGGTCGGCGCCGTGCTCCAGCAGGTGGGTGGCGAAGCTGTGGCGCAGGACGTGCGGCGTCAAGCGCCGGATGCCGGCGGCCGCGCCGTAGCCCCTGAGGATCTTCCACATCCCCTGCCGGCTCAAGCCGCCGCCGCGGTGGTTGACGAAGACCCGCTCGTGGCGTCCGCGGGCGAGCCGCGGCCGCACCTCGGCGAGGTATCGCCGCAGCCAGCCTTCCGCCTGCTCGCCGACCGGCACGACGCGCTCCTTGCTTCCCTTGCCGTAAGCGACGAGGAAGCCGACGTCCAGTCGCAGTTGGGCCAAGTCGAGCTCGACCAGCTCGCTCACCCGCAAGCCCGTCGCGTAGAGCAGCTCGAGCATGGCTCGGTCGCGGAGGCCGAGCGGCTGGGTCGGGTCCGGCGCCGCCAGCAGCGTCTCGACCTCGGTCTCGGTGAGCACCGCCGGGAGCTTGCGCCACAGCTTGGGCGGCACCAGGTTGACCGCCGGGTCGTCGCCACGCTCGCCCAGCTCGACGAGGTGGGCGAAGAACCCGCGCGCCGTCGACTGCGCTCGACGGACCGTTCCCGGCGAGCGGTTCGCCCGCCGCAGGCTCGCGAAGTAGGCCGCGAGCTCGCTCGCCGTCGCACGCTCGAGGTCGGTGCCGGCGGCCGCCAAGCCGCCGGCGAGCCGCTCCAGATCGCCCTGGTAGGCGTGCACCGTGCGCGGCGCCAGCCGGCGCTCGAGGGCCACGTGCTCGAGGTAACGCTCGACGGCGCGGCGCCAGGGCTCGCGTGGGGCGTGGGGCTCGGACATGACGCCGTGCCCGCCGGCCGCTCAGGCGGGTGCCGACACGCCCTGGGCGCGGCAGATGGCCAGGATCTCGGGCTCTTCGAGGGTGCGATCCGAGCGCTTGGCACGGGCGAAGATGGCTTCGACCAGCGCCGGCTCGGGCTCGATCCGCCGTTCGCGCAGCCAGCACTCGACGTTGGACTTGCCCGACATGGGACCGATCTCGATGGCCTGGCGGCGGCCCACCCAGCTCGCCGGCACGCCCGAGTAGATGCGGTCGGCCAGCCAGTCATGGCCCAAGGCCTGCGCCTTGACGATCGCCGCGGCGTGCACGCCCGTGCCGGTGCGGAAGGCGTCGCGGCCGACCACCGGGTAGTTGGGGGGGAGCTCGACCCCGGTGGTGGCCGAGACCAGCTCGCAGTAGGCCGGGAGCGCCGTCAAGTCGCCGTCGCGCCAGCCGAAGAGCCGCAAGTTCACCAGCAACAGCTCCATCGGCGCGTTACCGCAGCGCTCGCCGATGCCGAGCGCGGTGCCGTGCAGGCGATCGGCGCCGGCCGCCGCGGCCGCCAAGGCGTTGGCGACGTCGAGCCCGCGGTCGCGGTGGCCGTGCCAGTCGATCGCGACCTCGTCGCCGACCACCCCGCGCAGGAAGCGAACAACGTTGGCCGCCCCGGCCGGGGTGGCGTGACCGACGGTGTCGGCGATGCAGACCCGGCGCGCCCCCGCCTCGACGGCCGTGGTGTAGAGCCGGCGCAGATCCTCGGGCGCGGCGCGCGTGGTGTCTTCCGTCACGAACATCACGGGCAGGTCGTGACCCACTGCGAAGCCCACGGCCTCCTCGACCAGCCGCAACATGCGATCGAGCTGCCAGCCCTCGGCGTACTGGCGGATCGGGCTCGAGCCGATGAAGCAAGCGGCCTCGATCGGCAGCCCCACG
Source organism: uncultured Thermoanaerobaculia bacterium (assembly GCA_964469055.1). GTDB lineage: Bacteria > Acidobacteriota > Thermoanaerobaculia > Multivoradales > JAHEKO01 > CAYXXN01. The sequence goes on from CAYXXN010000076.1 coordinate 6,814, forward strand.
GCCTGCGAGATCTCGACGATCGGCTCGACGTCAGCGAGCACCGTCCGCGCCGCGCAGTTCGGGGTGAGCGGGAGCTTCGCCTCGACGATCTCGCGCGCCAGCCGGGTGACGTCGGCGATCACGTGCGGCCCCGCTCCCGGCAGCCCGATGTTCGCGGACTCGATCCGGAGCTCCGCCATGAGGTGCAGGATGCGGAGCTTTTCCCCGATCGCCGGCGAGCGCACGGAGGGCGACTGCAGGCCGTCGCGCAGCGTCTCATCGTCGAGCTCGACGCGCCCACGGGGTGGGACGGGCTCGTCGCCACCGGCGCGATTCCAGTCGTGGATGAGCTCTGACTCCACCAAGTCCATCGATGGGATTATACGGGCGTGCCCGCGGACCCCTCGGCGCTCTTGTGGCTGCTCGCCGGCCTGCTGGTGGTCGCTGGTGTGGCGGGCATCGTCCTGCCCGGACTGCCGGGCGCGCCGCTCGTTTTCGCCGGCCTGCTCGTAGCCGCCTGGATCGACAGCTTCGAGCGCGTCAGTTGGCCGACCCTGGTGCCGCTCGGCCTGCTGACCGTGGCCGTGAGCGTCGTCGACTACGTGGCCGCCGCCGCCGGCGCTCAGCGGGTGAAGGCCAGTCGTTTGGCCATCTTCGGCGCCGCCCTGGGCACGCTCATCGGCCTCGCCTTCGGCCTGCCGGGCCTGCTCCTCGGCCCCTTCCTCGGCGCCGTCGCCGGCGAGTGGTGGAGCCGCCGCGACCTGCGCCACGCCGGCAAAGTCGGCCTCGCCACCTGGCTCGCTCTCCTCCTCGCCACCGCCGCCAAGCTGGCGCTCGTCTTCGTGATGCTCGGCTGGTTCGCGCTGGCGTACTGGATCTAGAGCGTTCCGAGCCTCGCCCGAGCCCTGGAACTCGGACCGTCCGTCAAGCCACGATCTCGCTTCGCGCCACGGCTCCCGCCAGCCAATCCCCTACTCGAGCAGTTGTTCCCTGGCCCCCGAGATCCGGGGTGCGGACGCCCTCGCGCAGCGCGGCGACGACCGCATCCTCGACGGCGCGCGCCGCCTCCACGTGCCCCAGTGCCTGGAGCATCAATCCGGCGGAGAGCACGGCCCCCATCGGATTGGCGCGGCCTTGGCCAGCGTACTTGGGGGCCGAGCCGTGAACGGGCTCGAACATCGAGGTGCGGCCGGGGTGCAAGTTCGCCGAGGCTGCTACGCCCAGGCCGCCTTGCAGGGCGGCGCCCAGGTCGGTGACGATGTCGCCGAACATGTTGTTGGTGACGATGACGTCGAACTCCTCGGGCTTGCGCACGAGTTGCATGGCCAAGGCGTCGACGAAGATGTGGCTTGCCTCGACCTTCGGATACTCCGCCGAGACTTCGGCGAAGCAGCGCCGCCAGAGGTCGTGGCCGTAGCGCATGACGTTCGACTTGTCGGCCATGCAGACCTTCTGGCGGCCGTTCGCGCGGGCGTAGTCGAAGGCGGCGCGCAGGATGCGCTCGACACCCTTGCGGGTGTGCACTTCCTCCTGGATCGCCAGCTCGTCCGCCGTTCCCTTCTTGAAGATGCCGCCCATGCCGACGTAGGCACCCTCGGTGTTCTCGCGAAAGACGACGAAGTCGATCGCCGCCGCGTCCTTGTCGCGTAGGGGACACAGGTCCGGGTGGTAGACCTTCACCGGCCGCAGGTTGATGTAGAGGTCGAGGCCGAAGCGGATGCCGAGCAGGATGTCGGCCGCGTGCCGCATGTCGGGGATGCGGGGATCGCCGTAGGCGCCCACCAGCACCGCCGCGTAGTTGTCGCGCAGGTCGTCGAGGGCGCCCGGCGGCAGCGTGATGCCGGTTTCCAGGTAGTGGTCGGCGCTCCACGGCAGCTCCACCAGCTCGAGCGGCAGGCGCCAGCGCTCGGCGGCGGCGCCGAGCACCTTCACCGCCTCGGCGATCACCTCCGGGCCGATGCCGTCGCCGCCGAGGACGGCGATGCGCTGCGGGCGGCGATCCTTGGGATCGACCGGGTTCATGGGCCGGCAGAGGATACCCGTTTAGCCGGGCGCCGGCACCTGGCGGGGCACCGCGGCGCGGGTCTTGGGGACGAGCTCGAAGGTGAGCGGGATCTCGGGACAGAGCCACGCGGAGTGGAGCGGCGGCCAGGCGGCAGCGCTCGGCCAGCAGCCGGCGAGCAAGCTCGTCTCGAGAACCTCGGCCTCGACCGGCCAGAGCGGCACCGAGCAGTGGGAGGTGTCGATCCGTCGCAGCCCCGCTCCGCTACCCATGTAGCCGCGCTCGCGCCGCCGGAAGTAGTCCGTCGTCCGCTGCCAGCCGCCGAGGTCGGGCCCGACGCCGGCCGCCGGCGCGGCCTGCCGGGCGACGACGCCGAAGCGTCGCTCGCCACTCGCGACCCGCCACGGCCAGCTCTCGGCGTCCGGGGCGCGCGACGGGCGCGGGTAGCGCAGGGAAGCGGGGCGGCAAGGCACCCGGCCCACCCAGCGGGCGGCGGGCGCCGCCCAGGCCGGCACCAGCATGCGCGCGAACAGCACCCCCGGCACGCCGTCGCCATCAACGACGTAGCTGCGCAGGTTGAATTGCGGATAAGAGACGCGCAGGCCCGGCAGCCAGCCCGGCCGCAAGCCCTCCTGCCGGAAGAGCAACGCGGAGACGAAGACCCAGTCCTCGCCGCCCTGCCTGTGGGCCTCGTAGCGCAAGGGCTCGGGTGCCGGCGGCAGCGCCGTTCTCGGCAGCGCCCAGTTCAGGTAGAGGCAGTCCCGGACGACGGTGTGGAGGACCATCGGCCCTGCGAGTTCCTCTTGTTAGAGTCGGCGGACCCTCGCCAACCTATCAGGAGCGCTGATGTCTCTCAACCGAATCGCCGTCCCCTGGCTCGTCGCCGGCCCATTTTGCCTCCTCGCCGCGGCCACCCGCGCGCAGGCACCGACCCTCGACCTGCCGCTGCCCCCGGGGGCGCACACCGCCGCCGAGGCGATCGACGAGGCCGCGCTGCGCGCTCCGATCGACTTCCTGGCCGACGACCTGCTCGGGGGGCGCGGGCCGGGGTCGACGGGCGACCGCCTCACCCAGCTCTACCTCGCGACCCAGCTCGCGGGCCTGGGTTACCGGCCCGGTGGGCCGGACGGGAGCTGGCTGCAGCTCGTGGAGCTGGTGAGCGTCACCGCCGCGGTGCCCGCGACCTGGAGCTTCCACGGGAGCGGCGCCAGCCTCGACCTCGCTCGCTGGGACGACTTCATCGCCGGCAGCGGCGTGCAGAGCCCGACGGCCGCCTTCGCCGACGCCGAGGTGGTCTTCGTCGGCTACGGCATCCAGGCGCCCGAATACGGCTGGGACGACTACAAGGGGGTGGACCTCACGGGCAAGGTCCTCCTGATGATGAACAACGACCCGGACTGGGACCCGCAGCTCTTCGAGGGCAACCGCCGGCTCTGGTACGGGCGCTGGGACTACAAGTACATCTCCGCCGCGCGCCAGGGCGCCGTCGGCGCGATCGTCATCCACACGACCCCATCGGCCGGCTATCCCTTCCAGGTCGTCCAGACCTCGTGGAGCGGGCCCCAGTTCGAGCTACCGGCCGGTGACGAGCCGCGAGTGCAAGTGCAGAGCTGGGTGACGGAAGATGCCGCCCGCCGGCTGGCGGCGCTCAGCGGCCACGACCTCGACCGCCTGCGCGAAGCGGCCAAGGGCCGCGACTTCCGGCCCGTGCCGCTCGGGATCACCACCTCGCTAGCCTTCACCAACGCGCTGGCGCGCTCGCCCTCCGCGAACGTCGCGGGCTTGCTGCCCGGCTCGGACCCCGAGCTGGCGCACGAGGTGGTCGTCTTCACCGCCCACCACGATCACCTGGGAATCGGCGTGCCGGACGCCGAGGGCGACACGATCTACAACGGCGCCGTGGACAACGCCTCGGGCTGCGCCCAGATCCTGGCGATCGCCCGCGCCACGGCCGCGCTCGAGCGCGCGCCGCGCCGCTCGGTGCTCTTCCTCTTCGTCGCCGCGGAGGAGCAGGGCCTCCTGGGCTCCGAGTACTACTCGCGCCACCCCACCTTCCCGGCTGGCACGATCGCCGCCAACGTCAACCTCGACGGCGCCAACATCTGGGGCAAGACCCGTGACATCACCTACGTCGGCTACGGCAAGTCGAGCCTCGACGCCGTCGTCGACGCTGTCGCCGCCTTTCAGGGTCGAACGGTCAAGCCCGACCAACTCCCCGACCGCGGCTTCTTCTACCGCTCTGACCAGTTCAACTTCGCCAAGATCGGCGTGCCGGCGGTCTACCTCGACGGCGGCACCGATTTCATCGGCCGCCCCGCCGGCTGGGGCCTGGAGCGCGTCGAGGAGTACGAGGCGAAGAGCTACCACCAGCCGAGCGACGAGCTCTCTCCCGACTGGAACTTCGACGGCGTCATCGAGGACGCCCGCCTGGCCTTCCTCGTCGGCATGGCGATCGCCGAGGCCGACGAGCTCCCGGCCTGGAAGCCGGGCGACGAGTTCGAGGCGGCGCGCCAGGCGGCGCTGGCGGCAGCGGACTGAGCGCGGCGCAGTGTAGCGTCGGGCGGAGCGCCCTTGCGAGCCGAGCGGCGGAGCCGAGCCAGCGTCCCCGCCGTGACCGTACGCCGCTGGGCAGCGCTCGCCACGATCCTGGCACCGGCCGCGGCGCTGTGGTCCGCAGGTTCGCTCGGCGCGCACTCCCCTACCGTCCTCGGCTGCCTGCTGGCCGCCTCGGGGCTGGGAGGCGTCACCGGGCTGGTCTGGGGCGGGCGCTTCGGTCCCGGCGGCCGGCCGGCCGGCGCGATCGTTCTCGCTGCTGCCAGCGCGTTCCCGCTCGTCCTCTTCCACGTGCCGGAGGGGCCGGTGCCAATCGAGCAGCGCGCGACGGCACTCTCGCGCCGAGTCGAGCGCCTGCGGCTCGTCGACTTCAACGTGTGGCACGATCATCCCCGCTGGCGGGACGCCGAGCGCCGAGCGGACGTGCTCGCCGCCGCCCTCGCCGAGCTCGAGCCGGACGTCGTCGTCCTTCAGGAAGCCTGGCGGACGCAGCGGGGCGATCTCGCCGAGCGCCTCGCCGTCCGGCTCGGCCTGGACCTCGCCTACGCTGGCGCCAACGGCTCCCGGCGGCTCATCGGCTTCGAGGAAGGCTCGGCCGTACTCAGCCGACTGCCGATCCTCCTCGCCGAGCGCTGGGTGCTCGCGCCGCACGCGCCGCCCTGGACCCGTCGCATCGCGCTCCGCGTCCGTCTGGACGCAGGCGGCGGCACGCGCCTCGACGTCGTCGGGGTGCACCTCACCGACTGCGGGGAGCCCGCCGTGTCTCGGCAGGCGGCCGAGCTCGCGGCGCGGCTCGCGGACACGACCCTGGTGGCCGGCGACCTCAATGCCACCAGCGGCAGCGCCGCGCTGATGCCGTTCGCTCGCCGGGGCTTCGCCGACCTGCTGCCCGGCGGCATCGACCACGTGCTGCTCGCTTCGCCGAGCGCCTGGCGCGCCGCCGGCGCCGCCTGGACCCTGCGCCCCGGCGATCTGGCGGCCACGGCCGGCGCTCCGGAGCTTTCCGACCACCCCGGCATCGTCGTCGACCTCGAGCGCCGCGACGCGGCGCCAGCTCCCGCGCCCCCCCAACCATCGGACACGCTCCGCCAGTCCCTCAACCGGGCGGGTCGTGGACGACCGCGCCCCGTGCCGCGGCCAACCGGCGCTCGAACTCGGCGGTGACTTCGACCCGCTCCGTCGGCTCGAGGAAGGCGTGGTCGAGCGCGGCGCGTGCCAACTCGGCGAGCTCGGCGGGGCCGTAGCCGAAGGTCCGGGCGAGCGCCAGGTACTCCCCACCCAGTGTCGTTCCGAACAGCGGTGGATCATCCGAGTTGACGGACACTGCCACCCCCGAGCGCCAGAGCCGGTCGAAAGGGTGGGCGGCCAGCGAGGGCGACAACCCCAGCGCCACGTTGGAGGTCGGGCACACCTCGAGCGGCACGCGCTCGCGGGCCAGCCGCGCCACCAGTTCCGGATCCTCCACCGCCCGGATGCCGTGGCCGATGCGCTCGGCGCCCAGCTCGTCGAGGGCCTCCCAGATCCGCCACGGGCCCTCCTGCTCGCCGGCGTGGGCCACTCGGTGCAGGCCGGCGGCGGCGGCCTCGCGCAATGGGCCGCGGCTCACCTCGTCGCCGGCTCCCTCGACACCGGCGACGCCGATCGCCACGACTCCGGCGTCGCGATGGGCCAGCGCCCACTCGAGGGTCGCCGCCGCGCGCTCCGCCGGCTGGTTGCGGACG
>CAYXXN010000077.1:0-12937 GCA_964469055.1 uncultured Thermoanaerobaculia bacterium
AACATACTTGTTCATAACGCGGGAAGAGTGAACGGGCGGTTCCAACGAGAGACTGGGCGGCTGGATCTGCCTATAGGCTCCCTTTATCCGCTCACTCTAGAGGCAGCAATGAAGCTCATGGGGAGCGTCGGGATTCTAGGCCTTGACATCCACGCAAAGGTGGTAGCTCACTTCGCCGAGAAGACGCCTTGAGCGAGGAGGCCGTCGACCCCTAGCACCTGCCCCCCTGAAAAAGGGCGCCTGGCACGCCGCATGCGTGGTCGCGCAGGAGGCGCGAGGACTTGCGAGACCGCGTTGTGGCTCGGGCCTCCGCGGGACTGGGGCGCCACGACAGCTGCGGGGCGCGTGCGGCCCGAGGTCGAGGGGATGGTTCGCGCGCGGCCCTAGCTCGAGGCGAGGCTTCAACCCCTCCGCTGTGCCCCATGCGTGCCCCAGATTGGCCGCTCACCGCCTAGGGCGTCGAGGCGCAAAGCAAGCTACTGATTATGAACGGCTTATGGAGCCGACGGTCGGGATTGAACCGACGACCTGCTGATTACGAATCAGCAACTCCTTTCTTCCCTTCGAGCCGGAACGCCCCGCGGCTGCCCGTCGTCCTCGCCCCGACCTGTGTGGCGGCGCGCCATGAGATCCCCGGGTTCCGCTCGCTGGGCGAGCGGCTCATCGTGCACGACGTCGGCGGCGCCGTGAGCGTGCTCTCCGCCTCTGGGCTCTCGCAGCACGGCGGCGCGGCGCAGCTCTCGCGCGAGCTCGTCGCGGAGGCCTGGAGGCGGTTCGGCGCCGAGAGCCTCGGCGAGGCGCTGCTTGCCGCCTACCGCAGCCACCTGGCGGCCGGCGGCTCGGTCGAGTCGCTGCGCACGCTGACGCTGCTCGGCGACCCATCCCTGCGGCCACCGGAGTGAGCCAGTGCGCGGCCTAGCCTCGAGTTGACCAATGCACACGATTCGTACATGCTAATGCACATGCGGACGACTATGATCATCGACGACGCGCTGCTCGAGGAGGCGCAGCGCCTCAGCAAGCTCAAGGAGAAGACGGCGACGGTGCACGCCGGGCTACGAGCTCTGATCGAGCGCGAGAGCGCGCGGCGGCTGGCGGCGCTCGGCGGTTCGCAGAAGGCATTGCGGGCGCCTCGGCGCCGCCGCCCCACGGGCCGCCTTGCGCGGTGATCCTCGTCGACTCCTCGGTTTGGGTCGAGCACCTGCGGCGTGGGCACCCGCGCCTCGCCGCGCTGCTCGAGGAAGGTGAGGTCGTGACCCACCCGTTCGTCATTGGCGAGCTCGCCCTCGGACGGTTGGCGCCGCGGGCAGAGATCCTGGCGCTCCTCGCCAACCTGCCGCGGGTCGATGTCGCCGAGCACGCGGAGGTGCTCTCTTTGACGGAGCGCCACGCGCTTTTCGGCCGCGGCATCGGCTGGGTCGACGCCCACTTGCTCGCTTCCGCCGCCCTCAGCCGAGCCGGGCTATGGACGTTCGACCGGCGACTCGTGGCCGTCGGCGCCGACCTCGGCCTCCTCGCGTGAGCGGCTGCTACGACGCTGCTCGGCGACCTATCCGTGCGGCCGCCAGCATGACGTTGCGGGCAGGCAGTTGAATAGCTAATATAGCCATGTGAAAAAGGCCACTTTGACCGAAACGAAGAACAACTTGAGCGCGCTGGTAGACCAGGTGCGGCAGGGTGAGACCATCCTGATCCTCGACCGCGGGCGGCCGGTGGCGCGGCTCGAGTCGGTCCTCGCGGGTGCCGGCGAGCCGGAGGGGCGCCTCGAGCGGCTCGAGCGGGCGGGCCTCGTCCGGCGGGCGCGAGTGCCTCAGGCCGGCGCGCTGCCTCCGGGGCCGTTGGCAGAGCCGGCACCGGGCGCCTCGGCGCTGGCCGCCCTGCTCGCGGAGCGTCGGGAGGGCCGTTGAGGTTCTGGGACAGCTCGGCGCTCGTGCCGTTGGTGATGCGGGAGGAGGCGTCAGATCGCCTGCGGGAGCTTTGGCGAAAGGACGAGGGACCGATCACGTGGTGGGGATCCCTCGTCGAATGCGCCTCGGCCCTCGCCCGTCTGGAGCGCTCGGGCGAGCTCAGGCCGGCCGCGGCCACAGCGGCCCTTCGCGACCTCGACCACTTCGCAGCGCGCTGGAACGAGATCGAGCCGGCGGAGCCGGTGCGCGAAACGGCGCGCCGGTTGCTGCGGGTGCACACCCTCGCAGCCGGCGACGCTTTCCAGCTGGCGGCAGCCGTGGCGGCGGCGGAGGGCCGGCCGGCCAGTCTCTCGTTCGTCTGCCTCGACGAGCGCCTGGCGCTCGCCGCCGAGCGGGAGGGATTCCAGGTCGTCGGCTGAGCCTCGCTGCTACACTCCCCCGCCTCAACGATCGCGGAGGCCGCATGGCGAGCGACAGCAAGGATGTTCTCGGGCGGGTGGAGCGGGAACAGGCGGGGTATCTCGAGGAGCTCAAAGACTTCATCCGCATCCCCTCGATCTCGACGGATCCGGCCTACAAGGCCGACGTGCGGCGCTGCGCCGAGTGGCTCTTGGGGAAGATGCAGGGGGCGGGGGTCGAGGCCGAGCTGATCGAGACCAAGGGGCATCCCCTGATCTACGGCGAGTGGCTGGGGGCGCCGGGCGAGCCCACCATCCTCTTCTACGGCCACTACGACGTGCAGCCGGTCGATCCGGTCGAGCTCTGGCGGCATCCGCCCTTCGAGCCGACGGTCGAGGGCGACTGTCTCGTGGCGCGCGGGGCGACCGACGACAAGGGGCAGAGCTACTGCGCCGTCAAGGCGGTGGGGGCGATCCTCGCCGAGCGCGGCAAGCTCCCCGTCAACGTCAAGTTCATCATCGAGGGCGAGGAGGAGTCGGGGGGTGAGTCGATCGATCACTTCGTCGTCGCGGACGCGGGCAAGCGCCTCTCCTGCGACGGCGTCGTCGTCTCCGACAGCTCGATGTATGCCCCGGGGCAGCCCTCGCTCCTCTACGGTTTGAAAGGCCTCGCCTACATGCAGCTCGACGTCACCGGTCCCAATCGCGATCTCCACTCCGGGACCTTCGGCGGCGCGGTCGCCAATCCGGCCAACGCGCTCTGCCAAATCATCGCGCGGCTGCGCGACCCCAAGACCGGCAAGGTCTTGATCGATGGCTTCTACGACGACGTGCGGCCGCTCGAGGAGTGGGAGCGCAAGGCCTTCGCGGTGCTGCCCTTCGACGCCGAGGCTTATCGCGCCGAGCTGGGCGTGCCCGAGATCTTCGGCGAGGAGGGCTACACGACGCTCGAGCGCAGCTGGGCGCGGCCGACCTGTGACGTCAACGGCATCTGGGGCGGCTACCAGGGCGAGGGAGCGAAGACCGTGCTGCCCGGGAAGGCCGGCGCCAAGGTCTCGATGCGCCTGGTTCCCGACCAGGACCCGAAGAAGGTGGGCGAGCTCTTCCGCGCCTACGTCGAGAAGGTGAAACCGGCCGGCGTCACCGTCGAAGTGCGGCATCTCCACGGCGCGGCGGCGGTCCTGGTGGACGTCTCGGGACCCCTGGCCGAGGCGGCGATGGCGGCCCAGGAGGACATTTGGGGCAAGCGCCCGGTGACCGTGCGCGAGGGCGGCTCGATCCCGATCGTCGGCACCTTCACCCGGGTGCTTGGGAAGCCCGTCCTCCTCATGGGCTTCGGCCTCCACGACGACAACCTCCACTCCCCGAACGAGAAGTTCAACATCAGCCACTTCTACGCCGGCATCAAGACCGTCGTGCGGCTGCTCGACCGGGCCGGTGAGTTGCCGGCGGCCGGCTGAGCGGCAAGACCCGCGGCGCTTCTCGCGTCTCTAGGAATTGACGCTACAGGGCAGTTCCTCCATAATGTCTCCGTTATGGAGGCACAGTGGCCGTTCTCAACGTGAAGAACTTCCCCGACGACGTCTACGCCAAGCTCAAGGAACAGGCCGAGCGTGAGCATCGTTCGCTCGCCCAGGAAGTGATCCATCTGCTGACCAAGGTCGTTGAACCCCCCCAGGAGAAGCTGAACTGGATGGACCTCAGGGGTCTCGGCAAGGAGATCTGGGAGGGCATCGACCCGGCCGAGTACATCGACGAGGAACGCCGCTCTTGGGACTGATGACGGTGATCGGCAGGGGGCCAGTGGCTCTGGACTCCTCAGTCTTCATCTACTGGATCGAAGAGCACCCGAAGTTCGAGCCCGTGCTCGCGCCACTCTTCGGCGCGCTGGGAGATGGGCATCTCGCCGCGGTGACCTCGGCCATCTCGCTTCTCGAGACGCTGGTGGTACCGCTTCGCAGCGGACAGACCGAACTCACCAGCCGTTACGAGACTTTCCTCTCGCGTGGTCCGGGCCTGACGCTGCACCCGATCGACGTTCCGCTGTTGCGTGCCGCCGCCGTGCTGCGGGCCCGTAGTCGAGTCGGCACGCCCGACGCGCTGCAACTGGCTACTGCCATCGCTGCAGGCTGCACATCTTTCGTGACCAACGACCGCCGCATCCCCGAGGTGCCGGGCTTGAAGGTGATCCAGCTCGAACAGGTCGCCTAGCGTCGGGGCACCCATTCGCGGCGGCCGATGACGGCGGGCGCAGTTGCTACACTGCTGCGCCTCCGGAGCGCTGCCCGCGCCCGATGTTCCATGCTGGCCCCTCCCATCGAGCGCGAGCTCAAGTTCCGCTGCGAGAGTCTCGACGCCCTCGTCGCCCGGCTGCGCGCCCTCTCGGCGGTGCCGGTCACGAAGCGCGGCCTCGAGGACAACGTGATCTTCGACAAGAACGGCGAGCTCGCCGCCCACGGGGCGCTGCTGCGGCTGCGTCGCGACGCACATGGCGTGCGGCTCACTTTCAAGGGTCCGGCGCATTTCGAGGGTGGGGTGAAGCTCCGCCCCGAGCACGAGGCCTTGGTCGGCGGCAACCCCGAGGCGGCGGCGGCGATCCTTCTGGCGCTCGGCTTCACGGCCGTGCGCCGCTACCAGAAGCGGCGCGAGGAATGGGATTTGGGCGGGGTCGCGGTCGCCCTCGACGAGACGCCGCTCGGCGGCTACGCCGAGTTCGAGGGCGACGGGGCCGAGGCGGCGGCCCGGCGCTGCGGCTTCGACCCGGCGACGGCCGAGCGGCGCGACTACCTGGCGCTGTGGGACGATCACCGGCGCGCGCACCCGCAAGCGCCGGCGGACATGGTCTTCGCATGACGGCCGTCCGCCCCGCCCTGGCGCGCCGATGAAGCCGCGGCTGCGCGCCGTCGTGCTCTGCGCCGGCGAGGGTCGGCGGCTGCGCCCTCTCACTCATTTCCTGCCCAAACCCCTGCTGCCGGTGGCTGGGCGACCGGTGGTCGAGCACACGCTGGCGCGCTTGAAGGCCGTGGGCTGCGAGGCGGTGGCGGTCAATCTCCATCACCTGGGCGAGAGCATCCGACGGCGCCTGGGCGAGGCCTGGGAGGGAATGCCGATCGCGACCTCCGAGGAGCGCGAGCTCTTGGGGACGCTCGGAGCGCTGGGTCCGCTGCGGTCGTTCGTCGAGGCGGCTGACCTCATCCTCTTGGTCAACGGCGATTCGCTGTGTCGCTGGCCGCTGCGCCGTCTGGTGCGACGGCATCTGAGGAGCGGCGCCGCGGCGACGCTCTTGCTCGCGCGCCGCGCCGACCCGGCGGCCTTCGAGGGCGGCGTGCTGGTGGGCCGGGGCGGGCGAATCCTGGCGCTGCGCGGCGGCCGGGCGCCCGCCGCCGGTGAGAAGCGCCGCGTCTTCGCCGGCGCGCACGTCTTCGCTCCGTCGCTGCTCTCGCGCGCCACCAAGCCGCTGGCCGGCGAGAGCGCGGATTCGATCGTCGATCTCTACGAGCCGCTCCTGGCGGCCGGCGAGCGACTGCAAGCCGTCGAGACCGGCCGGCCTTGGTTCGACCTGGGGACCCCGGCCCGCTATCTCGCGGCGGTGCTCGCGGCGGTGCGCGGCCACCCGCTCTCCCGGCGCGGCTTCGTCGCCGCCGGCGCCCAGGTAGCGCGTGACGCGCGCCTCACCCGCTCGGCCCTGGAGAGCGGAGCGCGGGTTGGCACCGGTGCCAGACTCGATCGCTCGCTGCTCCTCGCCGGCGCCCGGGTCGGCGCCAAGAGCAAGCTCGCCTACTCGATCCTCGGGCCGGGCGTCGAGCTCCCGGACGGCGCCTCGCTGACGGCGCGCCTCGCCACCGCGGCGAGGAGCGACCTGCCGGTGCCGCCGGGTGCCTCGATCGTGGGCGGGGTCGTCTACTCGCCGCTCGAGGCCACCTCGTGAGGCGTTACGACCTGCTGGTCTTCGACTGGGACGGCACCCTGGTCGACTCGATCGGCGCCATCATCGGCTGCACGCTCGCCACCCTCCACGAGTTGGGCTTGGACGGCATCCCCGAGACGACGATCCGCAGCGCCATCGGCCTCGGACTGCGCGAGACCGTCGAGCGCTACCGCCCCGGCTGTGACGACGCCACCTTCGCCGAGGTCCTCGAGGCTTACCGCCGCCACTGGTGGTCGACCTACGGCCACCAGATGAAGCCCTTCACCGGCGTCGACGGGCTCTTGGGAGAACTCGGCGCGGCGGGCTATCTCCTGGCCGTCGCTACCGCCAAGAGCCGCCGCGGCCTCGTCCACGACTTCGAGCGCACCGGCCTCGGCCGCCACTTCCACGCCAGCCGCACGACCGACGACTGCCCCGCAAAGCCGCACCCGCACATGCTCGACAGCCTGCTCGAGGAGCTGGGAGTGGCGCGCGGGCGCACCCTCATGATCGGCGACACCTGCCACGACCTGGAGATGGCCGCCAACGCCGGCGTCACCGCCGTCGCTGTCCTCTCCGGCTCGCAGAGCCGCGAACAACTCGAGCCCGCGGCGCCGGCAGCGATCTTCGGACGGGTGGGGGAGTTGGCGGGTTGGCTGGAGCGAGGCTAGGCGTGCGGCGCCGGTTCACCGGCGAGGAGGTGCTGCGCATGGTCGAGGCGGGGGTGCTCGCCGAGGACGAGCCGCTGGAGCTCCTGGACGGGGAGCTGGTGGTCGTGAGCCCCCAGGGCCCGACCCATGCCGCCCTCCTGGCGCGCCTCATGGAGCGGCTCGTGGCGGCAGCCGGCCCCGATGCTCACGTGCGAGGGCAGTCTCCGCTGGCGGCCGGACTTCATAGCCTCCCCGAACCCGACCTCTGTCTGGTGCGCGGCTCGAGCGACGACTATCTCGCTCGCCATCCAGCGGGCTCGGAGGCCCTGCTGGCCGTCGAGATCGCCGTGACCGCGCTCCCCGAAGCCCGCCGCAAGATCCCCATCTACGCTCGCGCCGGGGTGCCGCAGCTCTGGATCGTCGACGTGACCGCGCGCCGGCTCGAGGTGTTCACCGCGCCTGAAGGCGATCGCTATCGGGAGCGCGGCGTGCTCGAACCCGAGGAGGAGGTAGCGCTCGGGGAAGGCCCAGTCAGGCTGCCGGTGAGCGAGCTGCTGCCCTGACCGCGCCCCGCGGCCGACGGTAAACTCGGCAGATGAAGATCACCGTGCGCGACAACGGTCCCCTGCGGATCGAGGGCGAGGACCTGGAGATCTACGACCCGAACGGCAATCGCTTCGGCCTGGGCGGCCGGCCGGCGATCTCACTGTGCCGCTGTGGCCACTCCCAGAACAAGCCCTTCTGCGACGGCTCCCACAAGGGCGCCCTCTTCGCCTCCGTCTGCCCGGCGCGGGACCTGCCGCCGCCGCAGGGTTGACGCCTCGAGGACGACGGACCCGGCCGGACTCGCCCCGGCCTACGTAGTAGTTTCGCACCCATGTCGCAGCGCCCGCCGCAGGACGAGGACGCCAAGCGCCACGCCGCCGAGGAGAAGCTCGCGGCGCATCGCGGCCTCGCCACCTGGGCGGAACGCCTGGTGCCGCTCGGCCGCTTCCGCGATGCCGCGGCGGCCGAGGGCCGGCGGCTCTCGGAGGGCGAGCGCGACCTCGAGCGGCGCCGCTTCCTCGATCAGTCGGCCGACGGCGTGCCGGTCGAGGGCCCGTTCGGGAAGGTCGCCGTCTGCGGCGGCGTCTACAGCAATCACTACGGGCTGGCGGCGCTGCTCGAGGACGCCCGGCGCCGCGGCGCCGAGGCGCTCTACTGCCTGGGCGACCTCGGCGGCTTCGGACCCAACCCGGAGAAGGTCCGGCCGCTCTTGGTGGAGGGGGGCGTGCGGGCGATCCAGGGCAACTACGAGGAGTCGCTCGCCGCCGGCCGCGAGGACTGCAACTGCGGCTACACCGACCCGCGCGACAATCACTTCGCGGCGCTCTCCTACCGCTATACGGCGGCGGGCTCGTCGCCCGGGTTCAAGAGCTGGATGGGCGAGCAGCCGCGGCGGCGCCGGATCCTGGTCGGAGAGCGCGAGCTCCTTCTCGTCCACGGCTCGCCGCGGCGCATCAACGAGTTCCTCTTCGACTCGACGACGCCGGACGCCTTCCTCGAAGTGCTCCTCGACCAGGAGCGGTGCGACGGGTTTCTCTGCACGCACACCGGGCTCCACTGGCGGCGGCGACTCCCCTCGGGACGTGACGTCGCCAACGTCGGAGCCATCGGCCGTCCGGCCAACGACGGGGCCACGCACGTCTGGTACGCGCTGCTCGAGGAGCGCGGCGGCGAGCTCGCCATCGACCTCCTGCCGCTCGCCTACGATCACGCCTCACTCGCCGCCGAGATGCGCCGCGAGGAGCTGCCCCCCGAGTTCGTCGAGACCGTGCTCTCCGGCTGGTGGACGACCTGTCTCGAGATCCTGCCGGCCCGCGAGCGGGCCGCCTCACGCTTCTAGGGCGAGGAGACGACACCCGATGAGCGCAGCACCTCGGCCTCACATCGCGATCCTCGGCGCCGGTCCAGCCGGCCTCGAGGCCGCCCTGGCCGCGCTCGACGCCGACTTCCCCTTCACCCTCTACGAAGCCTCGCCCGGGGTGGCCGGCCACGTGCGCGCCTGGGGTCACGTGCGGCTGTTCACGCCCTGGAGCCTGAACGTCTCGCCGCGCATGCGTCGCCACCTGGCGGCGGCCGGCCAGGCGGCCCCCGACGGCGAGGAGTGCCCGACGGGTGCCCAGCTGGCGGCGGGGCTGCTCGCGCCGGTGGCGGCGCTGCCGCAAGTGGCGCCGCGCTTGCGGTTGGGCATCCGCGTCGTCGGCGTCGGCCGCGAGGGCCTGCTCAAGCACGAGGAGATCGCCTCGGCGGCGCGGGCCGCCCGCCGCTTCCGGCTGCTCCTCGCCGACGGCGACGGGCGCGAGTGGGTCGAGGGAGCGGACGTGGTGATCGACGCCACCGGCACCTACGGCCAGCCCAACGCCCTCGGCGACGGCGGCATCCCGGCCCCGGGCGAGGCGGCGCTCGCCGACCGCATCGTGCGACAGCTCCCCGACCTCGCCGCCGATCCCGGCACCTGGGCCGGCAAGACCGTGCTGGTGGTGGGCGCCGGGCACTCCGCGCAAACCGCCGTCGTGGCCCTGGCCGAGCTCGCCCAGGACCATCCCGGGACCCGCGTGCGGTGGGCGCTCCGCGCCACCCAGCCGCACTGGCACGTCGATCCGGCCGACCCCTTGCCCGAGCGCGCCCGGCTCACCGCGACGGCGCGCGACCTTGCGGCGCACAACGGTGTGGTGAACGCGATCCAGGGCGTGGTCGTCGAGGCCCTCGCCAGCGCCGGCGAGCAGCTCGAGGTCTCGCTGCGCGCTGCCGACGGCGGCCGGCGCGTCGAGAGCGTCAATCGTGTCCTCTCGCTCACCGGTTACGTCGGCGACGCCGGCCTCTACCGGCAGCTCCAGGTCCACGAGTGCTACGCCACGGCGGCTCCGATGAAGCTCTCGGCGGCGCTCCTGGGCGCCGGCGCCGGCGACTGCCTGACGCAGACCAGCCACGGCGCCGAGACCCTGGTGAACCCCGAGCCCCGATTCTTCCTGCTCGGCTCGAAGTCGTACGGGCGCAACAACACCTTCCTGATGCGCGTGGGTTGGCAGCAGGTCGAAGAGGTCTTCTCGCTCCTCGCAGCGTAGGGTGGCCTCTGCCTCCCTGTCCGGGGCAGCCGCATGATCGGCCGCCGCCCGCGGATGGCACGCGACCTGCAAACATTCGAACCCTAGGAGGTGCACCATGCGTTCGACCGTGCTGACATTCCTCACCGCACTGCTGGCGGTGCCGACCGGCGCCCAGATCGCCAATACCGCCCGGGCCCAAATTTGCAGCGAGATCCAGTACCGATTGCACGTCGATGACAACCCGCGCTGGTTCGACGTCGGCGAGCCCGTCGAGCTGCCGGCCGGCACCGCAGCTCATCTCTACGTCCAGGTGCGCAGCCGCAGCACGACCCCCTACTTGACCGAGGCCCGCCTCGGAACTCCCGGTGCTTTCGGCTATGAAGCTCCCGACAGCACGGCCTTCGCGCTCGAGGAGCAGGGAGCCGATGACGTGCAGCACGGCCGCATCGCCATTCGTGGGCGCCATGCCGGCGAAGGGGCGGTCGCCTACGAGCTACTCGACGTGAAAGGGCCGGGCCACCTCGAGGAGGTCTCCGGCCGCTGCCGCAAGGGGCTGATCGCGGTGCACGTGAGGGGGGGCGAGGAGGAACAGGAGCCCACCGTCTTGAGCCAGGATCTCCAGGGCAGCGGCCTGCTGCGCCGCGGCCGCGAGGAGGCGACTCTGCGGCAAGCCAACGTGCGCCTGTACCAAAGCGGGCGCGCGGTGCTGCACTTCGAAGGTAACCAGTCGTTCCGTATCGCTGGCACCTGGAAGGCGGAGGGTGACGATTTCGCCTTCCAGGCGGTGCGCGGGCTCGAATCTCTTCTCGACGGAACGGGGCTCATCCGGCGCCGCGCTGGCCAGGTCACCCAGATCGAGATCGAAGGAGTCACCGAGGACCGCCAGAAGTTCGGGCTGATCTTCGCGGCGACCCATACAGGCGGGCAGAGGATCCTGCGCCTCGAACGGGGTACCGGGACGCTGCGCCTGTGCGGGGTCGAGTTCGCGATCACCAGCGTCCAGGTGAGCCTCGGCTTCGACGGTCGCTTCCATCTCGACTTCCCCGGCACCCCTGCCATGACCGTCGGCGGGACCTGGCGGCCTCCGCTCACCTCGCAGATCGCGTTGCAAGTCGACGGCTTCACACAACAGGTCGCTCGCGGCACCGGCACGCTCGTGCTACGGGCGCCCCAGGTCGGCCGGCTGGCTCTCCAGGGGACGATCCAGACAGGGGGGCAGTTCAGCCTCGAGTTCGTGGAGACGGTACTGAGCACGGCGGCGGACTAGGCCGCGGGAGGGCCACGGTTCCCGCTCGTCAGGGCACGGTGACACTCCAGGCGCCGGTGTCGCCGGATTCGAAGCCGTCGCCGAAGAGGAGCGGATCGCCGACGCAGAAGTAGGCGTCGTCCGGCGCCAGGGCCGGCGGGGTGAAGACGGCGTCGTCGTAGCTCCCCGCCGTCTCCTCGGCCAGCCACTGAAAGGCGCAGTCGCCGGCTTCCGGGCGCTGCACGGAGATCCATGCGACGCCGGCGCCGTCGAGCGTCGGGAAGACGAGATTGAGCCGCGCCACCTCGGGCGAGAGCGGCACGATCGTCGCCACCACGCCGGCGCGCGTCGCCAGCACGGCCCCGGGGACGCCGGCGGCGTCGGCCGCGAAGACGAGGTCGAAGCGCACCGCCGGGTCGAGCGGGCAGGGGGCGCCCAGCCCGTCGACCCCTAGCCCCCAGAGCCGCAGCCCCGAGACCGGCCCCGGCGGCAGCGTCGTCACCTTGCCGCCCGCGTCCACCACGTCCTCGAAGGTCGCCCCCGCGCCGGCGGTCGCCGGATGGCCGCGCGGCACGGCCGGCGAGTCGAACGGCTGCTGGTAGATGGCGAAGCCGGGGCAGGCGTCGTCGTCATCGGCGATCGTGCCCGCTCCGCGATCGTCGGCGAGCGTCACGTCGCGGCCACCGGCGGCGACGCCGAAGAGATCGACGAAGAAGCCCTCGTCCTGCTCCGGCCGCGGATCCGCCGTCACTTGCACGCTGGCGGTCTCGGTTTCTCCGGCCGTGCCGGCGAAGGAAAGCGTTCCCTGCGCCGCCGTGTAGTCGCCGTCCCCGTTCTCGTCCTCGGCCGTGCCGTCGACCGTGGCGAAGTCGACCGCCACCCCCGTATCGACCGCCGCCTCCAGGGTGACGACGAAGTCGAAGGGGGTCGTCCCTCCGCCCGAGCCCTCGCCGCCCGCGGCGTCGGCGATCGCCAGGGTCGCCGCGTCGTCGTTGGCGATCGTGCCCAGGCCGGAGCCATCGGCGATCACGGCGTTGACCGGGCTCGAGAGCTCGACCGTGAAGCCCTCATCGAGCTCGACTAAGGTGTCCCGCGCGACCGGCACCGTGAAGGTGCGAGTCAAAACGCCTCCCGCCGGGAACGAGAGCACGGTGGGTCCCGTCGCCGTGTAGTCGCTGCCGGCCTGGGCCGTGCCGTCCATCGTCGCGGCGGTCACCGAGACCGCCGCCTGGTTGTGGTCGCGGCTGACGGTAAAGACGAAGTTGGCGGTGCCGCTGTCGCCTTCGACCGCGGCGACGTCGTTGATCGTCAGTTGGGCCGGGACCACCGTGCACGAGCCGAGATCCGTCTCGGTCGCCGTGCCGTTCCACTGGATCTCGAAGATGGTGTTGTCGATGTCGTGGTGGATCGTGACGGCGAGGGAGAGCGCCTGCGCCAGGTCGGCCGCCGACGGCGAGTCCGGGGGAGGGAACGGCAGCTCGGCGACGAGTGTCCACACCACGTCCTCGAAGCGCGGCTGGCCCATGATCGAGATGTTGGCGTTGACCACCTCGAACCGGTACGTCACCGTGTTGCCGGCCGCCTCGATCGTGGGGATCACGGTGGGCGTGTACCACTCGCTGCGCTCGTCGCCGTCCTGGAAAGAGCGCGAACCCTGGCCGAAACGGTCGCAGGTGCCGGCGGCGAGGCTGCAGTCCTGGAGCCGGAACTCCCACAGCGTCGCTGCCGTCATGAGCTGAC
>CAYXXN010000078.1:0-12668 GCA_964469055.1 uncultured Thermoanaerobaculia bacterium
CCGCTCGCCCTCGCCACCGCCCTCGCGCTGTCGGCGTCCGGTGCCGTCCGCGCGGCCGGGCCCTGGGAGCTCCTGGCGGGGGCCCGCGATCGACTGGCCGCGGCGCCGCGGGTGGCCGACTTCACGCAGACCTTCGTGCCGGCGGGGTTCACCGGCGGCGAGAGCGAGTCGGGAACGGTCGCCCTGGCGCTCCCCGACCTGGCGCGCTGGGACTACCGCGACCCGTTCCCGCGCACCTTCCTGGTCCAGGGCGAGACCGTCTTCACCTGGAACGAGGGTGAGACGACCGGCCGGCGCTTCCCGCTCGCCGCCGAAGACGCCGAGCACCTCGCTCTGCTGCGGCTCGACGTCGGCGAGCTCTCCCGCCACTACGAGGCGACGCTCCTCGAGGCCGGCGAAAGCGACGTCGAGATCCGGCTCGTGCCCTCCCTGGGCGACCACCGGCTCGCCGAGGTGAGCCTGAAGCTGCGCCGGTCGGACCTGTCGCCGTTGGGTCTCGCCTACCGGGATGCCGAGGGCAACGCGACTCGCTTCAGCTTCGCGGAGTTCCGGCCGCTCGAGGGCGCCGACGTCTTCCTGCCGCCGGCCGCCCTCGAATGGTTGGCGCCGTGAGCCGCGCCATATAATGGCGACTTCCGCGGACCACCCCTGGATGCGTTGGCCCTCTCCCTCACCGCTGCGGCTGCTCGCCGTGGCGGCCCTCGTGACCGGGGCGCCCGCCGACGCTCGCGCCCCCTACGCCGAGGGCGAGCGGATCCAGATCACCGGCACGGTGATCGACGCCGAGGGGCGCCCGGTGCCGGAGACGACGGTCCGGCTCGAGGCGTCGCGGGTCGAGTGGAGGTTCAGCGCCATCAACTTCCAGGACCGGGGCCGTGCCACGGTCGACAACGTCTCGCGCGAGACCGAGACGGACGGCGCCGGCCACTTTGTCATCGACTGGACCTGGCACGACTACTACAACCGCTTCGCGCTGGCCGCCGGCGTGAGGGTGCCGAGCCCCGGCGGCCAGAGCTTCCGCGAGCTGGTGCGCGTCGACCTCGACCGCCGCATCGGCGAGGGGAGCCCGGTGGTCACCACCCTGGCGGTTGCGGACGGCGCTGCCGTCGCCGCGCTCGACCGCTTCGCCGACGCCCTGGACACCGACGACGAGCGCCGCGTCTACGAGCAGCTCGGCCCGCCGGAACGGGTCGAGACCTTCGACCGGCCGGACTACCAGGAGGTGACCTGGTGGTACTTCCGGCTCGGCAAGGCGTATCGGTTCCAGGACGGCCGCCTGGACCAGGTGGTCCCCTTCGACGCCGTGGAGCCGTTCTGACGCCGCCATGGACGCGCCCGGCATGACGGTCCCCGTTCGGGCGACGGGCCTCGCCGAACCCTCGCGTCACCTCGCGCTGATCGCCGACAAGCTGGCGGCGACGGAGGAGGTCTTCCACCGTTGCCTGGCCTCGGACGTGCCGTTCATCAACGAAGCCGGCGACTACATCTTCACCGGCGGCGGCAAGCGCATGCGGCCCGCCCTGGTGCTCTTGACGGCACAACTGCTCGAGCGCGACAGCGACGAGGAGGTCACCTACGCCGCCGTCGTCGAGCTGATCCACAACGCCACCCTGGTGCACGACGACATCATCGACAACGCCACGCTGCGGCGCGGTCAGCCGGCCGTCAACCAGGTGTGGGGCAACAGCCAGACGGTGCTGCTCGGCGACTGGCTGTACACGACGGCGATGCAGATGGCCCTCTCCCACGGCAACCTCGAGATCGTGCGTCGACTGTGTGGGGCGACCTTGCGGATGACCGAGGGCGAGTTGTTGTCGCTCGAGCGTCAGAGCTCGATTCGGCTCACCGCCAGCGAGTACTTCGACATCATCGACCGCAAGACGGCCGACCTGTTCGCCGCGGCGAGCTCCGTGCCGGCCTTGATGGCGCCGGCTCGGCCCGCGGTCGACGCCGCCCTGCAGCGCTACGGCCGCACCCTCGGCACCTGTTTCCAGCTCGTCGACGACCTGCTCGATTTCACCGCCCGTGAGAGTGAGATGGGCAAGCCCGTGCTCTCCGACTTGAAGGAAGGCAAGCTCACCCTGCCCTTGATCCTGGCCCTGGAGCGGGGCGGCATGGAGCGCCAGCGCCTGATCGCCACCGTGCTGGAAGATCGCGCCTTCACTCGCGTGGCGGCGCAGGAGATCCTCGATCTGGTGCGCGCCGAAGGCACCCTGCAGGAGGTACGGGAGATGGCGCGAGGCTATGCGGATCGAGCCCGCGAGGAACTAGGGGACCTGCCGCCCTCCGACGCCAGGGAGGCCTTGGAGCTCGCCCCAGATTTCGTGCTCAACCGCGGTCACTAGCCGCGGGGGCGGGAGACCCCACAACCCGGCCGGCCGCGGGGGCGCCTCCAGCAGGGGCGCCGCGCGATCGAGGCGGACAGGATAGACCTCGGCCACCGTCACCTGGTCGAGCCCCAGCACGTAGACGTAGCGCAGACGGCGCGGGCGCACGTCCGTCCACCAGGTGCGCCCGGGAGCGCCGAGGATGACAGCGTCGTAGGGGTCGAGCTGCGGATCGACACCGAGCGGGCTCGCACTCTCCTCGGAGGCCGTCCACAGCAGACCGTGCGCCGCCTCCTCGCCGGCGAGGAAGCCGACCGAGAGGTAGCCCACGACCTCGGTCCCCCAGTCGAAGACCACCCAGGGCCCGAGGGCTCGGGTCGACCGCCCCCCGGGGGCCGGCTGCCAGGGTCCGTCGGGTCCCAGGCGCGCCTGCTGCGGCCGCCACGGCCGGCGGCCGCGGCGCAGCTCATCGAGCCGCGGATCGAGCCGGCCCGCCCCGGGCATGCCCCAGCGGCCGAGCGGCGCCGGACCCCAGACCCGCGGCGGCCGGCCGGCCGGCGCCGCCTCGTCCGGAGCGAAGAGCGATCGCTGGTGCTGGCGGACGATGCGCCAGCTCCCGTCGGTGCCGACGACCTCGGTCGCGCCCTCGCCGCTGGCGGTGAGAAGAGCGATCAGCCCGCCGGCCCCGCGGGCGCTGCGCAACTCGACGACCAGCCGGTTGCTGCCGCGCCGCAGGAGCCCGCCAAGGTCGTAGCGGTCGAGCGGCGCCCCGGGCGCCCAGCGTCCGGCGCCGACGCTGGCGCCGTTGACCGACAGCCAATACTCCTCGTCGGCCAGGATCTCGATTCCGGCGGCGGTCGGCTCGAAGGCGAGCTGCCACTCGCGTGCGGCGTAGAAAACCTCGGGGCCGTCGTCGATGGCCGAATCCGCAGCCCAGATCCAGCTCGCACCCGCGGTGGGGGCCGCGCGGACTCGGCGAGCGTCGAGCAACCGCTGCCCGGCCGCCAAGGCGAGGAGCGCCGCTGCACCCACCACGGGGGCAAGGAGAGCAAGCCGTGGGCGTCCCACGAGCGTTGGAATCTACCAGCCCGGGCCGGGTTTGACGGACTCGACGTGCGGAAGGTAGATTAGGCCGTGCCCCCCGCCGAGATTCCAGCTTCCCTCGACGACGTCACCGTCGTCGGCGCGATCCCGGCTCGCTGGGCCTCGACACGGCTGCCTGGCAAGGCTCTGCTGCCGATCGGCGGCCGGCCGATGATCGAGCACGTCTGGCGGCGGGCGGCGGCCGCCGAGGGTCTCGACCGGCTGGTCGTGCTGACCGACGACGAGCGCATCGCCGAAGCTGTCGCCGGGTTCGGCGGCATCGTCGAGATGACGCCCGCCGACTGCACGAGTGGGACAGATCGCATCGCCTGGGCGGCCCGCCATTGGCCGGAGCGGGCGATCGTCAACATCCAGGGCGACGAGCCGCTGATCGAGCCGGCGGCGGTGACGAGGCTGGCCGCCCATCTGCGAGCGCACCCGGAAGATCCGATCGTGACGCTGGCGGCGCCCGCCGGCCCTGACCTGCGCGACGACCCGCACGTGGTCAAGGTGGTAGTGAACCGCACCGGCTGCGCCCTCTACTTCAGCCGCGCCGCCATCCCCTACGCGCGTGGTCCCGCTGCGCCACCGCTGCTGCGTCACCTGGGCATCTACGGCTACCAGCGCTCGACGCTGCTCGAGCTCGCCGAGCTCGGGCCCGCGCCCCTCGAGGTCGCCGAGTCCCTGGAGCAGTTGCGCGCGCTAGAGAACGGGGTCCCGATCCGCGTGTTGATCGTGCCGCGGGCCTGGCCGGGCGTCGATACAATGAGCGATCTCGCCGAAGTCGAGCGGTTGCTGGTTTCCACCTGGGAGGAGGCAGGAGCATGGCGACCAAGTACATCTTCGTGACCGGCGGTGTGGTCTCGTCGCTCGGCAAGGGGGTGGCCTCCGCCTCGATCGGCGCCATCCTCGAGGCCCGTGGTTTCGAGGTGACGCTGATGAAGTTCGACCCCTACGTCAACGTCGACCCCGGCACCATGTCGCCCTACCAACACGGCGAGGTCTTCGTCACCGAGGACGGCGCGGAGGCCGACCTCGATCTCGGGCACTACGAGCGCTTCACCCACGCGACGACCAGCCGGCACCACAACTACACGACCGGCAAGATCTACGAGGCGGTGATCAACCAGGAACGGCGCGGCGATTACCTAGGCAAGACCGTGCAGGTGGTGCCCCACATCACCGACGAGATCAAGGACGCCATGCGACGCCTCGCGGTCGGCGTCGACGTGGTGATCATCGAGATCGGCGGCACGGTCGGCGACATCGAGTCGCTCCCCTTCCTCGAGGCCATCCGCCAGTTGCGGCTCGAGCTCGGCCGCACCAACGCCGTCAACGTTCACCTGACCCTGGTGCCCTACATCGCGGCGGCGGACGAGCTCAAGACCAAGCCCACCCAGCACTCGGTGCGCGAGCTGCGGGCCATCGGCATCACGGCCGACGCCCTGCTCTGTCGCTGCGACCGGCCGCTACCCGAGGACGTGAAGCGGAAGATCGCGCTCTTCTGCAACCTCTCCCCCGAACAAGTCATCGGGGCGCAGGACGTCTCGACGATCTACGAGGTGCCGCTGCTCTTCTGCCGCGAGGGACTCGACGAGATCCTGCTCGAGATGTTGAACCTGCCGCGCAACCCGCGCGACCTCGCCCACCTCGAGCGCTTGGTGGCGAAGATCAAGAATCCGGCGCACCACGTGCGCATCGGCATCGTCGGCAAGTACGTCGAGCTGCCCGACGCCTACAAGAGCTTGAACGAGGCCCTGATGCACGGCGGGGTGGCCAACGACGCGCGCGTCGAGCTCGCATACATCAGTGCCGAGGAGATCGAGAGCGGCCGCTGGCCGCGGGAGGTCTTCGAGGTCGACGGCCTGTTGGTGCCGATCGGCTTCGGCAAGCGGGGCACGGAGGGCAAGATCCGCGCCATCCGCTATGCCCGCGAGCACCGGGTGCCGTTCTTCGGCATCTGCCTGGGGATGCAGTGTCTGGTCATCGAGTACCTGCGCAACGTCTGCGGCATCCCGGCCGCGACCTCGACCGAGTTCGACCCGGAGACGACGCACGCCGCGATCTACATGCTGCGGGATCTCCTCGGGGTGGAAGAAATGGGCGGCACCATGCGGCTGGGCGCCTACCCGTGCGAGCTCACGGAGGGTACCCTCGCTCGCCGCACCTACGGCCGCGAGGCGATCAGCGAGCGCCACCGCCACCGCTACGAGGTCAACCAGAAGTACCTCCCGATCTTGCAGCAGCACGGGCTCGTCGTCGCCGGCATGAGCCCCGACGGCAAGTTCGTGGAGATGGTCGAACTGCCCGACCACCCCTGGTTCCTGGGCTGCCAATTCCACCCCGAGTACAAGTCGAAGCTCACCGAGCCTCACCCGTTGTTCGCCTCCTACATCGCGGCGGCGCTCGAAGAGCGCCGCCGACGCGAGGATCCCGAGCGGGTGCGCGAGCGCGCCGCGGTCCTGGCGAGCGGCGAGGTGATGTGACCCTCGTCCCCGCCCGGCTCGCCCCCGGCGTCGTCCTGGGGAGCGGCCCGCTGGTGGTGGTCGCCGGCCCCTGCGCGATCGAGAGTGAGGAGGTGATGCTGACGGCGGCCCAGCGACTCGCCGAGCTCGCCGCGCGGCTGGGGGTGCCCCTCGTCTTCAAGGCCTCGTTCGACAAGGCCAACCGCAGCTCGCTCGCGAGCTACCGCGGGCCCGGCCTAACGGAGGGCCTGCGCGTGCTCTCCGCCGTGCGCGCGGCCACCGGCCTGCCTCTCCTGACCGACGTGCACGAGCCCGGGCAGTGCGCGGCGGCGGCCGCCGTCGTCGACGTGCTCCAGATCCCGGCGTTCCTCTGCCGCCAGACCGACCTCATCACGGCGGCCGCCGCCACCGGCCGCGCCGTCAACATCAAGAAGGGTCAGTTCATGGCGCCCGACGACATGCGCCGAGCTGTCGAGAAGGCGCGCCGCGCGGGTGGTGAGAACGTGTCGGTGACCGAGCGCGGCGTCTCCTTCGGCTATCACGACCTGGTCGTCGACATGCGCAGCTTCGCCCTCCTCCACCGCGACGGCATCCCGGTGCTCTTCGACGTCACCCACTCCCTACAGCTCCCGGGCAGCGGTGAGGAGACGGGCGGCCGGCGTGAGTTCGCGGAGCCCCTGGCGCTGGCGGCGGTCGCTGCCGGCGCCGACGGTCTCTACCTCGAAGTCCATCCCGACCCGCCTCATGCCCGCTCCGACGCCGCCACCCAGCTCGACCCGGAGCGGGCCGGGCGCCTCCTCGCCACCGCGCTCGCGGTGCGCGGCGCCGTCGCCGAGGGGATGTCGTGAGCCGAGCGCGCGATACCGCTCGCCAGGTGCTCGAGATCGAGGCGGCGGCGGTGGCCGGCCTGCTCCCGCAGCTCGACGAGGCCTTCGACCGTGCCGTCGAGCTGCTGCGTGGCGCCACCGGCCGCGTCATCTGCACGGGCATGGGCAAGAGCGGCATCGTGATGCAGAAGGTGGCGGCGACCCTCTCCTCGACCGGCAGCCCGGCCTTCTTCCTCCACCCGGCCGAGGCCATCCACGGCGACCTGGGGATGGTGGCGGGCGGCGACGTGGTGTTGGCGGCCTCCACCTCGGGGACGACCGAGGAGCTGGTGCGGCTGGTCGAGATCTTGAAGCGCATGGGAGTGCCGCTGATCGTGATGACGGGCAACCCCTCCGGTCCTCTGGCGCGCCACGCCGACGTGCACCTGAAGGTGGCGATCGATCGCGAGGCCTGTCCGCTGGAGCTCGCGCCCACCGCCTCGACGACCGCCACCCTAGCGCTCGGCGACGCCCTGGCCATGGCCCTCCTCGAGGCCAAGGGTTTCTCGCGTGAGGACTTCGCGCGCCTGCATCCTGGAGGAACGTTAGGTCGAAAACTGATCAAGGTAAGGGAAGTCATGCACGCCGGGGACGATCTGCCGCGGGTACCGCCGGAGGCCCCGATGCGCGATGCGATCTACGAGATGTCACGCAAGCGGCTCGGAATCACTGCCGTTACCGATACCGACGGTCGCCTGCTCGGGGGCATCACGGACGGCGACCTGCGGCGGCTGTTGCAGGCCGACCCGAACCCGCTCGACCACCGGGCGGCGGACTGCATGACTCGCGATCCCAAGACGATCGGCGCCGAGGAGCTCGCCTCGGCCGCCCTGCGCGTGCTCGAGGAGAAGCGCATCACCTCGCTCTTCGTGGTCGACGAGGTCGGCCAGCTCGAGGGGCTGGTGCACGTGCACGACCTCTGGCGCTTGGAGCTGTTCTAGAGATGGGCGTCCTCTCGGAGCAGGAGCTCGCCCGACGCGCCGCCGAGCTCGAGTGGGTGTTGGCGGACGTCGACGGCGTGCTGACGGACGGCGGGCTCTACTACGACCGCCGCGGCCACGCCATGCTGCGCTTCGACGTGCGCGACGGTCAGGGCCTGAAGCTGGCGCAGCAAGGTGGTCTCAAGGTGGGCATCCTCTCCGGCCGCTCGCCGGCGGCGCTCGAGCACCGGGCGGACGAGCTGGGGCTCGACGCGCTCCTCACCGGCATTCACGACAAGGGCGTCGCCTTCGAGGCCTTCCTCGGGCGGCAGGGCACCGCGCCCCGCCGGGTCGCCTTCATCGGCGACGATCTGCCGGACCTCGTCGTGCTCGGCCGCTGTGGCCTCGCTTTCGCGCCCGCCGACGCCGCGCCGGAGGTGCGGACCATCGCCCACCAGGTGACGGCGGCCGGCGGCGGCCGCGGCGCCGTCCGCGAGATGGTCGAGACGATCCTGCGGGCCCGCGGCGTCTGGGATCAGGTCTTTCGCGCCTACACCTTCGACCGGTAGGGCTCGGGCGATGGCCGCTCCGCTGCGCCGGCGTCTGCGGACCGCCGCCTTCCGCATGCTCATCCCCGGCCTGGGCGCGTTGCTGGCGCCGCTGCCCTTCGCCGCCGTTCTCGCCTGCGGCCGCGGCGCGGCGCGCCTCCTTTGGCACACCAACGGCCGCGAGCGACGGCGGATGCTCGAGCACCTGGCGGTCGCCTTTCCCGAGCTCTCCGCCGAGGAGCGCCGCCGGCTCGCCCGGCGCTCGGCGCTCCACCACGGCATGAACCTGGCCGAGAACCTCCACCTGCTGTGGTGGGAGCCGCAACGCATCCTGCCGCGGGTCGCCGTCGAAGGCTGGGAGGAGGTCGCCGGGCTGCACGCCGCCGGCCGCCGCATCCTGTTGCTCATGAGTCACTGCGGCAATTGGGAGCTGCCGGCGGCCGTGGTGCCGGCCCGCGGCCTGCCGATCCTCGGCCTCGGCCGCGGGCTCGACGATCCCGCGCTGCACGATGCCGTCGTGCGGCTGCGCACCCGACTCGGCGGCGTCACCATCGTGCGCGGCGGCGCCGACTCGGCGGCGCAGCTGCGGCGGGCCCTGCGCGGCGAGGGGGCGCTCGCCCTGTTCATCGACCAGGACACCAAGGTCGAGGGTACCTGGGTGCCGTTCTTCGGGCGCCCGGCCTACACGCCCTTGGCCGCCGCCCAGCTCGGCTTGCGCCACCGGATGGCCGCCGTGCCGACCTTCATGGAGCGGCTCGCCGACGGCACGCATCTGTGCCGCTTCCTTCCCGCCCTCGACCTGCCGCCCGACCCGGTCGCGGCCACGGCTCTGATGACGCGGTCGATCGAGGAGCACATCCGCCGCCGCCCGGAGCAGTGGGTCTGGATGCACCGCCGCTGGCGCCGGCAGCCGCCGTCGGAAGCGAGCTAGGCGGCTCAGCCCCGCGGCGCCACGAGGACCGCCGCTCCGACGCCCAACAGGTACAGCGCGATCGTCGGCAGGGCGAAGAGGCACAGGTTGACGACGTCGGGGGTCGGCGTGATCAAGGCGGCGGCCACGAAGATGAGAAGCACCGCCCAGCGGAAGTTGCGCATCAGGAAGCCGGGGGTGACGACCCCGAGCCGGGCGAGGAGCGCGATCAGGACGGGGAGTTCGAACATCACTCCCAGGCCCAGGATCACGTAGAGCAGGAAACGGAAGTAGCGGTCGGCGGTGATCATCGGCTCGAAGGCCGCGCCGACGTTGAGCAGGAACTCGATGGCGAAGGGAAAGGCGACCGCGTAGGCGAAGACCCCCCCGGCGACGAAGAAGAACGTCGCGCAGAAAACGAACGGCAGCGCGTAACGCTTCTCGCGACGGTAAAGCGCCGGCGCTACGAAGCGCCAGAGCTGGTAGAAGACGAGCGGCGAGGCCACGAAGAGGGCCGCCAGGGCCGCCATCTTGAAATAGAGGAGGAAGGGGTCGGTCACCCCGAGGAAGACGAGCCGGCTGCCCGGTGGCAACACCCTGTAGATCGGCCGCGCCAGCAGTTCGGCCAGCGGCTCGCGGAAAGCCCAACAGCCGGCGAAGGCGAGGCCGACCGCGACCAGCGAGACGAGGATCCGGCGGCGCAGCTCCTCCAGGTGCTCGAGGAGGCTCATCTTGGGGAGATCTTCCGGCGCTGGGGCCGGCCGGAGTTGGGGCTCGGCGGCGGTCACACCTGCGGTCCCCGCGTCGCCTCCGAGGGGCGCTGCGGCTCTTCCTCGACCTCGCGCTCGAGCTGCCCGATCTCGCGCTCGACCGAGCGCTTGAGATCGCTCGTCGCGCGGCGGAACTCGCGCAGCGTCCTGCCCAGCGTGCGGCCCACCTCCGGCAGGCGCTTGGGCCCGAAGACGAGGAGCGCCAGGGCGAGGATGAAGAGGATCTCCGCGAAGCCCAGCGAGCCGAACATGGGGCGATGATACTGCTACACTCGCCGCCATGCGCCGGCCCTGGCGGATCGCCGCCGCCGCCGTCTTCGTCGCCGCCCTCGTGGCGAGCGGCCTCTTCGGGGACCGCCTCCTCGCCTTGAACGACGAGGCCCGGCAGCGGCTGCGGCTGTTCACCGAGCTGGTCGCCGCCGCCCACGATGCCTACGCCGTTCCCGTGGCCTACGAGGAGGTCGTCAACGCCTCGATCCAGGGGATGATCCGCACCCTCGACCCGCACACGGCGTTCCTCACCGCCGACGCCTACGACTCGATGCGCGACAAGCAGGAGAGCACGTTCTCCGGGCTCGGCATCCTGGTCGGCATCCGCGACGGCAAGCTGACGGTGATCACACCGCTCGAGGGCACGCCGGCCTCGCGCATGGGGATCCGCGCCGGCGACGTCATCAGCACGATCGAGGGCGAGCCCACCGAAACGCTGTCCATCGACGAGGCCGTGCGCCGCCTCAAGGGACCGAAGGGCACGAGCGTCAGCATCGAGGTCGCGCGCCGCGGCTTGCCTGATCTGCTCGAGATCGACATCGTGCGCGAGGAGATCCCGCAGACCTCCGTGCGCTACGCCTACATGCTCACGCCGGAGGTGGGCTACGTCTCGCTCACCGACTTCAACCGCGGCACCGGACAAGAGATGGAGCGCACGCTCGAAGGGCTGCGCGGCCAGGGCATGAAGCGTCTGCTCCTCGACCTGCGCGCCAACGGCGGCGGACTCCTCGACCAGGCGATCGCGGTTTCCAACCTGTTCGTGCCGGCGGGCACCAAGATCGTCGAGACCCGCGGGCGGACGCGCGAGTCCTTCCAGGACTTCCACGCTTCCGCCGGCCGGCGGGCGCCGACCATGCCGCTCGTCGTCCTGGTCGGCGACGGCACCGCATCGGCGGCGGAGATCCTCGCCGGTGCGGTCCAGGACCACGACCTCGGCGTCGTTGTCGGCACCCCGACCTGGGGCAAGGGCTTGGTGCAGACCGTCTACGCGCTCGGCTACGGCAATGGCCTGTCGGTCACCACCGCCAAGTACTACACGCCCTCGGGCCGCCTCATCCAGCGCGACTTCTCCGACTGGTTCCGCTACCAGTACGACGAGCGCGAGCCCACGCCGCCCGCGGCCAGCGAGCAGGAGACGTTCTACACCGACCTCGGCCGCAAGGTGTACGGCGGGGGTGGCATCAACCCGGACGTGACGGTCGATCCGGCAGAGCTCGCGCCGGTGCTCCAGTACCTGCTCGCCCGCAACGCCTTCTTCAACTTCGCCGTCGAGGAGACCAACCGGCAGCACCTCCCCGACCCCTCCTGGCGGCCGGACGAGGCGACCTTGGAGCGCTTCCGGCAGTGGCTCGTATCCCAGGAGATCATCGCCGCCGCCGACCTGGAGGAGGGCCTCGCCGAGGTCGACAACCGCGAGGCGGCGAGGCGCTACCTCGCCGCCGAGTTCCTCGGTGCCGAGTTCGGTATCGAGGCCCGCCACCAGGTGCTGGTCGCGGCCGACAACCAAGTCGAGACGGCCTTGGCGCAGTTCGAGGTCGCGGCCAACCTGCTGGCCGAGCGCGAGCGCCTGCGCGACACCGAGCCGCTCGCCGGAACCGCCGTCGGCAGCCTCAACTGAGGGCGCCCGCCGGCCCGGCCGCCAAGCGACGCCGCGGCACGACCACGCCGTGCGCCGCCAGGCGCCGCCGACTGCGATGGACGAGCGAGTCGACGCGCCCCGGGGTGAGGCCGGCGCCCAGCCGGCGACAGATCTCGGGGCTCGACCAGTCCTCGATCACGGCCAGGTAGAGGATCGTCAATTCCCGCCCCGCGGCGCGCCGGCCAAGCACCGCCCGGCACCCGGCGAGGAACCGCCGGCCCGCCTCGGCGCGCTCCGCGCAGCGCTCGGGTGAGGGGCGGGAGCAGGCGAGGTGACTCAGGGTCTCGCCGGCTCCGCACTCACGGAGGAGTCCCCCACCCCGCTTCTCGGCCATCGTGGCCCGCACCGCGTCGCGCACCACGCGCTCGGCGATCCGCGCCAGGTAGGCCCGCACCTCCTGCTCGGTGCACCCGCGGCACTGCCGCAGGGCACGAGCGTCATGCTCCAGCAGCTTGCAATAGACCTCTTGCCGCAGGTCCTCGCGGTCGTGTCCCGCGGCGCCCCGGCCGCAGCGCCGGAGCCCCCTGGAGACACCCTTCTCGATCGCCTCAGTGAACCGCTCCAACAACTCCCGCCACGGCTCGTCGCGCCGCGACGCCGCGCACTCCTCGATCAACTGACAAACCTCGGTCGACATCCTCCGCTCCTTTCGGAAATGGAGCGGAGGTGCGGCGAGCGATCGGCTAGAAAAGCGAACGCCGGGCCGCAGGGCCCGGCGACGACAAGCGAGACGTTTATAGCACGCCTCGGGCTCCCGAGGCAAGCCTGCCCTAGCGCAGCTTCTCTTCGACGAACTCGACGTGCTTCCTGATCTTCTTGTCGTACTTCTTGAAGGTCAGCTTGCCGGTGGCGAGTTTCTTGTTCTTGGTC
>CAYXXN010000079.1:0-12667 GCA_964469055.1 uncultured Thermoanaerobaculia bacterium
AGATCCTCCAGGCGGCCGCGGAGGCGGCCGCCTTGTTCATCCTGATGCCGGCCCGCCGCAGCGGGATCGTGCGGCGGAGGCTCTTCGGCGACACGACCGCCAAGGTGCTGCACGAGAGCCGCTGGCCGGTCTGGTTCGTGCCCGAGAACCTCGCGCGGGCGCTCGCGCACGCCTAGAGAACCGCGGCCACGACGCCGGCAGCGGAAGCCGCTTCGAATCGGGGCTCGAGGCGCACGGCACAGCGGATCGAGCGACTGATGAGACAGTGTTCTTCGCCCTTGGCGGCGATTCTCTCCGCGCGGGCACGGTCCTGCTCGCGGACGAGAGTCACCTGGGGTCGCAGCACGACCTCGCTGAAGCGGTAGCGGCGCTCCTCGTCGCGCTCCAGGTGGCCGCTCGCCTCGACTTCCAAGGCGAGCACCTCGAGCTGCGAGAGCTCGGCGATGGCGAGGAAGGTCGTCAGGAAGCAGGAGGCCACCGAGGTGACGAACAGATGCTCGGGGCTCCAGATCCCCGGCTCGCCGCCGAACTCGGGCGGCGCGCTCACCCGCAGCGCGGGCAGCCCGTCGGTGCTCTCGGCCGCAGACTGGCGCCCGGTCGTCCACCGTACGGTCACTGGGTAGTCGCGGGATTCGATCATGGGGTGATCCTCCTCACTCGCCTTCGCCACCCTCACCGCCCCTTCGCCTGTGGGCTGGCCCGCCCGTTGAAGTGTTCGAGCAGTCGACGCCCCAGGACGGGCGCCAAGACCGGCTCACCGCGTCCCACTCGTTCGAGCGATCGAACGAACTCTTCGGCCGCTAGATCCTTGACCAGATAGCCCTTGGCGCCCGCCTCGATCGCGGCGAAGAGGTCCGCCTCCTCCTCGGAGGCCGTCAAGATCACGACCTTGAGCTCCGGCAGCTCGACCGCCAGGCGCCGGGTCGCCTCCAAGCCGTTCATGTTCGGCATCGAGAGATCCATCAGCACCAAGTCCGGCTCGAGCTGCCGGCACTTGCTGACCGCCTCCCCGCCATCGGCCGCCTCGCCGACGACGTCGAACTCCCAAGCCTCGAGCAGGCTCCTCAGGCCGTCACGGAACGACGCATGGTCGTCAGCGATCAGGATCCTCATGCCGTCTCCCTCAGGATCTCTTCGGTCGTCTGGATTCGATTCATGGCGCTGCCTTCGCCCGTAGGGTCGCACCGGCCGATCGGGCTCGCCACACTCCACCAGACGGGCGCGGCGGCCCTCCCGGGGCGGGCCGGACCCGTCCCACGGGGTGGGTTCGAGCCCACCGGCTCTGCGCGCAGAGGTGGCGATCACGCAACCCCTACGGCCGGCGCGGAATCTCCGGAACGGTCGCTATACTGACATCGACAAGGAGGTCGTTCAATGAACACTCAACGGAACAGCGTCAAGTGGGTCGCGCTCTTCGCCATGTCCATGCTGCTCGGCGCACTGGCGAGCCTCGCCGACGAGCCGACCTTTCAACATCGGTACCTGATGCGGGGGGCGGTCCTGATGTCCATGGGCGAGGAGATCCACCTCTGCCTGGGAACCGCCGACGGAGCGGAGGTCGGGCAGGAGCTCGACGTCGTTCGCGTGACGAGGGTCAGAGGCAGCTCGCCGAAGTCGGGGCCGAGGTTCGAGCGGCAGCACGTCGGGCGGGTACGGATCGAGGAAGTCTTCGACGACCACTTCGCCCTCGCCAAGGTCGTCTCCGGCCGCGCCAGGAAGGGCGACCTCGTCGAGCTCGAGCCGCCCGGGTCCTGATCGCGGCGCTGCCAGCTTCCGCCCACTGCGTCGCCGGCGAGACTCCCCGTTAGCCTCGCTCCGGAGGTTCCACCAGCCGGTGGCGCAGCGCGTAGCCGACGACCTGGGCGCGGTTGTGGAGATGGAGCTTGTCGAGGATGTTGCGCACGTGGAACTTGACGGTGTTCTCGGAGACGCCGAGCTGGTGCGCTAACTTGCGGTTCGAGGTCGTGCCCTGGACCATCAGCTCCAAGACCTCGCGCTCCCGATCCGTCAGGGCGTCCGGGTCCTCGGCCGCTCGGCGGCCGCCGCGGGCGAACTCGTCGAGGAGCTTCCGAGCCAAGGTGGGCGTCAGGGCGGGCTCGCCGCGGCCCACGCGCTCGAGCAGCTCGAAGAACTCCTCCGAGTGCAGGTCTTTCATCAAGTAGCCCTTCGCTCCCGCCTTGATCGCCTCGAACAGGTGCGCCTCGTCCTCCGAGGCGGTGAGGATCACGACCTTGATCTCCGGCAGCTCGGCGGCGAGCTGGCGGGTGGCGGCCATGCCGTCCATGGTCGGCATTGTGAGATCCATCAGCACCAGGTCGGGCTTGAGCTGCCAGCACTTGCGCACGGCCTCCTCGCCGTCCCCTGCCTCGCCCGCCACCTCGTAGTCGCGGGCCTCGAGCAGGCTGCGCAGACTGTCCCGGAACAGGGAATGGTCGTCAGCGATGAGGATCCTCATGACGCCTCCTGGACGGCGCCGCGGGCGGGCACGCGAACCTCGATGCGGGTACCCGCTCCGGGCCTGGATTCGATGGTGATCTCGCCTCCCACGCTCTCGACTCGCTCGCGCATGATACTGAGCCCGAAGTGCGACTCGCCCAGCGGCGTGGAGCCGTCGAAGCCGACCCCTTCGTCCGCGACGCCGGCGACGATCCACCCTTCGTCGCGGGCCACGCTCACGCGCACCCGCTCGACCCTCGCGTGCTTGCGCACGTTGGCCAGAGCCTCCTGCAGGATGCGCAAGAGCTGCAACCCGACGGTCGGGGCAAGCTCGATCTCGCCGACGACAGTCAGGTCCACGGCGACGCCGTTCTGCGACTGCCAGGAGCCGAGGAACTCGGGCAGGGTTTCGGCGAAGGGCTGGGAGCCGCCGGCGCTGCGCAGCGCCAGGATGCCCTCGCGCACGTCGGCGTAGACCTCGCGGGCGTCGCTGGCCAGCTGCTCGAGCTGCGCCAGCGCCTGCTCGGACTTGCCCCGGCGCAGGAACTCGCGCACCGCCTGCGCCTTGGTGTTGACCGAGGCGAGCACCTGCGCCATCCCATCGTGCATCTCCCGCGCGATGCGGGCCCGCTCCTCGGCGACCGC
The DNA here is from genome assembly GCA_964469055.1 of uncultured Thermoanaerobaculia bacterium. Lineage (GTDB taxonomy): Bacteria > Acidobacteriota > Thermoanaerobaculia > Multivoradales > JAHEKO01 > CAYXXN01. The sequence continues at coordinate 3,082 of CAYXXN010000079.1, forward strand.
CAGCGTCCTCAACTGCTCGTGCAGATGGGCGTTGTCGAGCGCGATCCCTGCCTGGGTGGCAAACCGCACTAGGGTCTCCTCGTCCTCCGCCGAAAACTCGCCCGCGGTCTCTTTCTCAGCGACGTAGAGGTTGCCCCGGAACGGGCCCTTGCCAACGATCGGGATGGCGAGGAGCGAGCGCATCGGCGGATGGCTGGGCGGAAAGCCCGCGGCGCGGGGGTCCGCGGTCAGATCCGCCAATCGCAGGCGCTGCCCTTCGTGCAGCACGACGCCCAGGAGACCGCGCCCGACGGGGGGATCCCCTATCTGCCGGCGCTCGGCTTCGCTGACGCCCGAGGTGATGAACTGGACGATCCTGCCGTCGGCGCCGATCACGCTCACCGCTCCGTAGCGCGCCTCGACCAGCGCGCGCGCCTGGTCCACGACTTTCTGAAGGATGACCTCGAGCGCGAGCTCGCCGTAGATGTCGAGCGAGGCGCGGTGCAGCGCCAGCAACTCACGGTTCCGGCGCTCGAGGCGCTCCTGCATGGCGCGAACGAGGGAGAACACGGCACCGTAGAAGAAGACGAGCACCACGACGACCACCGCCGCCAGCACGAACCGCCCCGGCCAGGAGAGCAGCTCCGGGTGGAGCTTGGCGACGACGTACTCCAGGGCCCCGGCGAAGGCGACCGGGGCCAGGATCGCGATCCATTTGAGCCGGGCCAGGTTGAGGCCAGGCTCCCGGGGGTCTCGTTGGAACCAGCTGGGCATCGGCGTACCGCCAAAGCCGGGCTCGGTCGCCGCTCCCAGCGAGGGCCCGAGCAACCGACCGCGGTGGTGCGATCCTAGCCTCGACGCGACGGTCGGGGACAGCTGCTCAGCCCCAGCAGCGAGTAGAGCGGACACCACCCAACCAAGCCGGTGACGAGCGGCACGAAGGCGAACACCTCGAGCGCCGTGTCCCAAGGTTCGGGCGCCACGTCGCCCCACCCGAGCCACAGCATGGCGGCGCCCAGCGTCACCCGCAGGGCGCGGTCCCAACTGGCTTCATTCGTCCACTTCTTGACGTTCATTCGGTACCCCCAGGGCTCTCACCACACCTTGAACCCCGGCGACTGCAGCTCGAGGTGGCTGAGCAGGACGGCGATCGGCGGACCGTAGGCGAGCAGCACCAGCACCACCGCGAGCGGAATCCACACCCCCCAACGCTCGAGCACGGCCGGCGCCTCGCTGGCGCCCGCCACCGCCTCGGCGAACAGCACCTCGGGAGCCGGCGCCCGCCGGGCGAGCCAGGCCGTGGCGATCATGTTCACGAAATAGAGGAGCGAACTCACGAACAGGATGGCGCCGCCGATACCCACGAGCGGCAGCGCCCGGGACCATTCCGGCTGGGCGTAGGCGACGGCGCCGAGCATGGTGCGCCGGGGAGCGCCCATCAGCCCCAGCCGATGCAGGGCGTTCGAGAACAGCACCATGCCGACGAGCCAGCTCCACACCTGCACCTGGGCGACCCTTCGGCTCCACAGCGCCCGGCCGGCCAGGAGCGGCACCAGCCAGTAGGTGATGCCCATGAAGCTCAAGGCCACGGCCGTTCCCACCGTCAGGTGCAGGTGGCCGGGGATCCACGCCGTGTTGTGCACGACGAGGTTCAGGTTCATCGACGCGTTGACCAGCCCGCCGATGCCCCCGAAGGCGAACAGCAGCATGGCGAAGACCTGCGCCGCCAGCGACGGGTCGCCCCAGGGGAGCTTGGTGAACCAGCGGAACAGTCCCTTCCCGCCCCGCGCCCGCCCCGCGATCTCGAGCGAGGCGACGACGTTGAAGAACGTGAGCAGACTGGGGAAGAAGACCGCGAAGGTCATGACCGTGTGTACCACCTTGAAGCCTTCGTGGATGCCGGGATCGGCGAACTGATGGTGCAGGCCGGTGGGCGTAGAGAACAACAGGAAGAGCACGAAAGCGACCCGCGCCATCGGATCGCTGTAGAGCTTGCCGCCCGCCTGCCGAGGCACCATCGCGTACCAGGACACGTAGGCCGGCAGCAGCCAGAAGTAGACGAGCGGATGGCCGGTGAACCAGAACAGCACCCGGGCGAGAAGCGGGTCGGTCGTCTCGGTCCAACCGAACGACCAGGGCAGCAGCAAGGTGAGCGACTCCGCCGCCAGCCCGGCCGAAGCGATGCACCACATCGCGAAGGTGGCGAGCGACAGGAAGGCGGCGAGCGGGGTGCGCTCGCCCCGGTGCTCGCGGCGCCAGGCGCGCTGGGTCGCGAACAGGTTGGCGGTCCCCAGCCAGGTGCCCACCACGACCAGCGTGAGCCCCAGGTAGAAGGCCCAGTGCGCCTGCATCGGCGGGTAGAGCGTGTAGAGCACCGAGGCGGCGTTGGCGAGCAAGGGCACGGCGGCGAGCAGCAGGCCACCCGTCATCAGCCAGAACGTTCCCCAGGCCAGGCGCCGGCTCGCCAGCGGCCGGCCCAGGGCGCGAGCCGTGACGAAGGGCAGGAAGCCGCAGATGAAGAAGGTGGTGAAGACCAAGGCGTTGAGCACGCCGTGGATGGTCAGTCCGTGGTAGTAGGAACGGATCACCGGCGCCAGCGCGCCGTAAACGTTGATCCCGGCGTGCTCCAGCGCCTGGAAGAGCCCGGTCACCGTGCCGCCGAGCAGGGCCACCAAGGCGACACCCACGAAGGCGGCCGTCAGCCGGTCGTCGCGCTTCGGATCCATGGATGCGCTCTCAGCCTTCATGACGTGTCTCTCCGCTCGCCGCCTGGGCCGTCGGCTCGACGATGAGGCGACCCCACATCGTGTGGTGGGCGACTCCGCAGTATTCGTGGCAGACGTAGACGAGCTCCCCGGGCTCGGGCAGGTCGATCATCACTCTCGCCACCTGACCGGGGATCAACATCACGTTGACGTTGCGGCCCGGAACCAACAGGCCGTGCACTACGTCCTGGCTGGTGGCGACGAAGGTGACCCGCGAGCCGGCCGGGACCCGCACCTCCTGCGGGTCGAACGCCCAAGTGCGTGCCACCAGCCGCACTTCGTACTCGCCCGGCGCCGTCTCGACCAACCCCGGCCGGTCGAAGGGCGGCGTCTCGGCGAGCCGGCGCGGGTCCACCCGTCCCTCGTGACTGGGGACGTGGATGCCGGCCCCGAAGGCCGTCACCATGATCGCCACCAGCATCCCGAACGGCAAGGCGATCGAGGGCAGGATCCAGGCCAGTTCGAACAGCGTCGATCTCTGGAGCATCGCCGTGCCCCCCTCAGAACCACAGCCGCAGGTACACGTTGAGCCAGCCCAAGGCGAGGAACAGCAGGTAGACCGCCATGAAGGCCAACGCTCCGACCGGCAGTGGGTGGTTGTCGTCGTGACGGTTTGCCATCGCCGGCCTCCTCAACTGATCGAGCGCAGATACGCGACGATCGCCTTCAGGTCGTCGTCGGTGAGCACCGGATTGCCACCCTTCGGGGGCATGTCGACGCGAGTGAGGTTGTCCGGATGCGTGGCCGGGCGTCCCTGCTTCAGGAAGGCAACGAGCGCCTCGTCGTTCTGCCGCTGGACGAAGGGGTTCTCGTGCAGGTTCTTGCCCAGCCTGGGCATGCCTTGGGCGTCCGGGCCGTGGCAGGTGGCGCAGGTCCCCTTGAACAGGTCGTGACCCCGGGCGACGTCGGCGGCGGCCGGCTGGCCCCCGCCACCGCAGGCCGCGACCAGCAAGCCGCCGGTCAAGGTCAAGCTGAACAAGAACCACGTGCGTCTGTGCATGATCGGTATGTCCTCCAGGAATCGAGTCGCTGGCTCGCGGCACGTCCTCACTGCGTGCCCGCGTCAGGTTTCAAGTCGGACCAGGTCAAGACCTCGCCGCCGCGCTCGCGGGCGAAGCGTTGCGCCGCCTCGCGGGTGGCGAAGGCCGCCAGCCCCGAGCCCATCGGGGTGGCGAGGCCGGTCGAGCGAACGAACGAGGCGGCTTCGCAGCGGAGCCAGCCGCCGCCGTTCCAGTCCCGAACCCAGCCTTCGTGGACCGGCTCCGCACTTTCGCGGACGAAGGCCACGAGGTCGCCCGCGTCGTCGAAGCGCAGCTCCCGCCCGTCGGCGGTGCGAGCCGCCGCTGCCGTCCGTTCGTCGTCGATCACCATGCCGCAGCGGTCGCAAAGATCCTGTCCGAAGCGTACCGGCGGCACGCTCGAGGCCTGCGGTCCCGGTCCCGCGCAGCCGGCGAGGCAGGCCGCGACGACCCAGGCGATCGCATCGGCGCCCCTCACCACACCCCGCGCCGCTCGAGGCGCCAGACGGCCAGCCCGACCGGCACCGCGGTCCACAGGAAAAGGACCCCGACCAACATCGGCACGAGCGCCCTGCCCCAGGTCTGGACGGCGGCCACCCCGGTCGGGCCCAGCATCTCGAGCCCCCCGTGCAGCCGCACCAGCGCCGCCACCTTGAACGTCTGCAGGGGATTGACCAGCATGGCCAGCAGCAGCTGGCGACCGGCCAGTCGCATGGCCGTGGCGGTGCCCATGAGCCCCAGGTCGCCCAGCAGGACGAAGACCAGCCAGGCGAAGAGCGCCGCCCCGGTCGCCACCGCGGCCCGACGCGAGAAGCACGAGACAGCGAGGCCCACGGCCAGCGCCGCCCAGCCGACGAGGACCGCCAGGGCGAGGAAGGCGAGGAAATCCCCTACCTCGCCGCCGGCGCCGCGGCGCGCCAGCAGCGCCGCCGACAGGCCGAAGCCGATGGCGAGCGACGCCGCCAGCGCCGCCGCGAGGCCCAGGAACTTGCCCACCACCACCTCGGCCGGACGCACCGGCTGCGCCAGCAGATAGGCGAGCGAGCCGCGCTCGCGCTCGCCGGCCACCGCGCCCGCGCCCAACGTGAGCCCCATCAGCGGCACGACCAGGGTGACCAGACTGACCAGGCTGGCGGCGGTGCGGCCGAAGCCGGCCACGCCGGGACCCACGAGGCCCGACACCGAGAGCCCGGCGACCGCGAGCGCCAGGGCGGCGAAGGCGCCCGTGAAGAGCAGGAACCAGCGGTTGCGGCGCGCCTCGCCAAGCTCGCGACCGGCGAGCAGGGCGATCACCCGGAGCTCAAACATCGGTGTCCTCCGCCGCTGCGCGGAGCACGTCCGCGGGCACGCCTTCGGCGCGCAGCCTCCCCGCTTCCAGATGGAGCACCCGGTCGGCGAGCGCCGCCACCTCGCCGGCGCGATGCGAGGTGAAGACCAGGGTCTTGCCGCGCTGTTTGAGGTCCTGGAGCAGCCGGCGGAAGACGCGTCGCGCCTCGATATCGAGGTTGGCCGTCGGCTCGTCGAGCAGCAGCAGCGGTGGGTCGGCGAGCAGGGCGAGACCCAGGGCCAGCCGCTGCCTGAGCCCGCCTGAGAGCTCCCGCACCCGCTTGTCGCGGTGGCCGCCGAGCACGAGCCAGGCCACCAGCTCCTCGACGCGCTCCCGCGGCACCCGGCGCAGGCGGGCGAAGAAGTCGAGGGTCTCTGCGACCGTCGGCTCCCCGGGCAGCGTGATCTCCTGGGGCACGAAGCCGATCCGCCGCCGCACGGCCTTGCCGTGGCGGCGCGGGTCCAGCCCGGCCACCGCGACGGCGCCCTCCGCGCCGAGCAGGCCGAGCAACGCGCGCAGGGCCGTCGTCTTGCCGGCCCCGTTGCCGCCCCAGAGCGCCACGGCCTCACCGGGCGCGATGCGGAAGGAGACGCCGTCGAGGGCCTGCTGCCGGCCGAAGCGCACGGTGAGGCCGCGGGCCTCCACGAGGGCCCCCGCAGCGGTCGCCGCGAGGGCGCGCGCCGCGACCGCCCCGCCCAGGCGCAGACGGGGCGCGGCCATCACGAGCAGGCCCAAGGCGAGGAGGCCGCTGGCCGAAGCTCCCCATTGCGGCCCGCCCGTCGCCGGCACGGCCGGCGTCCGGGGCCGCGGATGGGCGGCCACACGCGGGGCCCGGTCCTCGAGCTTCGGCTGCGGCCGCACGATGGGGAAGGCGCGCGCGGCGAAGTCGAGGGCCGCAGCGGCCGGGCTGCCGGCGAAGAGGCGCAGCTGCGGATTGCGGTCGGCGAGGCGTTCGAAGAGCCGATCGGCGCGATACGGCAGTTCGCCGATGCCGTCGCCGTCGCCGTCGTAACCCGCGTAGTCGCTCCAATAGTTCGATTCCCAGAGGTTGCCCGCGGGGTCACCGCCGCCGCCGGCCAGCGCCACCTGCTCGTCGTTGTCGACGAAGTCGTTGCCGATCCAGCGCGCGCCGCGCACGTTCGGCATCAGGAGCGCCCCGACCTGGTTGGCTGCCAGCACGTTGCCGGTCACGAGCGCCAGGCCCCGCCCGCCGAGCGGTGAGTTGTCGAGAAAGACGCCCACCCGGTTGCCCGCCAGCAGGTTGCCGGTGAGCTCCACGTCTTCCATGTCCTTCAACCCGATCCCGTAGCCGCTCGGCCCGGCGTTGCCGACCAGGGTGTTGCCGGTCAGCTTCAGGCGCCGCGAGTACATCAGGTAGGCGCCGACGGAATTGCCGGCCAACAAGTTGCCGCTCACCTCGGCGTCGTCGCAGTGCATGAAGTGGAGGGCGTAGCGGCCCCCGGAGATCCGGTTGTCGCTCACGGTGAGACCACTCGAGTACCAGAGGACGACATCCCTGGCGCCGGTGACGACGTTGCCGAGAATCGACGTCCCATCGCTCTCCCACACCCGGATGGCGTCGCCGCGCCGACCGAGCGGGAGGTCGAGGCCGCCGATCGTGTTGCCCTCGACGCGGCTGGCAGGAGCCGCGCGAAGATCGATGCCGAAGAGCACCTCCTCGAGCCGGTTGTCGCGCACCACCGCGCCCGCGGCGTTCACCGCCACGCCAGCCTCGTCCTGCTCGAGCAAGCGCCCGCTGCCGCGCACGATGAAGCCGGTGAGCTCGGACTCCGGCGCCGCGAGGGTCACGACGGTACCCCGGCCGCCGCCATCGAGAACGGCGCCCTCCTCCCCCACTAGCCGCAGCGAGCGTTCGACACGGAAAGGACCGCGGTGCACACCGCCGCGGACCCGGACGACGTCCCCGTCGGCCGCTCGGGCGAGGGCCGCGGCCGGGCTCGGCGTGGCCGCCGACGGTACGCGCCACTCGGCGGCGCCCGCGGGCGCCGCCGCCAGGGCCGCCGCCAGGGCGGCCCCGAGAGCTCGCCTCACGTCTTTCCTCCCGCGGCAGCCGGCTGGCCGGCCTCCTGGGCGAGCCCGCGCCCGACCAACGGCTTGTAGGCCCGGCGGTGGAAGTAGAGGCCGACCAGGATCAGGGCCGACGCCGCCAGCGCGAGGTAGAGGCCGGGGCCCAACGACGCGACGGTCGAGAACTGGCCGACCCGGCCGACGCCGAGCACGGGCGGCACGAAGGGGTCGATCGACGAGGCGAGCGGCGCTTTCGGGTCCAGGTTCGTGCCGAAGTCGCGCAGCCAGAAGGCGAGGTCGCCCACGAAGATCGCCGGGAAGAGGACGGCCGGGAGCGCCAGGTAGGCGGCGCGCCGGTTGTGGAGGAAGATCGCGCCCACCACCAGCAGGGAGATCGCTGCCACCGCCGACAGACTCGTCATCCGCTCGAGGTGGGCGGCCTCGGCGAGCGGCCGCATGCCGATGTAGTGGTTGAGGCCGTCGATCTCCTTGACGTCGCCTTCCATCCGATTGAGGTAGGCCCGGACAGTCAGGCCGTTCGGGTACTGCGGCGCTTGCAGCTCGAGCCACCAATACGGCGTCGACAGCGAGATAATGAGCAGGACAGCGGCCGCGGCCAGGAGCAGCGACGGCGCCAGGAAGCGCGCCGGCTCGCGACGGAACTCCCGCTCCGAGATGCGCGGACCGAAGATTCCTTCGAGCGTCATGGTCAGGCGGGCTCGACCAGCAGGTAGCCGACCATCTCGAGGTGTAGCGCCGAGCAGAACTCGGTGCAGTAGTAGGTGTAGACGCCGGGCTTCTCGACTTCGAACTCCAGCGTCGTCGACTCCCCGGGCTCGAGCGACAGGTTGATGTTGTAGTCGGCCAGGCCGAAGCCGTGTGTGGCCTCGCGCGCTGTCTCGACGTTGGTCAGGTGCCAGATGACGTGGTCGCCCTCCCGGAGCTGGATGCGCTCCGGCGTGAAATGGCTGCGCACGACGCTCATCCAGATCTCGACGGTGTCGCCCCGCCGCTCGATCCGTTCGTTGCCGAGCTGCGCGGCTTCGGGGTCGGGCGCCTGGGCGATCGAGTCCCATCCGACCTGCGGGTAGACCTCCCAGGCGGCGAGCTTGTCGGCCTTGATCATCTGCACGTAGTGCGGCTCACCGATGCCGATCGGCATGTCGTAGAGCAGGCGCATCGACTCGCCGCTGCCGGCGATGTCCACGAGCTGGAAATTCTGTGGGTGCAGGGGGCCCACGGTGAGGAAGCGGTCGATCGACCACTTGTTCAGAGCGACGACGTACTTGCCGTCGGGGCTCACGGTGTCGCCCTCGGCGGCCACGATGTGGCCGATGTTGTAGTGCACCGGAAGCTTTTGGACTAGCGTCCAAGCCGGCTCGGGATGCCGGTCCGCGAACGAGCCCCCGAGCGTCCAGCGGGCAACGGCGCTGTCGAGGAACATGCTCGTGTAGGCGTAGCCCTGGTCGTCAAAGACGGTGTGCAGCGGGCCCAACCCGAGCTCCACCTGGGCTTCGAGTGCCGTGTCGAACGGGATGATGGGCACGCCGAAGGGATCCTTGTCGGCGAGGTTCCCGGCAGCCGCGGCTTCGAAGATCTTCGCCGTGCTGTAGATCGACACGTGCGGGTCCAGCTTGCCGCCGACGACCAGGTAGGCGCCGTCCGGGGTGACATCCACCCCGTGCGGGCTCTTGGGCTCTGGCACGAAGAAGAGGACGCCCTCGGCCGCGGCGACCTCGAGCGGCAGCACGTCGAAACCCTGGATCTTATTGGCCCGGCCGGCGGCCACCAGCTCGGCCGCCCGGCGCCAGTTGATGACGTGGAGGTAGTCCATGTCGCGCTGGGAGACACCGGCCTCGAACGGAGGATTGCCGAGCTCGATGCCGCCGGTGGCCATCTCGGTGTTGAACGAGTTGCAGAAGGCCCAGCCCTCGCTCGCGAGCTTCCCCGCGTCGCAGAGGTCCTGCCAGTACGGCGGCAGCTCCACGGCGAAGGACTGCTCCGGTGCGATCCGCCCCCGCGAACGGTCGAACTTCCAGAAGGTCACCATGCCGCGATACCGCTCCTGGTACTCCTCGATCGCGGCATAGTCGCCGCCCAGCGGCATGGCGTACTGGCTCGCCTCGATGACGTAGTCGGTGTCGGGGGTCACGAACGCCGCCCCGTGGTCCGAGTTGGTGATGGGGTTCTTGACCAACTGCTTGGTCTCGAAGTCCCGCAGGTCGATCACCGCCACCCGGGCGTGCGCCTTGTCGCCGATGAACAGGAACTGCCCGTCGTAGTCGCCGGCGGTCTCGGAGAGGGCCGGGTGATGGGTGTCCCCCCAGCTGACCTCGAAGCCTTTGGGATTCCCCGCCGCCAGCACGGCCCGCGTCTCGTCGCTGTAGCCCCAGCCCTGCCAGGGCTCCGGCGTGAACACCCCGATCGACCTCAGCAAGCGCATGGAAGGCACGCCGATGACGAACACC
>CAYXXN010000080.1:0-4278 GCA_964469055.1 uncultured Thermoanaerobaculia bacterium
CATCACGACGATCATCGGCGGCCAAGACGGCGTGTCGCAGTTCCCCCTACTTGATCTTTTTCTAAACCTCGAAGCCACACCGTGGGCGGTGAACGTCGCCTCCTACGCCGGGCACGGGACGCTCCGCGACCGGGTGATGGGCGAGGACTTCCGGCGCGCGGCCACCGCCGCCGAGGTCGACGCGATGCAGGCCCTGCTGCGCCTCGAGCTCGCGGCCGGGGCGCTCGGCCTCTCGACCGGGCTCGAGTACGACCCCGGGATCTATTCGCACCCGGAAGAAGTGGTGGCACTGGCGCGCGAGGCGGCCGCGGCTGGCAGCCGCTACATCAGCCACGTGCGCAGCGAGGACCGCCACTTCGAGGCGGCGCTGGCCGAGCTCGTCGAGATCGGCCGCGCCGCGGACCTGCCGGTCCAGATCTCGCATTTCAAGCTGGCGCGCCGTGGCCTCTGGGGTCAGGCCGGGTCGATCCTGGCGAGCCTCGAGGAGGCGCGCGCGGCGGGCATCGAGGTGACGGCCGACATCTACCCCTACGAGCACTGGCAGTCGACCTTGACGGTGCTCTTCCCGGAGCGGGATTTCCATGACCGCACCGAGTCGACCTACGCGCTCGAGGAGGTGGCGGCGCCGGAGGACATCCTGCTCACCCAGTTCGATCCCCATCCCGCCTGGGTCGGCAAGAGCCTCGCCGAGGTCGCCGCCGAGCGGAGCGAGGATCCGGTGGACACGCTGATGGCGCTGATCGACGAGTCGCTCGCCGCCGGCGGCGACAACGAGTCGATCATCGGCCGCTCGATGCGCGAGGAGGACATCGCGGCCCTCCTCGCCTGGCCGCACACCAACATCTGCTCCGACGGCAGCGCCGACTCCGGGCACCCGCGCGGTTGGGGAGCCTTTCCGCGCGTGCTCTCGAGGTACGTGCGCCAGCTCGGCGTGCTGACCCTCGAGCAAGCCGTGCACAAGATGACGGCGCTCGCGGCGCGCCATGTGGGCCTTTCTGAGCTCGGCGTCATCGCCACCGGCGCGCCCGCCGACCTGGTGCTCTTCGACCCGGCGACCATCGCTGACCGCTCGACCTTCGAGGAGCCCAACCTCCCGGCGGCCGGCATCGCCGTCGTGTGGGTCAACGGGGTGGCGGTCTACCGCGACGGCGCGCCGACCGGCGCGCGCCCGGGACGCGTGCTGCGCCGACCACCGCCGTCCTGAGTTAGGCGGGGCCCGCGTCGGGAGCGGGCGGCGGCGGGCTCGGAGGCCGCGGCGGCGGCATCGGGGCGTCGGCGATCGCCAAGCGTTCGAGCGCCTCGAGGATCCAGAGGGCCACGCGGACGTGCCCGTCCTTGTTGAGGTGGCGGTTGGCGGAGCGGGGTGGGAAGAAGACGTCTTCGGCGTTGAGACCTTCCGCGGCCATCTGCTGTCGCACCGAGATCGTGGCGACCTCGAGGCTGGCGAAGAGCCGCTCGACTCGCGCCGTGTCGTAGTCGGGCTCGATGGGTAGGTCGAACCGCTTGCGATAGCCGGGCCATTCCTCGGGCAGGGTGCGAGCGTAGGGGATGACGAGCGCCACCAACGAAGCGCCGGCGGCCGCCGTGCGGCGGTGGATCTGGCCGAGCAAGGCTTCCGTCACCTCCCAACCGCGGCGCACGATGTGCGGCTGCGCGGCCGCGTCCAAGTGGGCGTACACCGTGCCCTCGTAGGCGAGGCCGACCCGGCGGGCGTTGGCCTCGAGGACCCTCCGCGAGCGCCGGCGGAACTGCTCGGCGGTCGAGCCGGGCGAGCCCAGGCCGCGCCACACGATCTGGTTCTCGACCAGACCGGCGAGCCGCAGGGCGTTGCGCATCCTGGTGCGCCAGGGGTGGAGGGCGGTCGGGCGCAGGCGGCCGTCCTCGAGCGCAAAGTAGGGGCGGTGAGCGTCCTGCCAGCTGCAGAGCGTCGCCATGGCGAGGGTGTTGTTGCACAGATCGTTCGTGGGGAAGACCTGGAGGACGACGACGTCGGGCTCGAGCCGGAGGCCGCGCCGCTCGAGAAGGAGGAGCTCCTGGGCCGTGCCCCAGCCTCCGACGGCGAGGTTGACGACCTCGACGCGTTGCTCGCGCAGCCATTCCTCGAGCAGTCCGGAGAAGGTCTTGGCGTAGCGTTGCTCGATGCCGAAGGCGAAGGAGTCGCCGAGAACGACGACGCGCCGCACGCCCGGTGGCTTCGGCCTCACGACCGGCGTGGCGCGGAAGCCCTCCGCGTCGATGTGATCGATGCCGCTGACCTCGGCGCTCGTCCACCCGTAGCGGGGATGGAAGCGGAAGAGCCAGCTCACGTCGAGGTCGAGGCCCCGCGCACGCACGTAGACCTCCCCGGCGACGAGCGGCAGGGCGAGCCCGGCCGCGAGGAGGGCGAGACGGCTCCGCCAGCCGTCGGGTCGCCGCCTCACCTCGACTGCCCCGGCGGCGGCTGGGCAACCTCGATCGCCGCCCGCCGCCGCGCGAACGGCAGGTACCAGAGGGCGAAGGAGAGGAGGGCGATCGCCTCGACGCTCACGAGGTACCACGGCCAGGGACCGAGCCAGTCGAGGAGCGAGGCGCCGGCCGGCTTGCCGCCGAGATAGAGGTAGTTGGTCCCCAGCGCCCAGTTGGCGAGGGCCGCGACCCCGGCGAGCAGGTTGAGCGCCATCCAGGCGCGCAGGATCGAGCGCGGCTCCGGCCGTTGCCGGAAGACGAGGACGCCCCACAGCGCCGCCAGCACCGGCAGGGCGTGGGTCGCGAAGAAGAGGAGGTAGCGCCAGTGCGGAAAGCCCACCGCGACGTCCGGGGTAGCCAGGGCGTGGAGCGTGCCGCCCATGGTCCAGAACCAGGTGAGCTCGAAGGCGAGCCGACTCCGCGTCCAGAGCATCCAGGCGGCGATCAGGAACAGGCTGTCGCAGAGGTGGAGCGGCAGTAGGGTGGCGATGGGGTCGCCTTGGCGGGCGTAGTAGAGGAGCGAAGCCGCGAGGTACGCCACGAGGAGGCCAGCGAAGCCCCGCGAGAGCCGGGTGAGGGCGGGCTCTCCCAACCGCCGCGCGCCGGCCAGGGCCGCGGCGATCGCGATCGCCAGCGCGGCGAGCGTGGCCAGGTGCGCGGCGCCGAAGAGGACGAACGGGGGCGCGGACACGAGCGGCGGGAGCCTACTCGAACGGGCGCGCCGCAAACGCGTGGTAGGGTTTCCTCGTGGAACGTTCCCGCTCGTCGCGCGGCGCGCGCATGCTCCCTGCCGAGTACTACACCTCACCCGAGGTCATGGAGCGCGAGGTCCAGCGCATCTTCCACCGGCGCTGGCTCTACGCCGGGCACCACTCGGAGCTGCCCGAGACGGGCAGCTACTTCCTCTTCGAGCAGGGCGGCGACAACGTCGTCGTGGTGCGCTCCGGCGCCGACGCCGTGCACGCCTTCCACAACGTCTGCCGGCACCGCGGCAGCATCCTCTGCCGCGAGGCGACCGGCACGATCCCCGGCAAGCTCCAGTGCCACTACCACGCCTGGACCTACGGGCTCGACGGGCGCCTGCTGGCCGCTCCCAACATGCACGAGGTGGCGGGCTTCGAGCTCGCCGATTGGCCTCTGCGGGCCGTGGCGACGGCTACGTGGGGAGGCTTCGTCTTCCTCAACTTGGCGGCCGAGCCCGAGCCCTTCGAGAAATCGCACGCGGCGCTCTTCTCTCGCTTCCAGCCCTGGCACCTCGCCGAGCTCGCCTCGGCCCACCGCACGGTCTACGAGGTCGAGGCCAATTGGAAGCTCCTCTACCAGAACTACAGCGAGTGCTACCACTGCCCCGTGGCCCACCCCCTGCTCAACAAGCTGACCCCTTACCGCAACAGTTGGAACGACCTCGACGAGGGGCCGATCCTCGGCGGGCCGATGAAGATGTCGCGCGAGGGCGGCTCGATGACCATGGACGGTCTGCGCTGCGCGCCCCCCCTGGCGGAGGTCGCGGGCGAAGACCTGAACCTCGTCCACTACTACACGATCTTCCCCAACATGTTCCTCTCACTGCACCCGGACTACGTGCTCGTCCACCGGCTGCAGCCGCTCGCACCGGCGCGAACCCGCATCCGCTGCGACTGGTTCTTCGACCGCCGGCTGGTCGGCGGCCCCGAGCTCGACCCCCATCGCGCCGTCGAGTTCTGGGACATGACCAACCGTCAGGACTGGGAGCTCGTCACCGGCGCGCAGCGCGGCGTCACCACGAGCGGCTACGTGCCCGGCCCGTACTCCGAGCTCGAGAGCCAGCTCGCCGCCTTCGACCGCAACTACCTC
>CAYXXN010000080.1:4378-12519 GCA_964469055.1 uncultured Thermoanaerobaculia bacterium
TGGGCGACGGCGGCTATCTGCTCGAGCTCGAGAAGCGGGGCTACGTGCAGGCCGGGCCCTTCACCCCCGAGGTGTCGATCGCCCATCCGTCGGCCCTGGCGGAGCTGCATCGCGAGTTCCTGCGCGCCGGCGCCGAGGTGCTGCAGACGCTCACCTTCTACGCCAGCGAGGACAAGCTGGCGACCGTGGGTCTGGCCGACCGACTCGAGGACATCAATCGCGCCGCCGTGCGCATCGCCCGCCAGGTCGCCGCCGAGGGCGACGCCCTGGTGGCGGGCAACCTCTCGCTCACCTGGATGTACGACCCCGAGGATGCCGGGTCGTCCGATCACGTGCGCGAGCTGTTCGATCGCCAGCTCGCCCTGCAGCTCGAGGAGGGAGTGGACTTCGTCATCGGCGAGACCTTCTCCTGGCTGGGCGAGGCGCTCCTGGCCGTCGAGCGCATCAAGGCGACGGGCGCCGTGGCGCTGGTCACCATGGCCTTCGATCACCGGCCGATTTCCTACGACGGGTTCGCCGCCGCGCAGTGCGCCCGGCGGCTGGTCGACGCCGGGGCCGACATCGTCGGCGTCAACTGCCTGCGCTCGCCGCAGACGACCCTGCCGCTGATGCGCGAGATGCGCGCCGCCGTCACGGTGCCGCTGGCCTGCCAGCCGGCGGCGTACCGCACTCCCGACCACCAGCACGATTTCACGGCCCTGCCGGAATTCCCCCTGGGGCTCGATCCGCTGCAGCTCTCGCGGGCCGAGATGGCCGCCTACGCTCTCGAGGCGCGTGAGGCCGGAGTCGGCTACATCGGCTCCTGCTGCGGCTCGGTCGCCGGTCACGTCCGCGCCATGGCCCAGGCTCTGGGGAAGCTCCCGCCCGACGAGCGCGACTGGAAGTCGAAAATGGGCAAGCCGATGTCGGCCTACGAGTTCTACGGCCACGATCGCTGAGGCGGCGCCAGCGGCATGCGACGCGACTGGGACGCGATCGTCCTCGGGTTGGGCGGCCTCGGCAGCGGTGCCGCCTACTGGCTGGCGCGGCGCTTGGGTGCTGGTGTCCTCGGCCTCGAGCAGTTCGAGCTCGGCCATGAGCGCGGCGGCTCGCAGGACCACTCGCGGATCATCCGGCTCTCCTACCACACGCCGGCCTACGTGCGCCTCGCCCACCGCGCCTACGAGGCCTGGGCCGACCTCGAAGGCGAGGCCCGCGAGGAGCTGGTCGTCGTGACCGGCGGCCTCGACCTCTTTCCGCCCGCGGCGGCGATCCCGAGCGGCCCCTACGTCGAGAGCCTCGACACCTGTGCCGCTCCCTACGAGCTCCTGGACGGTGCCGAGGTGCGTCGTCGCTGGCCGGCTTTCCGCGTAGGGGACGAGGTGATCGGGCTCTACCAGGAGCACGGCGGTTGGGTGCGCGCGGCGCGCGCCAACGCCGCCCACCAGCGGCTCGCTCGCGAGCACGGCGCGTGCCTTGAGGAACGCACGGCCGTGCTCGAGGTGCGCGAGGCGGGCGGCGAGATCGACGTCGCCACCGACCGCGGCACCTTCCGCTGCGGCCGCCTCGTCGTTTGCGCGGGCGCCTGGACGAACCGGGCGCTCTCCGGCCTCGGCGTCGTCTTCCCGCTCACCGTCACCCAGGAGCAGGTCGTATACCTGAAGCCCGTGCGGCCGGAGCTCTTCACCCGCGGCCGTTTCCCGATCTGGATCTGGATGGACGACCCGAGCTTCTACGGTTTTCCCCTCGACGAGCCGGGCCTGAAGCTGGCGCAGGACGTGGGCGGCCGCGAGGTGACGGCCGAGAGCCGCTCCTTCGAGCCCGACCCCGAGAACCTGGCGCGGGTGCTCTCCTTCGCCGAGCGCGTGCTCCCGGAGGGCGCCGGCGAGCTGCGCTCCGTCAAGACCTGTCTCTACGACCTGACGCCGGACCGCGACCTCGTCCTCGATCGCGTGCCGGGCTGCGCCAACGTGTTCCTCGCCCTGGGCGCGGCTCACGCCTTCAAGTTCGCCTCCGCGATCGGCCGCATCCTGGCCGACCTCGCCGTCGACGGCTCGACGGCGGCCGACGTGACGGCGTTCTCCGCGACGCGGCCCATCCTCGGCGAGCCGGACCCGCCGAAGAGCTTCCTGGTCTAGAGCGGCGAAGTGCTTAGGGCTCGCCGGCCCGCCGCTCGAGCAGCTCGATCACTTGGTCGAGCTGTGCCCTCAGGGCGGCGCCGCGGCGGCTCTCGCCGATCATCACCTCGCGCAGCGCGCAGGCGAGCCACTTGATGGTGACGTAGTCGGCGGGCATCGGGTCGGGGACGTCCTCCTCCGCCACCAGCGTGCCGGTCGAGTCGTAGAGCGGCGCCCGCCACGGGTTGGGTCCTTTGCGCTCGGCGCTACCGAGGCCGAAGAAGGAGCGGACATCCTCGATGCCGGCGGCGATCGAGCGGGCCTGCATTCCGAGGTACGCGCCCTCGACGGCCAGGATGACGAGCACTACGGCGATGACACGGTTCATCGGACACCTCCTCGGGGAGTCGAGCTCCCCGTGGTTTCGATCGAGACGGAGTCGTTCGCGGCGCACGTCCGCCCGGCCCCCTGCTCGGCGACGGCGAGCGCTGGGAGGCCGGAATCGGCGTCGCGCCAGACTTCGAGGAACTGACGATAGCGCTCGCAGGCCGCCGGATCCCCGGCGCCCTCGAGGAGCGCGGCGAGGCCGAAGAGCGAGGGCGGGTGGCGGGGATGGATGGCGAGTGCCTGCTCGTAGGCGACGCGCGCCGCGGCGAGATCGCCGGCGCGCTCGTGGGCCCGCGCCAAGGCGTGCCGGTAGAAGGCAGGCTCGTACGGCGCGGCGGCGAGCGCCGCCTCGAGCTCGGCGACGGCCTGCGCCGGCTCGCCGCCGGCGATCGCGATCGCGGCGCGCAGGTGCCGGAGCATCTCGCTGCGATAGAGGCTGCCGGTGGGCGCCAGGATGGCCTCCATGAGAGCCGCCGTCGCGCGCGCCACCTCCAGCCGGTCTTGGGCGACCTCCGCGAGACCCCGCACCCAGAGCGCGCCGACGGCCTGCGGGTCGTCCGCCAGGGCCTGCTCGGCTTGGGCCATTGCCCGCTCGACCTCGCCGCTCTCCAGGTAGGAACGCGCCACAGCGACGGTCGCGGTCTCCTGGGCGTTCCGGCTGCCGGCGCGGGCGGCGTAGGCGACGTAGGCCTCGCGCCCCGCCGCCACGCGGCCGACCTCGAGCAGCAGGTCGCCGCGGTAGAGCAGGGCGTCGGCGAAGTCCGGGTCGAGGCGCTCGGCCTCGGCGAAGCGCGCCAGCGCCTCGTCGTAGCCACCCGTCTGGAGCAGGCCGTAGCCCAGGTTGATCAGCGCGTAGGGGTCGCGCGGCCGCAGGGCGACGTGGCGCCGGTAGGCGGCCAAGGCGGCGGCGCCGTCGCCGCCGCCGAGCAGGGCCTCGCCGATGTAACTGTGAACGTGCGGGCGCTCCTCCGGCGCGAGCGCCACGGCACGCCGGTACTCGCGCAGGGCCGGCTCGCAGGCGCGGCGATGGGTGAAGAGGTGCCAGCCCCAGAGGAAGTGCCACTCCGCTTCCTGCGGCTGCAGCGCCACCAGCCGCTCGAGATAGCCGGCCTCGGCCGCGACCTCCTCCTCGAGCTGCGCCTGGCGGCGGAGCATGCGCAGCCGCTCGACCTCGGGCAGGCGGTCGGCGCAGGCGAGGGCGCGCACCGCAGCTTCCTTGGCGAGCGGGATCTCACCCTGCACGTCGTAGGCGTTGGCCAGCTGGTCCAAGGCATGGGCGAAGCAGGGGTCGAGCTCGATCGCCTCCTGGAGCTCCGTGATGGCGGCCTCCACGTCATGGCGGTCGAGCAGCTCGCGGCCGACGACGTAGTGGCGATAGGCGTCGAGCGACCCGGTCTTGGTGAGGGCGACGCCCGCCGCCTCGTCCCGCGCTCCCGCGGCCTCGATCTCCAGCGCCACACGGACCTCGCCGGCCAACCGCTCGAGCGCCGCGAGGAGATCCTCGCCCTCCCGAGCCTCGATCTCCGAGGAGGGCAAGATCTCCCCGGAACGCAGGTCCTGGAGTTGGGAGAAGAGCCGGAAGCGGCCGCCGCCGGCGACCACGCTGCCCCCGACCGCGACCTCGACCCGCGCGGCGCGCAGTCGCGCGTTGCGAGCGCTGGCTGCGGTCTCCTCGACGAGCCCTTCGGACCCGACCACCTGCAGGTAGCGCGACTGCGAGAGGTTGGTCAGCACGACATCGGCGATGCCACGCTCGAGCCAGTCGAGGTCGGCCTCGCCCGTGCGGTTGGCGAAAGGCAGCACGGCGACGCGCAGCGGAGCGCGCTCGCCGCCCGCCGCCGTCCCCGCTCGCGGCGCCCGCAGGAGCGGCGAGAGCAGCAGCGCGCCGCCGGCCGCGACGGCGCCGGCGAGGAGAGCGGCGAGCAAGAGACGGCGCCGCGCCCGCCGCCGCGGCAGCGCCACCACCTCGGTGCGGGGCTCGAGCGGCAGTCCGCGGCGCAGATCCTCGAGATCGAGGCGCAGCTCGCGGGCCGAGGCGTAGCGCTGGGCCGGCTCCTTCTCGAGGCAGCGGCCGATCGCCTGCGCCAGACCAGGCGGCAGATCGGGGCGCAGCTCGAGGAGCGGCCGCGGCGGGTCGCGCAGCACGGCGGAGATCACCTCCGCGGTCGTCGCCCCGGCGAACGGGCGCTGGCCGCTCGCCAGCTCGTAGAGGATCACGCCCAGCGAAAAGAGGTCGGAGCGAGCGTCGGCCGCTCGACCCTGTAGCTGCTCGGGCGCCATGTAGGGCGTGGTGCCGAGGATCTTCCCCTCACCGGTCAGCGCGCTCGTCGCCTTCGCCGCCGAGCGCTCGCCCGTCGGCTCGAGCCGGGCGAGGCCGAAGTCGAGCACCTTGACGGTCCCATCCGGCCGCACCATGACGTTGCCGGGTTTGAGGTCACGATGCGTGATCCCCCGCTCGTGCGCCGCGACCAGGGCGTCGGCGAGAGGCAGCGCGAGGGCGAGCAGGCGCTCCAGCGAGAGGCCTGGCGGCGCCACGATCTCCGCCAGGCTCACGCCCTCGACCAGCTCCATGGTGAGGAAGTGGACGCCCTCGGCTTCCTCCACCGAGAAGAGGGTGACGATGTTGCGGTGGTTCAAGGCGGCGGCGGCGCGGGCCTCGCGCTCGAAGCGCGCCAGGCGCTCCGGGTGGGTCGCCATCTCGGCCGGCAGGACCTTGAGTGCCACCTCGCGACCGAGCTTGGTGTCCTCGGCGCGATAGACGACACCCATGCCGCCGCGACCGAGCTCCGCGACGATGCGATAGTGAGAGAGCGTGCGGCCGATCAAGCGGGCCTCCCCGGTGGCCCGTCGACTCCTCGCGCCGAGGTGGAGGAGGCGATGTTAGCGCGTGAGGCGGTAGAGGAGCACGGCGACGCGCTGGACCGCCACCGGCAGGGTCGACAGATCGATGCGCTCGCCCGTCGTGTGGCCGTCCCAGCCCACCGGGCCCAATCCGTCCAGGGCGGCGTCGACGTCGGCGGCCACGAAGGAGACGTCGGCGGCGCCGCGCAGGCCGGGATCGAGCGCCTCGATGCCGCCGAAGCCCAAGTCACGGTTGACCTGGTCGAGCTGGGAGAGGAGCGCCTCGTTGGCGGTGGTAGGCGGCATCGCCGGGTAGCCGTCGGCGAAGGTGATCTCCGCCTGGGTGCCGGGGAGCGAGAGGGCCGCGATCCGGCGCATCGTCTCGCGGGCCCGCTCGAGCTGCTCGGCCGAGATGGTGCGCAGGTCGCCGTCGACCACCGCCGTCTGGGCGATGACGTTGGTCTTGCCGAAGGCCGTGCCGCGCTTGCCCTCCTCGTCGTAGTCGACGCTCGTGCCGCCGAGAATGACACCCGGGTTGAAGGTCAGGTAGCGCTCCCCGCGCAACTGCCCGTAGAACGCCCCGAGGATGCGGGCGGCCTCGAAGATGGCGCCCGCGCCGTAGCGCTCGTCGAAGATCTGCGAGGAGTGAGCGGGGGTCGCCGTCACCGCGAGCTTCCAGGCGCTCGCACCGCGGCGGGCGATGGTGCCGGTGTGGATGTCGAGCACCGCGGCCTCGAAGCCCAAGACGATGTCGGCGCGCCGGCCGGCCTCGATCAGGTCGCGCCGGGAGATCTCGAGCGGCGCTCCGGGCTCCTCCTCGTCGCCGGTCAAGGCGACGATGAGGCGCGTGCCGTCGAGCGCTCCGGCCGCCCCCAGGGCTTTCACGGCGTGCAGGATCACCAGGTTCCCGCCCTTCATGTCCTCGGTGCCCGGCCCGTGGGCGATCTCCCCCTCGCGGCGGAAGCTCTGGAACGGGCTGTCCAGCTCGAAGACCGTGTCGAGGTGACCGATCAAGAGAATCGTCGGCCCGCGATCGCCGGCCCGCTCCGCGAAGAGATGCCCGGCACGCTGCATCTCGGCCGGCATCTCGATCCAGCGCGTGGCAAACCCCAGCGCCGCCAACTCCCGCTCGAAAAACGCCCCCACCTCGCGCACCCCGGCGTGGTTCATCGTCCCGCTGTTAATGTTGACCAACGTCTCGAGTTGCTCGACCAGCTCGTCCGCCTGGGCCTCGACCGCCGCGACGATCGCCTGCTCGACGGGATCGAGTTCGGCGCGGGCAACAGCGGCAACGAGGGCAAGAACGAAGAGCAGGCGAGGAACGTGGCGCACCGGATTCTCCTTGCAGTGAGATAGAGCCGGGGAAGACTAGCGCGACGGCATGCGGCGATCGTAGCTACTGGTAGCTACCTGCGCCAAGCTTCTGAGAAAGAGCGCGGAGACGAACCGGGCCGCCGCGGAGGTGCCGCGGCGGCCCGAAGGAGAGAACGACAGCGGCCGGGGGTTACTCGCCGTTGCCCTGCCAGAACGCCCGTGCGGTGGCGTAGGCGAGCTTGCCCACTCGGCGGCCGAGCTCCTGGGCGCGGAGGTTCCCGTCCTGGATGTGGATGCCGCCGTAGAGGCGGGAGATGCCGGCCTCGCGGGCGGCGGCGCGCATGGTCGGCCAGCGCAGGACGACGGTCTCGGCCGGCCCGACCTCGTTCTTCAAGGTACCCGGCACGGCGATGTGCTGGCCCATCAAGTCTTCCACCCCATCGCGATCCCAGTCCTCGCCCAGGAGGGTGTGGCCGTCGTAGAGCCGGTCGCGGCCGGCGAAGCGGCGCAGCACCTCGCGTGCCGCGCGGCTGAAGGTGCTGTGGCCGGAGACGAACTCGGGGAAGGCCGGGGTCACGAAGGTGGCCGCCTGGTAGGGCTTCCAGTTGCGCCCCTGGATGCTGCGCGTGCCGCGGTTGGGACCGCCCCAGGCCTCGATCGTCTCGTCGTGGTAGACGTGGCGGATGGCCGAGATGGGGCGCGTCGAGTCGTAGGCCCGCTTGGCGTCCCAGGCGGCGATCCCGGCGTCGAGCAGGGCGCCGTTCAAGGCGAAGTACATCTTGATGTCGTCACCGATCCCGTGGTGGTCGCGGATCGAGATCCCCTGGGCGATCTGGTTCCAGTGCCCCGGCGGCGTCCAGGTGACCGGCCCGTCGGCCCACACCTCCGCGATCACCTTCTGCTCGTCGGTGAGCCCGGCGCTGATCGCCAGCACCTCGTCGTTTTGGCGGTGCCAGGCCTCGTCGTTGGTCATCGTGTTGCCGAGCGCGTCACGGTACGGCGCCGAGGAGCCGAACTGCGGCGGCGCCGGCGGCCGGAACTGCCGCCCGTCGGCCATCGCGAAGGGCAGGACGGCCCCCCAGTGGGGCGTCAGGTACTTCTGATCGACGTAGGTCGTCGGATCGTCGTTGTCGAAGATCGGGTAGCCGTGGTCGTTGACGAGCGTGCCGTTGGGCACCCGCAGCGGCTGCCAGTGGTTGGGATCGAAGAGGGGGCCCCCCGGGGCGTCCGGGGCCCGCGGGTCGGCGCTGTTGAACGGCGCGTACAGGGTGGGGTAGCGCTCGGAGGTGATCTGGGCGAAGCCGCCGGGGGCATTCGAGCCGTCCTGGCGGCGAATGGCGATCACGGTCTCGGCGACGAAGGTGCCGATGCCCTTCGGGGTCGCAAGGTCGCTCGAAGTGAACGGTCCGTTGAACCCGAGCTCGCGCATCAGCGCCCGCGCCTGTGACTTCTGGTTGGGGTAGAGCGCTCGCAGCGTGTGGTAGGCGGCGTGGCTCGCGGCGG
>CAYXXN010000080.1:12529-12657 GCA_964469055.1 uncultured Thermoanaerobaculia bacterium
CCTGGTTGGCCTCGGTGTGCTCGGCGGCGGGGCGGGCGAGGCTGTCGCCCGTGTAGTAGCCCACCGCCTGCGCGTCGTAGGCCGCCCAGGCGTCGTACATGGCGGTCGAGACGATGTGCAGGCGCCAG
>CAYXXN010000081.1:0-12547 GCA_964469055.1 uncultured Thermoanaerobaculia bacterium
TCGCCGCGGCGACCCGCGAGGCGCTCGAGGCCGTGCCCGGCGCCGCTGGCGCCAACCATCACATGGGCTCGGCCCTCTCCGCCGACGCCGAGGCAATGCGGGCCGTGCTGGCCGAGCTCGACCGCCGCGGTCTCTACTACGTGGACTCGCGGACGGTCCCCGAGAGCGTCGGTTACCGCCTGGCCCTGGAGATGGGGGTGCCGGCCGCCGAGCGCGATGTCTTCCTGGACGCCGACCCCGAACCGGGGGCCGTGCGCGCCCAGTGGCGCCGCCTGCTCGCCGTCGCCCTCGAGCGGGGAGCCGCCCTCGCCATCGCCCACCCGCACGAGGCCACCCTCGCCGTGCTCGCCGAGGAGGTTCCCCGCGCCCGCGCCGCGGGCTTCGAGTTCGTGCCGGTCGCCGACCTGCTCACCCGCGCCGGCGGGCCGGAACTTTGAGCGCGCCTACCGCCGCCCGTTCACTCCACGTCGAACGACTGCAGCTCCACCGGCACCGCGCACTGGCCGGCCCACTCGATGGCCTGCCTCAGGACCGTGAGGTCCTCACTGGTCGCGAACGAACCGTAGACGTTCCAGCCGATGTAGGCGAGCAGGCCGGCGCCCTCGCTGCGCGCCGCCAGACCGCCGGGGTTGCCGTCGGCCTGGGCCAGGTTGGCGGAGCCGTCCGTCGTGTAGCCGACGTAGTCTTCGCTGTCGAAGCCGTACTTCCAGAAGCCGTAGGTGACCCAGTTCGCCGGCAGGCCCTGGGTGATGGGGTGGCCGGCGTCGATGACCTGGACGTCGATGGTCGAGTTCTCGGGGATGGAGTACCAGGTGTTGCTCTGAAACCCCGGTCCCCAGTCGCTCAACTGGACGTAGCCGTTGCCGGCCTGCACCCAGCCGATCGGCGGGGCGCCGAAGCAGCTGCCGCAACCGGCGTAGCTGAGCGCGACCTGGCAGGCCTCCTGCGAGGGGTCGGCCGACACGATGTAGTTGAAGCCCAGGCCGGTGAGGGTCGCCTCGAGCTCGCCCTGCTCGACGATCCCGCCGCCGCCCTCAGCGCCGGGTCCTGACGCGTCCGCCGCCGCGCCGCCGGCGGAGTCCCCCACGCACACCAGGCAGGTCTGCGCGGCGGACGCACCGGCGAGTCCAAAACCGATCGCGGCGATCAAGAGCCATCTCTTCATAATCTTCTCCTCGGTTAAAAACGACCGGCAGACTCTACCATCTGACGGGCGACGCCCGCCTGGTAGACTTCGCGGTGCCGCCCGCACCGCGGCACCTCCCCGAGGCAATGAAGATTCTGGGTATCTCGGCCTTCTACCACGACTCCGCCGCCTGCCTGGTGGTGGACGGCCGGGTGGTCGCTGCCGCTCAGGAGGAGCGTTTCACCCGCAAGAAGCACGACCACCGCTTTCCGCGGTGCGCCGTCGAGTACTGCCTGGCCGAGGCCGGCGGTCTCGCTGGCTCCGACCTCGACGCCGTCGCCTTCTACGACAAGCCCTGGCTCAAGTTCGAGCGGCTGCTCGAGACCTACCTCGCTTTCGCCCCGGCCGGCCTGCCGTCGTTCTTGAAGGCGATGCCGCTGTGGCTCAAACAGAAGCTCTGGATGGGCGACCTGATCAAGAAGGAGGTCGGCTTCGAGGGGCCGCTCTACTTCCCGGAGCATCACCAGTCGCACGCCGCCTCGGCCTTCTATCCGTCGCCGTTCCAGCGCGCGGCGGTGCTGACGCTCGACGGGGTGGGGGAGTGGGCGACCGCCTCCTGGGGGATCGGCCACGACCACTTGCTCGAGCAGCGCCAGGAGCTGATGTTCCCGCACAGCCTCGGCCTCCTGTATTCGGCCTTCACCTACTACACCGGCTTCAAGGTCAACTCCGGCGAGTACAAGGTGATGGGCCTGGCGCCGTACGGCGAGCCCAAGTACGTGCGGACGATCCTCGAGCACCTCGTCGACTTGAAGGACGACGGCTCGTTCCGCCTGAACCAGAGGTACTTCAACTACTGCCAGGGTCTGACGATGACCTCGCGGGCCTTCGATCGCCTCTTCGGCGGGCCGCCGCGGGCGCCGGAGTCGAAGCTCACGCAGCGCGAGATGGATCTGGCCCGCTCGGTCCAGGACGTGACCGAGGAGATCATGCTGCACCAGGCTCGCTACGTCCGGCGGCAAACCGGCGAGCGGCATCTTTGCTTGGCCGGAGGCGTCGCCCTGAATTGCGTGGCCAACGGCAAGATCCTGCGCGAGGGCATTTTCGACGACCTGTGGATCCAGCCCGCGGCCGGTGACGCGGGGGGCGCCCTGGGCGCGGCCCTCTTCGTCTGGCACCAGGTGCAAGGCAACCCGCGGCAAGCCTCGGGGACCCGCGACAGCCAGCGGGGCTCGTATCTCGGCCCCGCCTACGACGGCGAGGCGATCGCCGCCTGGCTCGAGCGCGAGGGCATCCCGCACGAGAAGCTCGACCCGACCGAAGTGCCGCGCGTCGCCGCCAGCCTGATCGCCGCGGAGAAGGTGCTGGGCTTCCTCTCCGGCCGCATGGAGTTCGGGCCGCGCGCCCTCGGCGCCCGCAGCATCCTGGGCGACGCCCGCAGTCCCAACATGCAGTCGGTGATGAACCTGAAGATCAAGTTCCGCGAGTCGTTCCGGCCCTTCGCACCGGCCTGCCTCGAAGAGGACGTCGCCGAGTACTTCGAGCTCGACCGGCCCTCGCCCTACATGCTGCTGGTGGCGCCGGTCGTCGAGCGGCGGCGACGGGCGATGACGGCCGGTGAGAGCGAGCTCTGGGGCATCGACAAGTTGAACGTGCCGCGCTCGGACGTGCCGGCGATCACCCACGTCGACTACTCGGCGCGCATTCAGACGGTCAACGGCGAGCATCCGGTCTTCTACCAGGTGCTGCAGGCGTTCAAGGAAAAGACCGGGTACGGAATCCTGGTGAACACCTCGTTCAACGTGCGCGGCGAGCCGATCGTCTGCACGCCACAGGACGCCTATCTCTGTTTCATGCGCACGGAGATGGATGCGCTGTTGCTCGAGAACTGCCTGTTGCTCAAAGAGGAGCAGCCGGCCTTGAAGGACGATGTGGATTGGCGCAAGCAGTACGAGCTGGACTGAAGCGATGAGCCTCTGGACCGAGAAGACCGTGAAGGACCTGCGCCGCTTCGGCCTCTCGTTCGGCTGCGCGTTCGGGCTGCTCGGCGGCTTGCTCTGGTGGCGGGACCGGCCGGCCGCGCCATGGGTGCTGGGCGTCGCGGGGACGGTGCTCGCCCTGGGGATCGCCTTCCCGCGCGCCTTGGCGCCGCTCGAGTGGGTGCTCGCCAAGATCTTCAAGGCGGTGACGACGGCGTTGACCTACGTGCTCGTGACGATCACTTTCTACCTGGTGATCACGCCGATGGGGCTCCTGATGCGCCTCTTCGGCCGCGACCCACTGGGCCTCAAATTCGACCGCGGGAAGGCCAGCTACTGGGTGGACGTGGAGCCCGACGGACCCTGGTCGCGGCCCGACAAGCCCTTCTGAAGCGGCCGGGCTCCGGCCCGGCCGAATCTGCGAGAATCACCGCCATGGGCTTCGCCTCCAACCTCGCGACCCTCTGGGACTTCTTGAAGACCCGCAAGAAGTGGTGGCTGACTCCGATCGTGCTCATGCTGATCCTCCTCGGCGCGCTGATCGTCCTCTCGGAGTCAGCGCAGGTAGCGCCGTTCATCTACGCGTTGTTCTAGGGGACGGCCGGCGCGTCGCGACCGGCGAGGCGACGCCGAGCCGCGTGATCGTCGGCTGGGAGCCGCCGGCGGCCGAGCGGTGAGCCCGAGGTCGGGTGTGCACGCTTTGACCTACGAGGTGCTCGGGCTTGCCCTGTGCCGGCTCGTCGGCCCGATTCGCTCAGGCCGTCCGTGTTCCACGGAGTCCGTGCCGCCACTCGTCAGTCCAGGTGTGTTTACTCCCCCTGAAGCACCGCCAGCGGCCGCGCGGCGAGGGCGCGCCAGCCGGCGGCGACGCCGGTGGCCGCCGCTAGCAACGCGGTGGCGGTGAGGCCGACGCCGGCGACGGTGGGCTCGAAGCTCCAGTCGATCTCCATGCCGTAGGTGAGGACGGCCCAGGCGAGGAGGTTGCCACCGGCGACGCCGATCACCGCCGCCGCGAGGCCGATGAGGCCGTACTCGACGGCGAAGAGGGCGATCACCTGGCGGCGGGTCATGCCGAGGGTCTTCAAGAGCGCGATCTCGCGCGCGCGGCGCACGGCGGCGGCGGCGACGGCGCCGGCGAGGATGAGGATCCCGGCGATGACGGTGAAGGAGCCGAGGAAGCGCACGCCGTCGGCGATCCGCGACAGGATTCCCGCGACCCTGGTCAGGACGTCGCGGATCGGGACGAGCGTAACGTTGGGGAAACGCGCCGCCAGGGCGTCGCGGGCTCTCTCGTCACCACCCTCCGGCAGACGCGCCGTGGCGAGCCGGATCTGCGGTGCGTCGTCGAGCACGCCGGGCTCGACGACGAGGAAGAAATTGATGTCGAAGGTGCGCCAGTCGACGCGGCGCAAGCTGGTGACCGCGAGGTCGATGGGCACGCCCTGGACGTCGAAGGTCAGCACGTCGCCGAGACTCACTCCCAGATCGTCCTCGGCGAACTCCACCTCGACGCTCACCTCGGCGCGCGTCGGATCGGACCAGAGGGCCCCGGCGACGACCTCGTTGTCGGGCGGCAACTGCTCCAGGTAGGTGAGGCGCTGCTCGCGGGTGAGCGCCCAATGGTGCTCGCCGCGCTCGCCCTGCGCCAGCTCGGCGGTGGCCACCCCGTCGATCGCCGCCAGGCGGGCGGTGACGACCGGTACCGACTCGATGCCCTCGGCGCCGGCGCGGGCGAGCAACGCCTGCACTTCCGGCCATTGCGCAGGTTGGATATCGACGAGAAACGCGGACGGCGCCTCGGTGGGCAGCTCGGCGAGCAACGCGCCAGTCAACCCGCGCTCGACCAACGTCATGCCGGACACCAGGAGGACGCCGAGACCGAGGGCGACGATGGCACCGAGCGTGCCCATGCCGGGCCGGCTCAAGCCCGCCAAGCCGTGACGCAGCACCACGCCGCGCGCCGTTCGCTGGAGGAGCGCGGCGAGCCGGGTGAGCGCCCAGCCGGCGGCGGCCCGGAGGGCCGCCGCCACCGCCAACCCACCGACGAAGAGGGCGCCCCAGAGGAGCGAGCCCGCCTGCGTCACGGCGAGAAGGCCGATCCCCGCCGCCAGGCCGGCGGCCAGCGCCAGCGCCGCCCCGCGCCGCGGCGGCAGCGGCTCGACGTCCCGGCGCAGCACTCGCAGCGGGGAGACGCGGCGCACCGCGAGGAGCGCGGGGAGACTGCACAAGAGCGCCACGCCGACGCCCGCCGCGAGGCCGCGCGCCAAAGCCGCCGGCTGCCAGAGCGCCAGGTCGGTGACCGGCAGCAGGTCGGCGGCGAGCCGCGGGATGGCGGCTTGGACCACCGTGCCGGCGGCGGCGCCGACGAGGCTGCCGGCGAGCCCTAGGAGCGCCGTCTGGCCGGCGTAGAGGGCCAGCACCTCGACCGGCCGCATCCCCAGGCAGCGCAGCACGGCGATCGAGTCCATGCGGCCGGCGAGCCAGGCGCGGGTCGTCTGCGAGACCCCGAGGCCGCCCAGGAGCAGCGAGAGCAGAGCCACGAGCCCCAGGAAGCGGCCGCTGCGTGAGATGCCGGAGCGCAGCCCCGGCTGGGCGTCGGCGTGGGTCTCGACCGACCAGACTGCCTCGTCGAGCCGCGAGCGCAGCTCGGCGGCGAGGGCGGCCAGCGCCTCGGCGGAGTCGTCGCGCAGCTTCACCAGCGTGCGGTAGTCGACATGGCTGCCGAAGCGTTCGAGATCGGTGCGCTCGAGCCCCTCGCCGGAGAGGAAGACCCGTGGGCCGAGAGTGAAGGCGTCGGCGAGCCGGTCGGGCTCGGAGGTCACCACCCCGGCAATGGCGAAGGTCTGGCTGCCGAGTGCCAGCTCTTCGCCCACGGCCAGGCCGAGGCGGGCGAGGAGGTCGGGAGCGACCAGCACCGAGCGCGCGTCGAGCAGCTCGGCGAGCGGCCGGTCGGGCACCAGGGCCAGCCGGCCGTAGAACGGATAGCCGCCGTCGGTCGCCTTGACCTCGACCAGCCGGCTCGCTCCCGGTGCGCCGTCGCGTGGTGGCGCCGCCACCGTCGTCGGCAGCTCACGCAGGGTGGCGAGCTCGAGGTCGGCGCGAGCGGCGAGCCAAGCGGCGACCTCCTCGGGCAGGGGCCGGTAGGAGGAGATCGCGAGATCGGCAGCCAGCAACGTCCGTGACTCGCGGCGGATCGCCTGGTCGAGGGCCGCCGAGTGGCCGGCGACGGCGACGATCGCCGCCACGCCCACGGCCAGGCAGGCGACGAAGAAGACGAGCCGCCAACGCGAGCCGCGCGACTCGCGCAGGATGGCGGCGAGGAAGAAGGCCGGGCTCACGGCGCCTCGGCGATGGCCGGGGTCGGGGAGAGTTGACCGCCTTCGAGCAGCAGACGGCGGCCGGCGAGGGCGGCGGCCGCCGGGTCGTGGGTGACGAGGACCAGGGTGGTGCCGGCGGAGGCCATGAGCTCGGCGATCAAGGCGAGCACCTGACGGCCAGTGTCCCGGTCGAGGTTGCCGGTGGGCTCGTCGGCCAAGAGCACGGCCGGCCGCGGCGCGAAGGCGCGGGCGAGGGCAACCCGTTGCTGCTCGCCGCCGGAGAGCTGCGCGGGATAATGGTCCTCACGGTCCGAGAGGCCGACGCGGGCGAGGAGCTGGCGAGCTTGCGCCCGCGCGTCGGGCGCCGCCAACAGCTCGAGTGGCAGCAGCACGTTCTCGAGCGCCGTCATGTTGGGCATGAGCTGGAAGGATTGGAAGACGAAGCCGATGCGCCGGCGCCGGAGCAGCGCCAGCTCGTCCTCGGAGAGCCGATGCACGGGCTCGCCGTCGAGCAGCACCTCGCCCGCCGTCGGCCGGTCGAGGCCGGCGATCAGCGCGAGCAGCGTCGACTTGCCGCTGCCCGAGGGGCCGAGCACGGCGACCGACTCGCCGGAGGCGACGGCGAGGTCGACGCCGGTGAGGACGTGAAGATCACGCCCGCCCGAGCGAAAGGTCTTGGTCAGCGAGCGCAGCTCGATGCGCGGCGGCGGCACGGCCGGGCAGACTACCAGCGCGCCGCGCCGGAGACCTCAGCGCGGTCGGATGCGGTCGTCGAGGTCGGGGATGACGAAGGCCGGATCGATCCGGCACGGGCCCGGGACGAGCACCTCGAAGGAACGGCAGCTTGCCTGCAGATCGGCCGCGTCGGGTTGCGGGTCGCCGTCGACCCAATCGAGGAGCGCCGACCAAGCTCCCAGCACCTCCGCGGGGGTGAAGCCGCAGTGCGAGGGCTGGGGCTCGACAGCGACGCCGACGGTGAAGTTGCCGGGCGGGACGCGGTCGGCGTAGTGGCTCTCGTTCTCGACGATCACCAGACCGTCCTTGTCGGTGTGGAGCGCCACCACCTTGACGTCGCCGACGCTGCCTTTGGGCGTGTAGTTGCGCCGCAGGCGCCGCGCCGCGCCGGGGCGCGGCACGGCCCGCTCGATCTCGGCGTCGACCCCGGCGTCGCCGTAGTCGACCTCGGCGTTGCCGACGCCTTGCTTGCCGCGCAGCTTCCTGCGGTCGTGGATGAGGTCGGAGAGCGCGAAGGTGGCGTAGGTCATGTCGGTGAGCAGGAACTCCTCTGGCAACCGCGCGAGCTCGAGGAGATCGCGCAGGCGATCGCGCTGCGCCGCCGTGCGGTCGGCCGGCCGCTGCAGCACGCCGGTGCAAGCGTCGACGGCCGCCTCGAGCTGGTCCATCCCGAAGCCCGAGCCCTCCGGTAGGCCCGCGGCGCCGCCGGGGATCGCCGCCGCCGGCACCTCCCGGCAGACGTAGTCGTAGAGCAGCCGCAGGTCGAGGGCAGCGTCCCAGTTACGGCTGCCGGCGAGGGCGCCACAGTAGGAGACGGCGCCGACCACGTTGCCGAGCCGCGCGCGCCCCCGCTCGATCGCCCGGACCGTCACCAGGCCGCCGAGCGAGGCGCCGTAGACGAGGACCCGCTCCGGCTCCCCGAACTCGCCGCGGAAGACGTCGACCATCGCGCCGAGGTCGCGGTTGGTCTTGAAGAGGGCCCAGCCGTTCAGCCGGTAGCTCGACGCCGCGACCGCGAAACCCTGCAGGAGCTGCAGCTCGGCGAGCGGGCCCAGGTCCTCGACCGGCCCGATCGGGCCGAGGTCGAAGCCGTGGTTCCAGAGCACCAGATCGCCGTTCCAGTTGTCGGGCACGACGATCCTGTAGAAGGCGCCTCCCGGTGTCGTCCCCTCGCGCACCGTGTCGGCCCCTGCTGGAGAGGCGGCGGCGAGAGCGGCGGCGAGCAGGGATGCCGCCAGGAGTCGCGAGGTGCCGTGGCCCACGAGCGACATCCTACTGCGCGATCGGGCCGCGAGTCTGCGACCTTCGTTCTCCCCGCTGGGCCGACCTCGCGAGTCGCACGTACAATGGTGCCGCATGCGTCGCTGGGCCGGCCTACTGGCGGGGATCGCGTCGTCGGCGCTCGCTTGCGGACCCGGCGACCAGGGTGAACCGCCCGCCGCCGCGCCGTCCGCAGCGCGTTCTCCCGCGGCGCTTGCCTCGGCCCCCGACCTCCCCAAGGTGGTCTTTCTCGGCGACAGTCTGACCGCCGGCTACCGGCTCCCCGTCGCCGAGGCCTTCCCGGCCTTGCTGGCCGAGCGGCTCGCGGCGAGCGGCCGGCCGGCGCGGGTCGTCAACGCCGGTGTCTCCGGCGACACGACGGCCGGCGGCCTGGCGCGCCTCGACTGGATCCTCTCCCAGCAGCCGGACCTCGTGGTCGTCGAGCTGGGGGCCAACGACGGCCTGCGCGGCCTGCCCCTCGAGGCCTCCGAGGCCAACCTGCGGGCCATCGTCGAGGGCAGCCGCGCGGCGGGGGCCGAGGTGCTGCTGCTCGCCATGCGCCTGCCGCCCAACTACGGCGCCGACTACACCCGCTCCTTCGAGGCGATCTACCCGCGGGTGGCCGCGGAGGCGGGCGCCACGCTGGTGCCGTTCTTCCTCGCCGGTATCGCCGGCCAGCCGGAGCTCAACCTTCCCGACGGGATCCACCCCAACGCCGCAGGGCATCGGCGCGCGGCGGAGAACCTGTTGCCCCACGTCGTCGCGGCGGTGGAGGAGGCGTCCTGAGTCGGCTCCTGCGCCTCATCGGCTGGCGGGAGTGGGTTTCTCTCCCGGACCTCGGCATCGAGCGCATCAAGGCGAAGGTGGACACCGGCGCTCGCTCCTCCGCGCTCCACGCCTTCGACGTCGAGCCTTTCGAGCGCCGCGGGGAGAGCTGGGTGCGCTTCCGCGTCCATCCGGAGCAGCGCGATGCCGCCACGGTGGTCGTCACCGAGGCGCCGCTGGTGGGCGAGCGTCGGGTACGCTCCTCCTCCGGCAAAGTGACCCGCCGGCCGGTGATCCGCTGCCGCTTGGAGATCGGCACGGCCTCCTGGCCGATCGAGATCACCCTTGTGCGCCGGGACGTGATGGGATTCCGCATGCTGCTGGGCCGGCGGGCCCTCTCCCGCCGCGCCCTGGTCGACCCCGGTCGGTCGTACCTGACAGGCCGTACGGTCGAGACGCCATGAAGATCGGCATCCTCTCGCGCCGCGCGACGCTGTACTCGACCCGCCGACTGAAGGAGGCGGCGCTCGGCCGCGGGCACGACCCCGAGGTCGTGGACTACCTGCGCTGCTACATGAACATCACCTCGCGCCGTCCGTCCGTCTACTACCACGGCCGGCGCCTCAAGTTCGACGCCGTCATCCCGCGCATCGGCGCGCGGCACACCTTCTACGGCGCGGCGGTCGTGCGCCAGTTCGAGGTCATGGGCGTCTTCCCGGCCAACGAGTCGCAGGGCATCTCGCGGGCCCGCGACAAGCTGCGCTCCCTGCAACTCCTGGCGCGCGAGGGGGTGGGGCTCCCGGTGACCGGGTTCGTCCATTCGACCAAAGACATCGGCGGGCTGCTCGAGACGGTGGGCGGACCGCCGGTGGTGATCAAGCTGCTCGAGGGCACGCAGGGGATCGGGGTCATGTTGGCTGAGACGCGCAAGGCGGCCGAGTCCGTGATCGCCGCTTTCCGCGAGCTCGACGCCAACATCCTGGTGCAGGAGTTCCTGAAGGAGGCCAAGGGCGCCGACGTCCGCGCCTTCGTCGTCGGCCGCCGCGTGGTGGCGGCGATGCGGCGCCAGGCCGTGCCGGGAGAGTTCCGCTCCAACCTCCACCGCGGCGGCACGGCGGAGGTGACCCAACTCTCGCCGGAGGAGCGTAAGGTCGCCCTGCGCGCGGCGGGGGGCCTCGGCCTCGCCGTCGCCGGCGTCGACCTCATTCGCTCGGACCGCGGGCCGGTCGTGCTCGAGGTCAACGCCTCGCCTGGCCTCGAGGGCATCGAGAAATCCACCGGCGTCGACGTGGCTGGCGCCATCATCGAGTTCCTGGAGCGACACGTCGGTCGTGGGACGACGCCGAGCCGCGGTCGCGGCTGAGCCCCTGCGCTTCGCCGCCGCCGTCGTGGCGCCGGGCCAGGCCGCCGACGTGCAGCTGCCCGCGGCCCGGCTGCCCACCGGCACCTGGGTCTCCTTGCCGATCAAGATCCTCCACGGTCGGACGGCGGGGCCGCGGCTGTGGTTGTCGGCCACCATCCACGGCGACGAGCTGAACGGCATGGAGATCGTCCGCGGGGTGCTCGACCGGCTCGACCCGGCGAAGCTCCACGGCTCGATCCTCGCGGCGCCCGTGGTCAACGTCTTCGGCCTGCTCGAGCAGAGCCGTTACATGCCCGACCGCCGGGACCTGAACCGTGCCTTTCCCGGATCGCCGCGCGGCTCGCTCACGGCCCGCCTCGCCTACTTGTTCACCGAGGCCATCGTCGAACGCTGCCAGTACGGCATCGACTTCCACACCGGCGCCGCCCACCGTACCAACTTGCCGCAGATCCGCGCCGACCTCGCGGACCCGGAGACCCGGCGCTTGGCCGCCGCCTTCGGCGCGCCGCTGATGTTCCAGGCCCGGGAGATCGCCGGGTCGCTGCGCGCCGCGGCCCGCAAGAAGGGCGTCCACGTGTTGGTCTTCGAAGGCGGCGAGCCTCTGCGCTTCAACCGGCTCGTCATCGAGGCTGGGGTGGCCGGCACCCTGCGGGTGCTCGCCGCCCTCGGCATGTGGCGCGAACCCCACCTGGCGGGGCCGGCGAAGACCTTCGAGGCCCGCGAGACCCGTTGGGCGCGGGCCACCCGCAGCGGCATCTTCCACCTCGAGGTCGAACTGGGCGAGCACGTGCACGCCGGCCAGGTCCTCGGCTTGATCCGCGATCCGCTCACCAACTCCCTGCGCCCCGTGCTGGCGCCCCGAGACGCCCTGGTCTTCGCCGTCACCCAGAGCCCGCTCGTTTACCGCGGCGACGCGCTGGTACACCTGGCGAGCGATTGACGGTGGCGGGGTCCCGATCTCGCCCCGCCTCGGCAGTCAACCCGTCAGCTCGGAGAGCCCGGCGACGAGGTCCTTGCCGCGCGCGAAGCCGCGCGCCGTAATGAGCTCGAGGGACTCCCGCGCCCGGCGCAGTTCCGTTGCGTCGGCGTTCTCGAGTAGTCGGCGCGCGTCGACCCAGTCCTGATCGCGGCCGGCGAGGATCTTCTGGGCGAGGAGGTGCCCCAGCAACGCGACCGGAGCGACCAGGCCGGGGAGAACCTCGAGCCGCTCGGCTGTCGCAACGATCTCGGGCTCGATCCCAGAGGAAGCAAACAGAAGGTCGAGTGGGATGGGTGGGCCCTTCTCGACCTCTCTTGCCAGCAATCGAACGGTCGCCAGCCGTGACGTCGCCGTCTGTTCGAGTACGAGCTCGGACTGCCGGTAGCCCAGGTAGATCAGGTGCCGCACCAGGGACTCAGCCTGCCGATCGTCCTCGGCGCCGACCGCCACGTCGATGTCGAACGTCGTCCGGGGACGGGCCCGCAGCGAGACCGCGAAGCCGCCGACCAGGGCCCAACGGGCGCCCGCGGCGTCGAGATCCGTGGCCAGGCGGGCGAGGGCCTGGCCGAGCCGGCTCAAGCGACGGCTCGCCGGCGCCGAAAGCCGGTGGGTCCGGCGTCCCCGGTTTCGGCCCCGGGTCGCCGGATCAGCCAGTGGGCGAGCTCGCCGTCGATCTCTTGCTCGCTCGCTCCAGGGCGCTCGCGCCGGAGACGCTGGCGCACCATGGCGAGGCCGACGTCGAAGAGCTCGAGGACCTCGGCAGTTCGCTGCCCAGGCGTCGTCGCGGCGGGGAGCATCACCCGCATTCTATCTCCGCGCTGCCATCACGTGCAGGCCCCGACGCCGTCGAGGGGCGTGAACGCCCCGGCCTCGCAGAAACAGAACGTGTCGTCGTCGCTGTCGTAGTAGATCGTCCCGCCGTTGCAGGCCGGAGCCGCGGCCCGCGCCGCTAGCACGAGCACGTCGATGGGAGCCGTGCCGAGCTGGCCGTTGCTGTC
This sequence comes from uncultured Thermoanaerobaculia bacterium, assembly GCA_964469055.1. GTDB lineage: Bacteria > Acidobacteriota > Thermoanaerobaculia > Multivoradales > JAHEKO01 > CAYXXN01. The sequence continues at coordinate 12,523 of CAYXXN010000081.1, forward strand.
GATCACGACGGGAACCGCGTCCGCC
>CAYXXN010000082.1:0-2423 GCA_964469055.1 uncultured Thermoanaerobaculia bacterium
CGGCGGATCCTCGGCTAGGATGCAGCCGCCGCGCCCAGCAGCTCCAGCGCGCCGCCGTTCGCCGTCGAGTCATGCTGTCGCGAGCCGTCACCGAGCCGATCCCTCGCCGAGCGCCGCGGGCCGGCTGGTTCGTTCTCGCGGCGATCCTCGCCTTGGCGGCCGCGTGCTCGCTTCCCGGACGCTCCCGTCAGCCCGACGTGATCCTCGTCGTGGTGGACACGCTGCGAGCGGATCACTTGACGCAGTACGGCTACGAACGGGGTACGAGCGTCGGCCTCACCGATTTCGCCGCCGAGGCGACCGTTTTTACCCATGCGTACTCGACCTCCTCCTGGACGGTTCCTAGCGTCGCCTCGCTGCTCACCGGCCAGCTCCCGGCCAGGCACGGGGTCGTCCGTCAGAGCGAGGTCCTGCCGGACGAGCTGACGACCTTGGCCGAGACCCTCTCCGCTGCCGGCTGGCACAGCGCGGGCTTCAGCGGCAATGTGTTCGTCGGCTCGCGCACCGGCTTCGACCAGGGGTTCGAGCACTTCAGCGGGCCCGGCCGCCGAGTGCTGGCCTACCCCGACGTCAGCGTGATGCTGGAGCAAGTCGAGGGCTGGCTCCGGGAACTGTCCGGGTCGCGGACGCCGGTCTTCCTCTACTTCCAGCCCATGAACTGCCACGGTCCCTACCGCGTCCCAGCGGAGCGCGCTGCAGACCTCTTGGGCCGCCTGCCCAGCGATCGGTTCGACTACCAGGGCCCGCCGATGAAGGCGATCCTCAAAGGTGACCTTGCGGCCCGTGCAGATGTCACGCCCGATCTCCTGGAGAGCCTCGTCGACCAGTACGACAGCGCTGTGCGGTACAGCCTCGACGCGGTGGGCGAGCTGCTCGACCGGCTGCGCGCCGAGGGCCGTTACGAGGACTCGCTGGTGATCGTCACCGCGGATCACGGCGAGGAACTGTTCGACCACGGTGGCTTCGGTCACGCTTATTCGCTGTTCGAGGAGGTGGTGCGCATCCCCCTCTGGATCAAGCTGCCTCGGCAAACCGAGGGCGCGGTCGTCGATCGGCCCGTCTCACTCGCCGATTTGGTTCCCACGATCCTCGAGGTGGTGGATCTCGTCCAGCCACTCGATCTCGATGGAGACTCGTTATTGCCGTTGCTCCGAAAGAACGCAGACTCCAGCGACTTCGACCGACGGCCGCTGGTCTTCGACACGCGTTGGAAGCGCCGAGCCGTGGCGTCGGCGATCCTGCTGGGCCCCTACAAGTTGATCGAGATCGAGAGCGACTACGAGGGGCGGCGCAACGCCCGCCTGCTCTTCGACCTCGGGCAAGATCCTGGAGAGCGCCACGACCTGGCGAGCCGTGAACCGGAGACTGCCGAAGCGCTGGCCGCGAGGCTGCAGGCTTTCACCGCGGGGCTTCCGCCGAGCAGCGAGGCCGAGGTCATCGAGCTAGAAGCCGAGGTCCTGGAGGCGCTCGGCTACGTGGACTGAACCGCGGGCCACCGCCGCGGAGCCCGCTGGGGGGCGTTGCCGACGCCCTCGGCCGGTGGCGTCTTTGCTACCATGCTCGCGTCGTGCCCCATGAGTGAGACCGGCGCGCGGAGTCGCTTCGAGGTTGTGCGCCTCATCGGCCGCGGCGCCATGGGGGCGGTCTACCTGGCCGAGGACACCGTCATCGGCCGGCGGGTGGCCTTGAAGACGGTCAACCTCGACGCCTTGCAAGATCAGCCCGTGGAGCGCCAGCGCCCGCCGCTGGCGGCCGAGGCGCGCACCGCCGGACGCCTCTCCCACCCCAACATCGTCGCCGTTCACGATGTGCTCGAGGCGGCCGACGGGCGGTCGCTGTCCATCGCCATGGAGTACGTCGAGGGAACGAACCTTGCCGACGTGCTGCGGCACGGCCCACCGCCGTCGCTGGAGAAATCCCTCGATATCGTCGCCCAGATCGCCGACGGCCTCGCCTACGCCCACGCGCAGGGGGTCGTGCACCGCGACATCAAGCCGGAGAACATCCTGCTGACCGTCGACGGTCGGGTCAAGATCGCGGACTTCGGCATCGCCCATCTCATCGACAGCGCGCTGGCGGAGGATTTCCGCTTCCTCGGCACGCCGAGCTACATGGCGCCGGAGCGCATCCGCGGCGGCGAGGTCGACCAGCGGAGCGATCTCTTCTCGGTGGGCGTCGTGCTCTACGAGCTGCTCACCCGCCGCCTGCCGTTCGATGGCGACAGCGTGGCGGCGGTGACGCGCCGCATCGTCGCCGAGGAATTCACGCCGCTCGAGCAACACCTCCCGGACGCGCCGGCCGCCGTGCTGGCCATCGTCCGCAAGGCGCTCGACAAGGATCCCCAGCGCCGCCACGGCTCGGCGGTCGAGATGGCGGCGGACCTGCGACGCGCGCTGGCCGGTCGCGAGCAACTGCGCCAGACG
>CAYXXN010000082.1:2433-12543 GCA_964469055.1 uncultured Thermoanaerobaculia bacterium
GCCCACCGCCCTGCTGCCGCCGATCGAGCTGCCACCGTTGCCACCGTTGCCCACCCCCTCGCCGGCTACATCGACTCCCGCCACAGCCCCGGCGCGCCGCGGGCGGCCGGCGTGGATCTGGGCGGCGGCGGCCGCCGGTCTCGCGGGCTTGGCGGTGGTGGCTTGGGCGTTGCTGTCACCGTCCGCGCCGGCGCGCCAGGTCGCGGTCGTCGCGACGCCGACCCGAGCGGCGCACCTCGAGGCCTTGCAGGCGGGCCTCGAGCGCTTGCGCGCCGGCGACCCGCGGGGCGCCGAGGCCTTCCTGCGCAGCGCCGGGCTGCTTGCGCCCGACTCCCAGCGGACGGCCCTGCTGCGCGAGCTGGCAGCGCGCCAACTGGCGATGAACGAGCGCGCCGAGCAGGAGCTCATTGTGCGCGACCACCTCGATCGAGCTCGTGCGGAGCTCGCCGGGCGCCGCATCGGCGCCGCCCGCGCGGCGCTGGAGGCGGCACGGGCGCTCGATCCGGAACGCGCCGACCTGGCCGAGCTGGAGCGCGCCCTGACGGGGGACACGCGGCCGGTCAGGGCCGTCCAGCCGGCGGCGCCCGCCCCCGTCTCGGCGGGATCGGCGACCGTGGCCACCGTCGAAGCGCCTCCCGTCCTCGCCCTCGAGACGCCCGCCGAGTCCGACACGGCCAGCTTGTTGCTCGATTTCCAGAGTGAGATCCCGCGCGGCGCCCTGACGCTCTATTCCGGCGATCGCCAGATCTTCCGCGAGGGCTTCCGCTTCGTCGAGAAGACCCGTTTCCTCGTCACCCGCGGGGTGGCCGGCTCCTTCAGCCGCACCCTGGAGCACGCGGTGGGGGACCTCGACCTGCGCCTCTACCTGTCCTTGCCCAAGCTGCAGACGCAGGTCGTGCGAGTCGAGGGCCACTTGCGGGGCGGCGTGACCCGGGTGCTGCGCATCCGCGTCGCGGCCGACGGCGGCTTCACGGCTCGCCTGCAGTAGTGATCGACACCCACGCCCATCTCTGCGACCCGGTGTTCGCGAACGACCTGTCGGAGGTGCTGGCGCGAGCCCGAGCCGCCGGGGTGGAAGCCATCGTCGCCGTGGGCGAGACACTGGCCGACGCCGAACGCAACCTCGAGTTGGCGGCGGCGCACCCCGACCTCGTGCGGCCGGCGGCCGGCTTGTTTCCCACGGTCCTCGATGCCGACCATGCCGATCGTCTGATCGCCTGGATACGGGCCCATCGCGGCTCGCTGGCGGCGATCGGCGAAGTGGGCCTCGACCACTGGCGAGTCGAGGAGGGGCCGGCGCGCGACCTGCAGCGCGAGATCTTCCTGCGCTTCGTCGACCTGGCGGCGGATCTCGACCTGCCTCTCAACGTCCACTCGCGCGCCGCCGGGCGGGCGACCATCGAGCTGCTGCTGGAGCGCGGCGCCCGGCGCGTGCAGCTCCATGCCTTCGACGGCCGCGCGGCCGCCGCCCTGCCGGGGGCCGAGGCGGGCTACTTCTTCTCGGTGCCGCCCTCGGTCGTACGCTCGGTGCAAAAGCAGAAGCTGGTGCGCCGGCTTCCTCTGGAGTGTCTCCTGCTGGAGACCGACAGCCCCGTCCTGGGAGCCGATCCAGGGGCGCGCAACGAGCCCGACCAGGTGACGGTGTCCCTGGCGGCGATCGCCGGCCTCAAGGAGCTGGACCCCGCCGCCGTGCTGGAGATCGTCGCCGCCAACACCCGTGCCCTGTACGGCGACCTGGCGGGGGTTCTCAGCGGTTGAAGGCGACCTGTTGGGTGAGCCACAGCCCGAAGTCGCGTTCGAGCTCGGCCGTGGTCCGCCCGAGGTGACTCTCGAGCAGCGTTGGCGACGGCTCGCTCCCGGACGCGGCCTCGCCGAGGAAGTCGCGGAAGCTCGCCGCCCGCATGCCGTTCTCGCCGTCGAGCAAGAAGCGGATGAGCATGGCGCTTTGAGCGTAGTGCACCGGTCGCCGCTGGGGCTCGACGAAGCGTACCCACGACATGTCGAACAGCTCGGGTAGGGGAGCCAGATCCCCCTGTCTCCACCACTCGAGCAGTTTTCGGTGCGAGGCTTGCGCGCCGCTCTGTTCGACGACGATCGTGCCGTCACGAGAGTTCGGACGGGTCAACCGCGTCGAGCCTCCCCAGCTGCCCAGCTCGAGTCGGCCGTCACGACCCACCTCGCTCCAGGCGAGGTCGTTGGCGAGACCCTCTTCCAGCCATGCTGGTAAGGGTCGGTGGAAGACGGCGCGGTTCAAGAGGTGCACCATCTCGTGCACCAGGATGGTCATCACCTCATCGGTCGCGTCGCGGCCGGCGTACAGTGCGGCGATGCCGTAGAGCGCATGACCGCGCGCCGCGAGGTCGGCGATCTCCTGCGTCTCACCGACGAAGGCCTGGTAGTCGCGGGCCCGCGAGTAGAGGACGACGGCCCCGGCTGGTGCCGCCTCCGGCGCCAACCCGTAGCGTTCCGCGTAGGCCGCCGGTAGCTGATCGCCGACGCCCTGCAGACGCCGGATGCGGCGAGGGTCGATGGCGTCGGTGTACAAGGGAAACGGCCCCAGGCGTCCCGCCGCAGAGATCGCGTCGAGGTGGCCGAGGGCTGCCGCGAGACGGTCGGCTGCCGGATCCGGCACGGCGGTCAGCAGGTCGAGCACGAGCGTTGCGCCGGCCGTAGCGCCGTCGCGATCCAGCGGCGCGGGACGGAAGTGAGCCGCGGCCGTGCCCTCCGGAGCGAACCAGCAGAGCCGGCCATCGTGCCGCACTCGCGCCCACTCCTTGTCGCGCTCGATCACCTCCAGCTCGGTGTCGACGTCGAGGATCGCGACGGTCGCGGCCCTCGGATCCGGCTCGCTGTAGAGCCGGCTTCCCGCGCGGGCCAGCACCCGCTCGCTGGCGGGAGCGAGGTCGAACGCCGAGGGCTTGCCCAGGGGCGCCTCCTGCGCGGCGCCGGGCGTCGGCGTGAGCAGCAGCAACGCGAGGCCAGCGAGCGCCAGACGCGCCATTCACATCGCCAGGCTGACGCCCTGCGCGCGGTCGGTGAGCGTGATCCGCTGCGGCAGGTGGGTGCCCTCCACCCAGACGATGCGTTGGCGCTCGAGCGCCCGGCGCAGTTCCTTCGCGGCCGTCTCGAGGCGGGTCACGGTCGAGACATCGATCGCCTCGCCCCAAGCGGTCGCCGCCGTCGTACGGCTCGCGCGCCAGACGACGAGCGGCACCCGCAGGGCCCGCAGGTAGCCGCGCACGGTCTCGGGATCGAACTGGCTGGCGTCGGCGGGGTCGGCGCCCAGCACGAGGAGGACGGCCCGCCGTCGGGCGCCGGCCGCCGCCTCCACGCCGGCCGCGGCGACGGCGTCGGCGAGGCGCTGGGCGGCGCTGCGGGGTGGGGTGGCGCGCACGCTCTGGAGGAGCCAGAGGAGCCCACCTTCGTCCGCCGTGTACACGTCGCTGGGGGTGAACAACTGCACCGAGTAGTCGGGGCGACGCAAGGTGCGCTCGAAGGTGGAGATGAGGCGGAGACGATGATCCCGGGCGAGGCGCGCTACGAAGCGGTAGCTCGGTGGGCCGACGACGGCCACGCCCGGGCCTCCCAATCCGAGGCCACTTCGCCGCAGCGAGTGCCTCCAGCCCGTCAGCCCGTCGAGATCGGGCTGCGCGCCCTGGTCGCGGACGACGAGCACGTCGGCCGGGCCGACGTCCACCGCCACGACCTCGAGCGTCTCGCCGTCGCGGGAGAGCCAGCCCGTCATCCCTGCCGCCTCGGGCAGCTCGCGATCGCGGTCGAGCGCCAGCGGCACGCCGGTGAGATCGCGCTCGATGCGGTCGGCGTAGGTGCCGCCGAAGGTAGCTTCCAGCACGGAGCTCACGCCGCCCGCGAAGGTCAGCTCGGCGCGCAGGAGGTGGAGCTGCTCCGGATCGTGGGTCGGCAGGGCAAAGCGCCGCGGATCCTCGACGGCGAGCGGCCGGCCGTCGAGCGTCAGCACGACCGCCGTGGGCTCGCGATCGGCGATGCTGTCCCAGGAGAGGCGCCCGACGACCCCCTTCCCGTCCTGCCCGCCTTCGAGGAGCAACTGCGCCTCGGCCGGCGGTCGCGGGAGGTTGAGCCACTGGGCGGCCCGCCCGACCTCGCGTCCGTCGGCGGCGAAGGCGACAGCCTCCAACCGGCGAGGCGCCAGCGTTCGGCCGAGGTCGCAAGGCACCCGCCAGGGCTGCGCTTCGATGCGTTGCGCCAGCTCCCCGTCGAGCAGGAGGTCCACCCGCGCCACCTCAGGCGCCACCATCACCTCCACGGGCTGAACGCCCAGGACGAGGCCGAGGAAGAGGGTGGCGAAGGCGATCACGGGAACAGGACGCGAGCGCCGACTGTTCTACCATGGTGACCATGTCGGGGTACGGCCGCGCCTGGGGGCTCTTCGTCGCGGGGCTCGTCGCGGCTCCCGCGGCGGCCGACGTCGTCCATCTCGCCAACGGCCGCGAGTTCGACGGCGTCGTCGCGAGTGCGAGCGGGGACTCCGTTCGCATCCGCTTCGAGTTCGGCGAAATCGCGCTGCCGGCGCGGCTGGTGGCGTCGGTCGAGAAGGGCGGCTCACCGCTCGCCGAGTTCGAGGAGCGGCGCACGGCACTGGCCGCCCGCGCGGAGGCGAGTGGTAAGGACTGGCTGGAGTTGGCGCGCTGGGCTCGGGCGAGGGGCCTCGATCACGGGGCGGCGCAAGCCGCTCTGCAGGCCGTCGAGTTCACGCCTGCGCCGGAGGGCGCCACGGCGCTGCTCGCCGCGCTGGGCTTCGTGCAGGACGAAGCCTCCGGCCAGTGGCTGCGCTACGAGGAGGCGATGTCACGGCGCGGTTTGGTGCCGTTCCGTGGGGCTTGGGTGACACGAGCCGAGGCGGCAGCCCTCTTGGCCGCCGAGGCTCGCGAGCGGGAGAACCTGGCGACCTCCTATCGCGACGACCGCCTGACCCGCGCGGTGGAGCTGCTCGCGCTGGCCCAGCTCGCCGAGGCCAGGACCGCGCGGCCGCCGATGATCGGCGTGCCGCTCTACGGCTTTCCCGTCGTCGTCAGCCCGGGTTTCGTTCACGTGAAGCAGCACGTGACGCCCCTGCCCTGGGCACCCGGCCAGCGGGACGTCCTCGACGACCTGCTCCACCGCAATCCCGGCAGTCTGCTGCCGGTGGGCGACCCCTCGCGAGTCATCCGGTCGCGTTTCTCGTCAACCGGCTCGAAGGTCGGCCGCGCGGATGGGGCCGCCAGCGCCCCGCACCGGCTCCCGGGCTAGCCGTAGCTCTCCCAGGGCTGGAACGCTTGCTTGGAGGGCGACAGGGTGGCTTGTGAAACTTTTCACAAGCTGCTAGAGTGCCGTGCACTGGCTCGCAAGAGCCAATTGGGAGGTTCCCCAACCGAGTAACGGCCTACCGACTGTAGCAGGAGATCGATCCGATCTCCAGCCCCCATCACCCGTACCCCACCCCAGATCCCTGGTTCTCCCAGGGTAAACCCCAAAGCAGTTCCCGCCGTACAACGGACCTCCCCTTCCTTTTTTCTCCTGGCCGCGACCGCGCTTCGAGCGCCGGCCTCGACTGATAGCGTGCCCGCCGTGCTGGGGCAAGGCAGGGTGGCGCTGGTCACCGGCGCCGGCCGACGGCTGGGTCGCGAGATTGCGCTGGCGCTGGGGCGAGCCGGTTTCGGCGTCGCCGTGCACCATGGCAACTCGGCCGAGGCCGCGCAGGCAACGGTCGAAGAGCTCGCTTCGATGGGAGTCCGAGCGGCGGCTGTGGGCGCCGACCTCCGCCAACCGGACGCCATCGAGGACCTCCTGGCGAGCGTGGAAACCATCTTCGGCCGCCTCGACGTGCTCGTCAACAGCGCCGCCAGCTTCGAGCGCCGACCCCTTCTCGAGATCGACGCGACCTCGTGGGACGACGTGCTCGCTCTCAACCTGCGGGCGCCGTTTCTGTGCTTGCGCGCCGCAGCGCCCCTGCTCGCCCGCTCGGCGCGGGCGGGAGGGGAAGCCGGCGCCGTTGTCAATCTGTGTGATCTCTCGGCCTTCGTTCCCTGGCGAGGTCACGCGCACCACGGTTCCAGCAAGGCCGCCCTGCTCCACCTGACCCGCGCCGCCGCTCTCGAGCTGGCGCCGGAGATCCGCGTCAACGCCGTCGTGCCCGGGGCGATCCTGCCGCCGCCGGGCGTGGCCGAGGACAGCCCGGCGTGGAGCGATGTCGGCAGACGGCTCCCCCTCGGCCGGGTCGGCTCGGCGCGACACGTGACACAGGCGGTGCTCTACTTGATCAGCAACGACTTCGTGACCGGCGAGGCGCTGGTCGTGGATGGGGGCGAGCTTCTGCGGGGCAGCAGCAAACCCTGAGGCGACACGGCAGCCATGGCGAGCGACGACAAGATCCTCATTCGCGACTTGCGGGCGCGGGCCATCGTCGGCATCAACGACTGGGAGCGCGAGCAGCCGCAGGAGGTGATCGTCCAACTGACCCTCTTCGGGGACCTCGCCCCCGCGGGGGCCACGGACGACATCGCCGACACCGTCAACTACCGCTCCCTGGCCAAGGCGGTGATCGCCCACATCGAGGCCTCCCGTCACTACCTGGTCGAGGCCCTGGCGGGGGCGATCGCCCGCCTTTGCGTCGTCGAGCACGGCGTGCCCAGGGTCGTGGTGCGGGTGGAGAAGCCGGGGGCTCTGCGCTTCGCCGCTTCGGTGGGCGTCGAGATCGAGCGCCGGAGGGAGGATTTCACGGGCTGAAGACGGCGCCTGTGGTATCCTCCGCGGCTAGTGCGTTCCTGCCTCGCTTCAACCCCTCCCTGCCGTCTCCCTGTCTCGGCGTGATCGCCTCCTGCCCAGCGACGTGAGTTCGGGTGGTGCCGGATCGCCGCCGGTGAGGTCGGCGAGGGGGCCGTGGTCCCCACGTCCAGAGGAGATGCGTCATTAGAGGAAGAAGGTTCGTCCGGCCGGAGCCGGTGAAGAAGGACACCCTGCGGGTCAACCGCCAGATCCGCAAGAGCCCGGTGCGGCTGATCGACGAGGAGGGCCAGCAGGTGGGCGTCGTGCCGGTGGACGAGGCGCGGCAGCGGGCGGAAGCAGTGGGACTCGATCTCGTCGAGGTCGGCCCCAACGCCGATCCGCCGGTGGTGCGCATCCTCGACTGGGGCAAGCTCAAGTACGAGCGCGAGAAGAAGGAACGGGTGGCGCGCAAGAAGCAGCACACGATCGAGGTCAAGGAGATCAAGTACCGCCCGAACATCGAGGATCACGACTACGGGATCAAGACGCGCAAGGCGCGCCAGTTCCTCGAGCAGGGCAAGAAGGTCAAGGTGACGATCTTCTTCCGCTTCCGGCAGCTGCGGCGGCCAGAGCTGGGAGAGGACGTGCTGAATCGCATCGTCGGCGATCTCGTCGAGATCGGCGCCGTCGAGAGCCGCACGCCGATGGATGGGCGCCGGCTGACGATGGTGATGACCCCCAAGCCGGGGGGGGCCAAGGCCGCGAGCAAGCCGGCCTAGAGAGGGCCAGCCAGCTGCGAGGGTCGGTCGGCTGGGGCGGCCTTCAGAGCGGCTGGTTCGGGGCCAATCGTTCGACCGGCAGCCCCGCCGCCTCGCGCAGCGCCGCCTCGGTGTAGGGCACGACCATGGCGCTGCGCCACTGGGCCTGGAAGTCGGTGTTGTCGAACGGGGTCGCCGGCTTGCGCGCCAGGCGCGCGGCCTCGCCGAGGGTGTCCGGAGTCAGGCGTCGGCCGATCAAGAAGTCGGCCGCCTCGCGGGCGGCGAGCGGCTGGGAGCTGACGGCCCCGAGGACGATGGCGGCGCGCTCGACGACCCCTTCGGGATCGGTCCACAGCGCCACCGCGACCGAGAGCACGGCGAAGTCGATCGAGGCCCGGCGGCGGAGCTTCCAGAACGCCGTGCGGCAGTGCTCCGAGGCGCCTTCCGCGGGGAGCACGATGCGAGTGAGGATCTCCTCGGGACGCTTGGCGAGATAGGCGATGCCGTCGTCCTGGTAGAGGGCGGCGACGGGGATCTCCCGCTCCCCTTCGCGCGAGAGGAGACGCACCGTCGCGCCCAGGGCGCAGAGCACCGGCGCGGCGTCGGAGGCAGAGTGAGCGAGACAGTGTGATGAACCGGGCGCCACCCAGCACACCGTCCCCTCTTCCTTCATGCAGTAGTCGATCGCCCGCCGCCAGTCCTCGGTCTGGTTGTAGTAGGTGCAGCGGGTGTCGACGCAGAGGTTGCCGCCGATCGTCCCCATGTTGCGCAGCGGCGGCGAGGAGATCGAGGCCACCGCCCGCGCCAGCGCCGGGTAACGGCGGCGCACCTCGGAGTGGCGAGCCACGTCGTCGAGCAGGGTGGTCGCGCCGAGCGAGAGCTCGCTGCCGCCGTTCGTGACGCCCGCCAGCTCCGGGATCGCCATCAGGCTGATCACCGTCGACGCCTTCTGGTGCCGCCGCTTCATGTTCGGCCAAAGGTCCGTGCCGCCGGCCACGAGGCGCGCTGGCGGTCCCTCGCCGGCCAGCACGTCGATGGCCTCGGCGAGCGTCCGGGGGACGCGGAAGCGGAAGGGCGGGAGGCGCAGCACGGTCGCGGTGCCGCGGGTCAGCGGGTGGTGAGCGAGTCCGCGTCGCCCTGGCGCAGGGCCTCGTCGCGGCTGCTCATCGTGCCGGTGGCGGCGCGCATCCCGCCGCGCAGCTTGCGCCGGTAGTCGTTGATCGCCGTGCCGTCGCCGCCTTCGGCAGGAGTCGGCACGATCAAGGTGTCGCCGAAGTCGACGGCGGGGAAGCTCTCGGGCCCGAACCGCGCCTCGCCTCCCTTGGCGGCGGCGGCGAGCGCCTTGACAATCATGTGGGGGTGGATGGGCACCTGATCGATGCGCGCCCCGACGGCGTCGAAGATGGCGTTGGCGAGGGCAGGCACGACCGGTAGCAGAGGTCCCTGACCGACCTCCTTGGCGCCGAAGGGGCCCTCGGGATCGGGGTCCTCGATCAAGTAGCTCGTCACCGGCGGCATCTCGAGGAAGGTTGGGCTCTTGTACTCGAGCATCGAGGGATGGCGATGGACGAGGGCCCCCGAGCGGCTCGGCGGCAAGCGCCGGAAGGTCTGCTCCTCCATCATCGCCTCGCCGAGCGCCATGTAGACCGAGCCCTCGATCTGGCCGAGCACGAGCACCGGGTTGATGGAGCGCCCGACGTCGTGGGCGATCCAGACGTGCAGGGGCCGGTAGAGCCCGGTGACCGGATCGACCTCCACCTCGAGCACACAGGCGGTGTAGGAGTAGGCCGGCGAGGGGCCGACGCCGGCGCCGCGGTACTTGCCGGGCGAGCGCGGCGGGACGTAGGAGCCGACGGTGCCCAGGGTCCCGAAGCGGGCCTCGGCGGCGATGCAGGCCTCGGCGAAGGTGACGCCACGCTCCGGATCAGCGGCGTCGAAGACCAGGCGCTCGGCGAAGACCAGGCGCTCCTTGGGCACCTCGAGCTGGGCGCCGACGGCGCTCGCCAGCAGCTCGCGGGCGCGCTCGGCGGCCTGGAGGGCGGCGTTGCCCACCATCAGGGTGACGCGCGACGAGTAACTGCCGAGGTCGACCGGCGTCAGGTCGGTGTCGGCCACGCAGAGTCGGAGGTCGGCGAGATCGACGCCGAGCACCTCCGCCACCACCGCCGCCAGCACGGAGTCCGAGCCCTGGCCGATCTCCGCCTCGCCGCAGAAGACGGCGACGCGCCCCGAGCGGTCGAGCTGCAGCTGTACGCCGGACTGCGGCATGTGGTTCCAGTAGATCGGGAGGCCCGCCCCGCAGAGGTAGGAGCCGCAGGCGAGCCCCAGCCCGCGACCGCGCGGCAGCTTGCCGTAGCGCTCCCGCCAGCCGCTGCCGGCGACGACCGCCTCGATGCACTGCTTCAGGCCCATCGAGCCGATCTGCAGCCAGTTGACGGTGATCGCGCCCGGCTCCTCGAGGTTGCGCAACCGCAGCTCGGCAGGGTCGATGCCCAGCCGCTGGGCCGCCTTGTCGAGGTGGATCTCCCAGGCGAAGCGCGGCTGCGGCGTGCCGTGCCCGCGCTTCGGTCCGCACGGCGGCTTGTTGGTGAAAGCGCGCAAGCCCTGAAATTTGTAACGCGGTACGTCG
>CAYXXN010000083.1:0-12536 GCA_964469055.1 uncultured Thermoanaerobaculia bacterium
ACCCGGAACATGTGCAGCCACACCGTGATGACCATGGCGTGGGCGCCCCAGCGGTGCATCTCGCGCATGATCCCGAAGGCCGCCACCTCGCGCAGGTCGACCATGTCGAAGTAGGCGTACTCGACGGTCGGGCGGTAATAGAACATCAAGAGCACACCGGTGATCGTCTCGACGAGGAAGAGGAAGAACGAGGTGCCGCCCATGCACCAGGTGTAGCTCATCCGCAAGCCGGATTTCTTGACCTTGATGGGATGCAGGTGCAGGACGACGTTGCCCAGCATCGCCATCGCGCGCTTGCGGTTGTCGGTGGGGATGCCGACCCGAAAGATCGACTTCCAGACCTGCGACTTGGTGATCGCTCGACTGAGCTTGCTCAGCATGCGGGATTCGCGCGCCTCAAGCCAGCTCGATGAAGGACGCCGGATCTTCCCACTGCCCCAGCTCCCACTGGAACTTGCGGGCCTTGTCGACGAAGATCTGGCCGTCCGCGGCGTCGATCGAGATCGCGGCGCGCTCGAGCGGCCGCGGCGTCGGGCCTTCGAAGTTGATGCCGCTCTTGTAGTAGCCGCTGCCGTGGCAGGGGCACTTGAACTTGTTCTGCGCGTCGAGCCAGTTCGGCGGACAGCCGAGGTGGGTGCAGATCGCGATCAGGGCGTAGAGGCGCCCGTCGTTGTTGACGATCCACACGCCGTTCGACTCCTTGTAGCGCTCGTCGACGACGCCCTTGGGGAAGTCCTCGGGGCGACCGACTTTGAAGTTGGTCGGTGGCTCGTAGAGGACGTTCGGGAACATGAAACGGCCCCAAGCCGTGACGCAGCCGCCGATGGCGGCCGTGAAGCCGACCCAAGCCACCGCCGCCCAGGAGAAGAAACCCCGCCGCGAGACCTCCTCGCCGGTGCCGCCTTCGGGAGCGCTCGCCGCAGCCGCCGGTGCGGCCGGCGTCGCCTCGTGGAGCTCTTCGTCGCCCATCGGAAGCGCTAGCTCGCGTGAAATGCCCGCAAGTTTCTAGTGGAAGCGTGCGTGAGAGTCAACTCCGCGGCGCGCCGGCCCGCGCCCGACTCGCCTCGAGCGCGGCCTGTCGCACCTTGAGACTCGGATCACCGTCGGCCAGGCGGGTCAGCAACGCCTCGGCGTCGGCGCCGCCGACGGCGGCGAGCGCCTTGACCGCCTCCACCATGGCGTCCTCCTGCTGCTCCGGAGTGATCCCCGGCACGAGCGCGACTTGCCCGCGATCGAGCATCTCGCGCAACACCCCGACGCCGGCGTCGCTGCCGAGGCGCGCCAGGGCGAGGGCCCCGTTCCAGCGCACGTCGGCGATCGGGTCGTCGAGCGCTCGCCGCAGCGCCGGCAACGCCTCCGGCAGGCCCAGCTCCCCCAGGGCGAAGGCGGCCGTCTTGCGCAGGCCGGGGTCGGAGTCGGCGAGTCGCGCGGTGAGCGGCGCCAGGGCCTGCGGATCGCCGATCGCGCCGAGCGCCCAGAGGGCGTAGATCCGGGTCTCGGCGTCCGCATCCTCGAGCGCCGCCAAGAGCTGCGGCACGGCCTCGCGATCGCCGGTGTGGCCCAAGACGAGAGCGAGGTAGCGCCGGATCTCGGGCGCCTCCGGGGAGGCGAAGATGGCGCGCACTTGACCGCGCAGCTGCGGCGTCTCGTCGAGCGCCTGCGGATCGGCGACGAGGATCTTCGCCAACTCGTAGGCGGCCTGCGACCGCCGTGGCCGCGACCAGTGGGTCAAATCTTCGACGTAGTCGGCCGTCGAGCTGCCCTCGTAGGCGATCCAGCCGAAGCCGATGAAGACTGCGACACAGGCCGCGACCACGGCGAGCGGAACCAGGAACAACCCGACGAACGACCGCAGCGGGCCCGCCGGCGGCGCCTCCGTCGCCTCGACCGGCTCGGCGAGCGGGTCGGTGATGCGTCCTTCGAGATCGACCATCGAGCAAGCAGCTTAGCAGCCTCGCCGAACGGGTAAGCTTCGAGAGCCGGGAGGCCTTCGCCGATGATTTCCCTGCGTCGCATCCTTTCGCCGATGGACTTCTCGGCCGGCTCGCGCCGCGCGACGGAGTACGCCGGCTTCCTGGCTCGAAGGCTCGGCGCCGAGCTCCACCTGCTGCACGCCGTCCTCGTCGGTCAGGAGCGTACGGCGGACGGCGACGAAGCGGTTTCGGTCGAGCAACTCCTCGCGCGCCAGGCCGAAAGCCTGCAGTCCGAGCTCGGGGCCCCAGCGATCGAGCTGCGGCAGGTCGCGCGACGCGGCTACTCGGCCGGCGTCGTGATCCTCGAGTACGCGGCCGAGATGGAAGCCGAGCTCATCGTGCTCGGCACGCACGGCCGGCGCGGCGCTCAGCGACTGCTGCTGGGGAGCGTGGCGGAGGAGGTCGTCCGCTACGCCAACTGCCCGGTGCTTACGGTTCGCGAGGCGGTGGCGACCTAGAGCGACCGCAGGTAGGCGACGATCGCCGCTAGATCCTCGTCGGTCAGGGCCGGGTTGCCGCCCCGGGGCGGCATGTCGACTCGCGTCAAGTTCTCGGGATGGTTGGCGGGTCGGCCCTCCTTCAAGAACTCGACCAGTTGCGCGTCGCTTCGTCCGCGCACGAAGGCGTCGGCGCGCAGATCCTTGCCCAGGCGAGGCATGCCTTCTCCGTTCGCGCCGTGACAAGTGGCGCAGGTGCCTCGGAACAGGGCACGGCCGAGATCGAGGTCGGCCGGCGCCGGTCCTCCATCGCCGGGAGCGCAGGCCATCGCCAGCACGGCCGCGGCGAGGCCGAGGCGAACTCCTGATCGCTGCCGACGACGCATGCGGTCATCTCCTCTCGCTCCAAGGCTAGCTGGCTTGCGCCCCGCCGACACCGGCGCTTCGACCGGCTCGGCCAGGGGATCGGTGATGTTCGAGGTCGGGGTCTCGCGCTCCGCTGTCACTCGGCAGCTTAGCAGTCCGCCCGCCCCACCCCCCGGAGTGGTCCGCCCCCATTCGCCGGCGGGGGGACGCCGCGGCGCTCGCGTCGTAAGCTTCTTGGCGGAGGTCGCACCATGCTCTCCATCCGCCGCATCCTGTTTCCGACCGACTTCTCTCGCTGTGCCGGCCAGGCGATGGACCACGCCCTCTTCCTGGCCGACGACTTCGCCGCCGAGCTGCACATGCTCCACGCCGTCGTGTTCGCCGAGCTGGTGCCGGAGGTCGCAGAACAAGGTTTCGCCTCCGCGCAGGAGCTGCTCGATCGTTTCGACGAGATCGGCCGATCCCAGCTCGGGCGCCTGGCCGCCGAGGCGGCGAGCCCTTCGGTCGACGTCCGGCAGGTCCAGCGCCGCGGCTATTCGGCGTCGGCCGTGATCCTCGACTACGCGCGCGAGATCCACGCCGATCTCATCGTGCTCGGGACGCATGGCCGGCGGGGTGCGACCCGCCTGCTCCTGGGCAGCGTCGCGGAGGGTGTCCTGCGTCACGCTCCCTGCCCGGTGCTGACCCTGCGCGAGCAGCGGGAGAGCCGCCCGCTTTCGGCGCCGCCGAGCCTCCTGGTGCCGGTGGACTTCTCCCACCACTCCGGCCCCGCCCTCGCCACCGCCGTCGAGCTCGCCGGCCGCTACCGGGCCAAGCTCCAGCTCCTCCACGTCCTCGAGCTGCCGCCCTTGCCCACCTTCTACGGCCCGCTTCCCGATCCGGCCACGACCGAGCGCATGCACGAGCTGGCCCTGGCCGAGCTGCGCTCGCTCGCGCTCGAGACCGTCGGCGCCGCGGGTCCGGCATGGGAGGCCACGGTGCTCGAGGGCCGCGCCGCAGACACCATCGTGCGCTTCGCCGGCGAGCACGCGAGCGGCATGATCGTGCTGCCGACGCACGGCCGAAGCGGCCTCGATCGGCTGCTGCTGGGCTCGACCTCGGAACGCGTGCTGCGCATGGCCGACTGCCCGGTGCTCACCCTGCGGCCGGCGAGCACCGGCTAGGCTGCGGCTCGATCAGGGAGAAGAAGGACTCTTCTTCCTGCGCCAGGTGCAGCTGCAGGATCGCGTAGAGACCATAGAGCACCCGGCGCAGCTCCCGCCGGTCGTCCGCTTCCAAGCCGTCCGCGCCGACACCGTCGGCGAGCCGGGTGAAGATGCGCACCAAGTGGGCGATCTCGAGGTGGGCCCGGCTCATGGTGCCGGTCGGGTCGTGGCCGCCCAGGAGCCGCGCGATCGCCGGGTAGAGCGTCGCGTCCTCGGCCTCCTCGTGGGGCAGCACCTCGTCGAGCAGGAAACGGCGGATCTCCTCGAGCTCGGCACGCACCTCTTCGGGAGGCAGTTCGTCGAGCCGGTCGACGACCTCGCGCAGGCGCTGCAGGCGCGGTCGCAGCAGCGCGTGCTCCTGCCGCAAGTGCTCCCCGAGCGCCGTGATGCCCGCCGCCACCACAGGCCGGCGTACGCGGCCGCCGGCCAACGCCCGCAGGGCGTTGAGGATCACGGCGACATCGATCCCCTCCTGGAACAGCGCGCCCGCGACCGGCGGCAGGTAACCCAGGGCCGCCGCCAGCATGCCGATGGCCGAGAGACCCATGCCGGTCAGGATGCTCTGGACCGCGATGCCACGGGTCCGCCGCGCGATGGCCACCGCCTCGGTGAGCCGGTCGAGCCGGTCGGCGACCAGGACGACATCGGCCGCCTCCGACGAAGCGGTGGCGCCGCGGGCGCCCATGGCCACGCCGACGTCGGCCGCGGCCAGGGCCGGAGCGTCGTTGATCCCGTCCCCGACCATTACCGTCGTCCCCGCCGAGGCCGCGGCGCGGACAGCCTCGACCTTCTCCGCCGGCGAGCGCTCCGCGAGCACGCGATCCACGCCCAGGCCCGCGCCGACGATCTCCGCCACGTCCAAATGGTCGCCGGTCAGCAAGAAGATCTGCTCGAACCCGCTCCGCCGCAGGGCGCGCAACGTCTGGGGCGCGTCGGCCCGCACCGGGTCCTCGAGGACGATGACGCCGGCGAGCTCGCCGTCGACCGCCACGAACACGCTGGACGTCCCCTCCAAGGCGCTACGCCGCAGCGCCCGACGGGCCGCCGCCGGCAGCGCGTGACCGGCCAGCACCCAGTCGGCCATGCCGAGCCGGACGGCGCGCCTCCCGACCTCACCCGCGATGCCCGAGCCCATCGCTTCCTGCGTCGCCGTCGGAAACGACAGCTCGAGGCGCCGGCCGCGCGCCTCGCGGACGATGCCGTCGGCCAGGATGTGCGGCGACACCAGATCCAGCGAGGCCGCGAGGCGGAGGACCTCGTCCGCCGGCAGGTGGCCGAAGACCTCCACGGCGGCGACCCGGGGCGCGCCGGCGGTCACTGTCCCCGTTTTGTCGATGAGCAGCACCCGGCCGCGCGCCAGGGTCTCGAGCGCGGCGCCACCCTTGACCAGGATTCCATGCCGCGCGGCGCGTGAGATGCCGGCGACGATCGCCACGGGCGCCGCGAGGATCAGGGGACAGGGCGTGGCCACCACGAGGACCGCCAGAGCGCGCACCGGCTCGCCCGACAGCACCCAGGCGAAAGCGGCCATGACGAGCGTCGCCGGCAGGAAGTAGACCGCGTAGCGATCGGCGAGCCGCACGAGAGGGGCCTTCGAGGCCTGGGCCTCCTCGACCAGCCGCACGATCCCGGCGTACGTGCTCTCCGCGGCCGTGGTGGTGGCCCGCAGGCGAAACGCGCCGGCGCCGTTGACGACGCCGCTGCGGACCCGCTCCCCGTCCCCGCGGGTCACCGGCCGCGCTTCCCCGCTGAGCGCCGACTCGTCGAGCACGGCGGTCTCGCCCTCGACGACGCCGTCGACCGGCACCACCTCGCCCGGCTTGACGAGCAGGAGGTCTCCCGGACGCACCTCCTCGAGGGGCGGCGAGGTGAGCGTGCCGTCTTCGTACCGGTGGACGACGCGCGGCGCGCGTGAGACGAGCGCCGCCAGCTCTCGCCGAGCCCGCCCGTCGGCGAACCCTTCGAGGGCCTGGCCGCCGGCGAGCATCAGCGCGACCACCGCGCCGGCCAGGTACTCCCCCAGGCCGAGGGCGCCCAGCATGGCCAGCAGCGCGATGACGTCCACCCCGGTGCGGCCGCGGAGCAACTGCCGGGTGACGTCGAAGGCCAGGGGCACGAGCGCGACGATGGTCGTGACCGCCCAGGCGAAGCCGGCGGCCTCCTCCCCGACCGTGAAGCGCAGGACGACGCCGGCGGCGAGGCCGAGCAGCGTCAGCGCGAGGACCAAGCGCCCGTCTCCGTCACTCCGGCTCGAGCGCCCGCTCGAGGAGGGGCTCGGCAATGGCCATGAAGTCGTGCTCGGTCACGATGCCCACCAGGCAGTGCTCGCGGTCCACGACGGGCAGGCAGCCGATGCGGTGCTGCCGCATCAGCCGCAGCGCCTCGATCAGGCTCGTCTCCGGCTGCACCGTCACCACCTCGCGCTGCATGACATCCCGCACCGCCAGGCCGGTGGGCCGACCCGCGTCCAGGCTCTCGCTGAGCACCCGCAGCAGCGAGCGGTACGTCACCAGGCCGACGAGTCGGTGTTGATGGTCCTCCACCGGGATGCGGCGCACGTGGCGCCAGCGCATCACGGCCGCCACCATGTCGACGACGTCCTCTTCATTGACTGTGAAGAGGTCCGTCGTCATCAGCTCCTCGACCCTGCGGTACCGCCGGCGCGGTGCGCCCGCCGCGGCGAGAGTGGGCATGGACCACTCATGCACCGCCCGCCCTTCCCGCTGGCGCTCGACGGTCGCCGTGACGAGGGTCGCCAAGGCTTCGACGCGCGTCGTCACCGTCTGCAGAGCGGCGAAGGAGTCCAGCAGCCACTGGGCGCCTGTGCGCCCGGAGCGCACGCGCTCCTCGACGATGTCGAGGTACCGATCGCGTTCCTCGCCGGGAAGGCCAGCGGCTCCCAGCCCGTGCCGCGCCAACGGCAGCAACTCCTGCAGCAGCAGTTCGCGGACGCCAATCTGCCCCCGGTCCGGCCATTCGAGCGTCGCCCCGAGCCCCAACCGCGCTGCGGCGACGAAGTTCTCCCGCGCCGCCCCGAACGCCATGCGGGGATGAACTTCTCGCCATTGGTCCGGCAGGACCACCATCAGCCCGAGCCACAGCGCGGCGTTGGCGACCTCGTCGAGGACGGTCGGGCCGGCGGGAAGCACACGGTTCTCGATGCGCAGATGCGGGCGGCCGTCGGTGACGCCGTAACACGGGCGGTTCCAACGGTAGATCGTGCCGTTGTAGAGGCGGAGCGCCTTGAGCGCCGGCGCGCCGCCCTCCGCCAGCACCGCGAAGGGATCCTCTTCGACCTCGTCGTGCAGCAGCACGCGGAAGCGCGACAAGTCATCCTGATAGATCTCGAGCGGCGACTCGTCGACCCAGCGCCGGCCGAAGCTCACCCGCCCGAGCTGGTCGCGTAAATGGTAGCTGGGCGAGCGCATGTCGACCGCCTGCTCGAACAGCGCGATCCGGGTCTCTCTCCACAGTTGTCGCCCGAAGAGCAGCGGCGAGTTCACGGCGCAGGCGAGCACCGGGCCCGCGATCATCTGGGCCACGTTGTAGCAGCGGGCGAAGTCGCCCACATCCACCTGATAGTGCACCTGGAAGCTCGTGTTGCAAGCCTCGAGCATGACGTTGTCGTGGTGGATCAGGAGCTCGTCGCGGCCCCGGATGTAGAACTGGTAGTCGCCGCCCCGCAGCCTGGTCATCACCTCGTTGAGGAGGCGATAGCGCGGCACCGGGGCCATGTTGTCGAGACCGAGGTCGGACTTCTCGAGCGACGGCAGGATTCCGGTCAGCACGACCTCGCTGCTGCAAGCGTGGGCCCCGGCGCTCGCTCGCTCGAGCAGCGTGGCGAGATCCTCTTCGAGCCGTCGCAGACAGCCGGGGCCGAGCGGCAGAGGATCGAGGTTGAACTCGAGATTGAAGCGGCCGAGCTCGGTCGTGAAGTGCGAGTCGGCGATCGCCGCCAGCACCTCCATCGCCGACGGCGCCGGCCGCCCGGCGTCATCGACCAGGAACAACTCCTGCTCGGCGCCCAGCCGACGCGCCCCGGTCTCGAGGGCGTCGTGCTCGATCATCCACTGCAGGGCCCGGAGGTCCTGGAGGAGCAGCTGGGTGAAAGCCCGGATCCGACCGGGGTCGACAGCGTCGGCTTGCAGGTTCTGTTCACCCATGGCGGTCAGCGCGGCGATTGGGCCAGGGTGCCGCCGGCAGCGGCCTGGCGATCGACCTACCCGGAATAGCGGTATCCCTGCAGCAGCTGGATGTAGTTGGCGCGCTCGTACGCGGCTGGATCCGGGCAGCGCGCGAGGTTCAGGGTGCCGCGCAGCGCCGTCACCGACGAGTACTCGTGCTCCGCGAGCCACGCGGCGAGCCCGTGACGCAGCTCCCGCAAGTGCTCGGGCCCGCGTCGCAGGAGAGCCGAGACCACCTGCACTGCGTGGGCGCCGCAGGCCACGGCCTTCACCACGTCCAGCGGCTCGTGCACTCCGCCGGTCGCGGCGAGTGAAACCGGGAGCCGGCCGGACAGTATGGCGAGCCAGCGCAGACGCAGCGGCAGCTCCGAAGAATCCGACAGCCGCAGCGTGCGCTCGACGGCGAGCTCCTCGACGTCGACGCTCGGCTGGTAGAAGCGATTGAAGAGGATCAGGCCGTCCGCTCCGGCGTCCACGAGCCGTCGCGCCAAGTGCGGCAGCGCCGTGTAGAAGACCGACAGCTTGACCGCGACCGGCACGCGCACTTGCGCCTTGACCGAGCGCACCATCTCGACGATCCGCCGCTCGACCACCTCTGCGGACTCGTCGACATCGGTGACCAGCTGGTAGACGTTGAGCTCGAGGGCCGCCGCTCCGGCCTCTTCGATCAACCGCGCGTACTCCAGCCAGCGGCCCTCGCGAGTGCCGTTGAGGGAAGCGATGACCGGTACGCTCACGGCCGCGCGCACTCGGCGCAGCTGCTCGAGGTACTCCTCCGGCCCCAACGCATAGTCGGGCGACTGGGGGAGATAGGAGAGCGCCTCGGCGAACGACTCGGCCGGAGCATCGAGATAGAGGGCGGCCGCCCGCTGTTGGTGCGCGAGCTGCTCTTCGAACAGCGAGTGCATGACGATCGCGGCCGCACCGGCGTCCTCGAGCCGGCGCACGAGCCCGAGGTCGTCTACGAGCGGCGAGGCGCCCGGCATCAGCGGGTGGGCCAGCTCCAGGCCGAGGTAGTCGGTCGTGAGGTCTACCATGTCAGGACCCCTGGGCCGCCGGGGCCGGCGCTCCAGTGGGCATCTTGATCCCGGCGAGCTGGCGGTAGACCGCCCAGCGTCGATCCGCGCCCTGCTGGGCTCGCTCTAGGAGCCAGCGGAACCGCTCGCGATCCGTTCGTTCCACCATCCGGAACCGGGCTTCGTGTTCCATGAACTCACGCACCGGAAGAGTGGGCGCGCTCGAATCGAGCTGCAGTGGCGGCGCGCCGACCGCGCCGCGCCGGGGGTCGTAGCGGTAGAGGGGCCAGAGACCCGCCGCGACCAGCCGCTTCTGCTGGGCCACGCCCTGGGAGAGATCGTAGCCGTGGGCGATGCAAGGACTGTAGGCGATGACCAGCGACGGCCCGGGATAGGACTCGGCTTCCGCGAGGACTTCGACGACCTGGTTGACTTTTGCGCCGAACGCGACCTGGGCCACGTACACGTGGCCGTAGCTCATCGCCTCGAGTCCGAGGTCCTTCTTCGGCACCGCCTTGCCGGCGACGGCGAACTTGGCGGCCGCCCCGAGCGGCGTAGCCTTGGACTGCTGGCCTCCGGTGTTCGAGTAGACCTCCGTGTCCAGGACCAGCACGTTGATGTCGTGGCCCGTGGACAGCACGTGGTCGAGGCCACCGTAGCCGATGTCATAGGCCCAGCCGTCGCCGCCCACCAGCCACACGCTCTTCTTCACGAGGTAGTCAGCGACCGCTTCGAGGTGCCGGGCCTCGCGGCTGGGCAGCGCGGCGAGGGCCCGGCGCAGCCGCGCTACCCGCTCGCGCTGCGCTGCGACGCCCGCTTCGTCCGCTTGCTCGGCGCCGAACAACTCCGCCACTAGCGCCTCGTCGAGGACCGGCACCAGCGCGGCGAGCAGTCGGTGGGCGGTGCGCAGCTGGCTGTCCACCGCCAACCGGAAACCGAGACCGAACTCGGCGTTGTCCTCGAAGAGGGAGTTCGACCAGGCCGGACCCCGGCCGTCGCGGTTGACGGTGTACGGCGTCGTCGGCAGGTTGCCGCCGTAGATGGACGAGCAGCCGGTGGCGTTGGCGATCAGCAGGCGGTCGCCGAAGAGCTGGGTCAGGAGCTTCAGGTAGGGCGTCTCACCACAGCCGGCGCAGGCCCCGGAGTACTCGAAGAGCGGCTCAAGGAACTGCGAACCCTTGGCGTCCAGGCGCCGGATGCTGTCGCGGTCGAGCTCGGGCAGGCCGAGGAAGAAGCGGTAGTTCTCCCGCTCGCGCTCGCGGTGGGCCGGTTGCGGCTGCATGTTGATCGCCTTGCGGCGCGGGTTCGTCCGGTCCTTGGCCGGACAGATCTCGACGCAGAGACGGCAGCCGGTGCAGTCCTCCGGCGCCACCTGGATCGTGTACTTCAGGCCGCGGAGGTCGGGCGCCTTGTAGTCCATGGCGAGGAAGCCCTCGGGGGCGCCGGCGAGCGCCTCCCCAACGTAGGCCTTGGCGCGGATCGCGGCGTGGGGGCACACGAGGGCGCACTGGTTGCACTGGATGCAGAGCTCGGGCTCCCAGATCGGGATCTCCAAGGCGATGTTGCGCTTCTCCCACCGACTTGTGCCCGTGGGCCAAGTGCCGTCCACGGGGAAGGCGCTGACCGGCAGCAAGTCGCCTTTGCCGGCGAGCAGCACGCCGGCCACCCGTCGCACGAAGTCGGGCGCCTCGGCCGGGATCAGGGGCGGCCGCGGCCGGCCGCTGGCCGACCGTCCCGTCAGGTCCACCTCGTGCAGGGCGGCGAGCGCCGCCGCCACCGCCGCCTCGTTCTGCTCGACGAGCACCTGGCCGCGCTTGCCGTAGGTGGCGCGGATCGCCTCGCGGATCGCCTCCAGAGCGCGCTCCCGCGGCAGGACGGCCGCAAGAGCGAAGAAGCAAGTCTGCATGATGGTGTTGATGCGCCCACCGAGACCCGCGTCGCCGGCGACGCGGTAGGCGTCGACCACGAACAGGCGCAACGCCTTCTCTAAGATCGCGGCCTGCACCTCGCGCCGGAGGTGCTCCCAGACCTCGGCCGGCGGGTAGGGCGCGTTGAGCAGGAGCGTCGCCCCAGGCGCCGCCGTCTCCACCACGTCGAGCCGTTCGAGGAAGGAGAACTGGTGACAGGCGACGAAGTCCGCGCTGCGGATCAGGTAGGTCGAGCGGATCGGACCGTCGCCGAAGCGCAGGTGCGAGACGGTGACCGCCCCGGCCTTCTTCGAGTCGTAGACGAAGTAGCCCTGTACGTCTTGGTCGGTCTCCTCACCCAGGATCTTGATCGAGTTCTTGTTGGCGGAGACCGTGCCGTCGGAGCCCAACCCGTAGAACACGGCTCGCACCCGGCCGGGGGGCTCGCTGCCGTCCCAGGTCGTCTGTACCAACGAGGTGTGCGTGACGTCGTCGACGATGCCGATGGTGAAGGCGCGACGCGGCCTTGAGGAGGCCAGCTCGGCGAAGACCGCCTCGACGCAGCCCGGATGGAACTCCTTCGAGGAGAGCCCGTAGCGACCGGCCACCACCAGCGGATCTCCCGGCCACGTCGCCAAGCCCCGGTCGCGCGCTTGGTGCAGCGCCGCGACCACGTCGAGGTAGAGCGGATCGCCGACTGCCCCGGGTTCCTTGGTGCGGTCGAGAATGGCGAGGGCCCGCACCGACGACGGCAGGGCCGCCGCAAAGCTCTCGACGCAGAACGGCCGGTAGAGCCGAACCCTGAGCACGCCGACCCGCTGCCCGGCGGTCACCAGCCGGTCCACGGTCTCGTGCACGGCCTCCGCCCCAGAGCCCATGATCACCACCACTCGCTCCGCTTGCGGATGGCCGTGGTACTCGAAGAGGTCGTAGCGGCGGCCCGTGAGCTCGGCGAAGCGGTCGAAGGTCGCCCGTACGACCTCGGGACACGCCCCGTAGAAGCCGTTGGCGGCCTCGCGCGCCTGGAAGAAAGCGTCCGGGTTCTGAGCCGTCCCGCGCAGCACCGGCCGGTCCGGGGTCAGGGCCCTGGCGCGATGCGCCCGGACCAGCTCGTCGTCCACCAGGGCCGCCAGTTCGTCGTCGCCCAAGGGGACCACCTTGCGGATCTCGTGCGAGGTGCGGAAGCCGTCGAAGAAGTGCAGGAAGGGCACGCGGCAGCGCAGGGTCGCCGCGTGGGCCACCGCGGCGAAGTCCTGCGCCTCCTGCACCGAGCCCGCGGCGAGCAGGGCGAAGCCCGTCTGGCGAGCCGCCATCACGTCGGAGTGGTCGCCGAAGATGGAAAGGGCGTGGGTCGCGAGCGTGCGGGCCGCGACGTGGAGCACGAACGGCGTGAGCTCGCCGGCGATCTTGTACATGTTCGGGATCATCAGCAGCAGGCCCTGCGACGC
>CAYXXN010000084.1:0-2967 GCA_964469055.1 uncultured Thermoanaerobaculia bacterium
CGCGGTGCGGCAGCCTGCCAGCGGGCGGCGAGGATGGCGAGCGTCCGATCCCCCGGCAGCGCGCGGCGCGCCCGCTCGAGCTCGGCGCGCGCCTCGTCGTGGCGCCCGAGGGCGAGCAGGGTGATCACCTGCCCGAAGTGCGCCTCGCCCATCGCCGGGGCGGTTTCCAGAGCTCGCCGGTAGTCATCGAGGGCCTCCTCGAGACGTCCCGTCGCGCGCTCGAGCTGCGCGAGGTCGACAAGGGCGCGCTCGGCCAGCGGATCGAGCACGAGGGCCCGCCGCAGGGTGGACTCGGCCTCGGCGGCTTCGCCGGAGGAGGCGAGCACGGCGCCCAGCAGCTCCAGGCCGTCGGCGTGGTCCGGCTGGCGGGCGAGCAACCCTCGCAGCTCGGCGATGGCCGCCTCCCGCTCCCCCAGTTGCACGTACACGATCGCCTTGCCGAAGCGCGGTGGCAGGAGGTCGGGATCGGCCGCCAGCGCCTGATCGAATTCGACCAGGGCGAGGCGATCGTTCTCGCGCGCCGCGGCCAGTGCGGCCCCGCGAGAGTGAGCGCGCGAGCCCACGGCCAGGGCCTGCACCTCCCGCAGCCAGGGGTCCTCGACGCCGACCGGCTGCCGCAGGAGATTCGCCGCCGGCAAGGCCTCGAGATAGCGCGCCGCCAGGTCCCGCTCGCCGAGCGCCGCGTGGGCCTGGCCGAGCAGGTACTGGATCTCGGTCGACTCCGGCCGGCGGGTCAGGGCCTGACGCAGCAGCGCTAGGGCCTCTCGCGGCGAGCGGCGCGCCAGCGCGATCTTGGCCAGACCCACCGCGGCCTCCGCCTCCCCATCCGCTTCGTCGAGCAGGTCGCGAAGGGCGGCCTCCGCCTCCTCGAGCTGCCCTCGGTCGAGGAGCAGCTCGGCGCGCAGGGCCCGCGCCGGGGAGTCGCCGGGCCGCAGGGCCAGGGCGCCGGCGAGCGAGCGCTCGCTCGCCTCCCAGTCGCCCGCGGCCCGCTCGGCCACCGCCAAGAGGTAGTGCCAACGGAACTCCTCGGCGTCGAGCCGCCTCGCGTTGCGGTACGCCGTCCGGGCTGGCGGCAGGTCCCCGTAGGCGTGGAAGAGCATGCCGAGCCGGCCGTACGCCTCCGCCAGCGCCGCGCGCGGCGCCCGCGGATCGTCGCGCAGCGGCGCGAGCTCGGCGAAGGCCCCCTCGAACTGGCGCTGCACCGGCGGGCTCATCGACTGGAGCGCGCTCGGCGGCTCGACCGTCTCGAGCTCGCGGAGCGCCCCGTCCGGGCAGCCCGCCAGAGCGATCGCCGAGAGCAGCGCGACGGCGCGAGTCGCTCTAGGCGGCACGGCGGAGAAAGACCAGATAGCGGTCGGCCGGCGGCTCGAGCAGCCGCGTCTGCGTCCCATCCGGCCAGAAGAGATCCAGCCGATCGAAGCGAGCCGCCTCGCCGGCGCCGAAGTGAATCCGCGGGTCGTTGGCCGACAGGTAGCTGCCGTCCGCCCGCACCCGGCGGTGGAGGCTGCGGCCGCCGACTTCGAGCACGGCGCGAGTGCCCGGCACGCCGTCGGGACCCCCCTCGGCGCGCAAGCGCAGGCCGAGCCAGCGGGCCGGCGGCGGCTCCCCCAAGAGCAGCCGCGCCGGGGCGTTGTTGTTGGCGATCGCCAGGTCCCCGTCGCCGTCGCCGTCCACATCGCCCACGGCGAGGCCGCGGCCCACCTCGAGGGTGGCGAGCGGCGCCGGCCGGGGCAGCACTTCGGTGAAGCGGCCGTCGCCCTCGTTCTCGAACAGCTGGTCCTCCTGTCCCAAGCCCACGGGATCGCCGGCCGCGAGCAGCTCTCGGTTCAGCTTGACGCCGCCGGTGACCGTGACGAGATCCAGATCCCCGTCGAGGTCGTAGTCGACGAAGACGCTGCCGAAGCCGGTGTACCCGGCGCTGGGCGGTCCGAGCCCGCTCACCGCGGTCGAATCCAGGAACATCCCGGCGCCGTCGTTGAGGTAGAACGTGTTGGTCTGCTCGGCGATGTGGGTCATGAACAGATCCTCGTCGCCGTCGCCGTCGGCATCCCCGGCGTCCACCCCCATGCTCGACTCGGCCAGGCCGTCGATGTTCAATGCGCAGCCGCGCTCCAGCCCCTCCTCGCGCAGCGTGCCGTCCCCCTGGTTGCGCCACAGGAAGTTCGCCATCAGGTCGTTGGCGACGTAGAGATCGACGCTGCCGTCGGCGTCGTAGTCCGCGGCGACGACGCCGAGACCGTTCCCCGCCGCGGCGTGCACCCCGGCCGCCAGGGTCGCGTCCTCGAAGGTGCCGTCGCCGCGGTTGTGGAACAAGCGATGGGTCTCCGGCTCGTAGACCTGCGGCCCGCAGTAGTCCAGCGAGCCGGACGGGTTATGGCACTCCTTGCCGAGGTCGGGGGTGTAGTCGACATAGTTGGCGACGTAGAGATCGAGCCAGCCGTCGCGATCGAGGTCCGCGAAGGCGGCGCTGGTCGACCAGCGCGGGTCGACCGCGCCGGCCGCCGCCGTCACGTCCTCGAAGGTGCCGTCGCCGCGGTTGCGCAGCAAGTGGTTCGACCCGAGGCTCGTCACGTAGAGGTCGGGGTCGCCGTCGTTGTCGACGTCACCGGCGGCTACCCCCATGCCGTAGCCGTCCGATCGTTCCGGGGTCGCGCCCGTCACGTCGCGGAAGCGCGCTCGGGCACGCCCCGAGCCCGCGGCCTCGAGGTCATTGCGATAGAGCCGATCGGCGAAGGGCGGCACGTGGCGAGGCGAGTCGATGGCCTCGGCCAGGGTCTTGCCCTTGCCCAGCATGCGCCCTTGGACGAAGAAGAGATCGAGGTCGCCGTCGCCGTCGTAGTCGAAGAGGGCGGCACCCGGCCCCATCATCTCGCAGAAATACAGCTCACCCGAGCGACCGCTGAAGTGGACGAAGTCGAGGCCGGACTCGGCGGTGGCATCGCGGAAGGGCTGGACCTCGGCCTCCGG
>CAYXXN010000084.1:3067-12511 GCA_964469055.1 uncultured Thermoanaerobaculia bacterium
CCACACAGCGCCCTCGCCCTACGCCTGCAGCCGCTCCCAGTCCGACTCGGGAGCGTCGATGGCGATGGCGAGGCCGCCGTCGGAGCCGACGTAGACGGGGTCCTTGACGACCCGGACCTTGCCGCCGCCGAAGTCGGTAAGCGCGTCCTGGAGGGCCATGCCCAAGCCCTGGATCAGGGCGGTGCCGCCCGAGAGGATGATGTTGTTGCGCACCTTGGACTGGTACTCGGGCTCGATGCGGGCGATCAAGTCGATCATCGTCTCGATGACCGGCGGCAACAGGGTCTCGCAGGCGGCCCGCATCTCGCCGGTGATGTCGAACTCGGTGGGCTTGCCTTGGACCGGCGCCGTCACGACCACTGGCGCGCGCGGCTCGCCGACGAAGGAGAAGCTCTCCTTCCACTGCGTCACCATGTGGACGGTGATGTTGGCCTCCGGATAGCGAGCCTTGATGAGCTGGAAGAGCTGCTGGTCGACCGAGTCGCCGGCCGTGGTCAGCGTCCGTTGGTCCTCCTCGCGCGGGTAGCGGCCCTTCATCACGCAGAAGTCGCTCGTGCCGGCACCCAGGTCGATGACCAGCGCGTGGAGCAGCGCGTCGAGCCCATAGGCCACGGCGAAGGGCTCCGAGACGATCATCAGCGAGTCGACGAGGCCCGACATCGCGGCGCGCAGTTGCTGCTTGCTGATGCGCAGCGCCTCGGCCGGCACACCGACCACGGCGCGGACCTTGACTCCGTTCTCCTTGACCTCGTCGACGCCGGCCAGCGACAGCAAGTGCTGCAGGAGCTCGCGCACGGCGGTGGCCGCCGCCTCCGAGCCTTCGCGGATCAGGCCGCGCTCGAGGGGACGGTGCAGGTCGAGCATCAGCCGATTCTCGAGGGCCTCGGCGCCGATGAGCACGTCCCGTTTCAACACCTTGCGCGCCACCATGTCGACCGGCCAGCCCACGAAGGAGAGGATCATGTGGCGCACCCCGTTCGAGCCCGAGATCGAGCTCCGCGACGTGCCCAGATCGACGCCCAGGTTCAGCACGCTCTCCTTGCTCTTGTCGGTCATGCGTTCGTCAGCTCCCCCGGATCGAGCTCCGGCTCAGTCCCTCGCTGTAGGCGCGGATGCCCTGGAACAGGGTCTCCGCCAAGTACTGGCGGTAGCCCTCGTCGCGCAGCAACCCGCTCTCCTCGTCGTTCGACAGGCAACCCACCTCGGCCAGGATGGCCGGCATCTGCGTGTGGATCAAGACGCCGAACGGCGCCGTCTTCACCCCGCGATTGGCGACCTCGGGGTCGAGGGTGCGCAGCGAGACGAGGAGCGCGCGCTGCACCGCCTCGGCCAGGGCGCGCGATTCCTCGCGGCGGACCCCAGCGTAGACGCGCTCGATCGCCTCCTTCAAATCGGCGAGCCGCAGCCCGCTCCCGGCGTTCTCGCGGGCGGCCATCTCCTCGAGCTGGGGATCGTCGGTCGGCCCCAGATAGAAGGTCTCCACCCCGCGCGCGCCGGGATCGTCGAGCCAGTTGACGTGGATGGAGACGAAGATGTCGCCCTCGCGGCGGTTGGCGATCGCCCCACGGTCGGCGAGCGAGAGGGCCTGGTCGCCGTCCCGCGTGAGGACCACTTCGTAGGCGGCGGCGGCCAGCAAGCGCTCCAGGCGCTGCGCGATGTCGAGAGTCAAGTCCTTCTCGACCAAACCGTCGCGACTCGCGGTGCCGCGGTTGGCACCGCCGTGGCCCGGGTCGAGGACCACCCTCTGGACGGCGAGCGGCAGCACGGAGCGGCCGATGGGCAGGCCCAGGGGTGCCGTCGCCAGGACAACCGTCGAGCGGCCGAGGTCGCGGGGCGGCCGCGGCGTGGCTTCGACCACGATGGCGGGTCGGTCGGCGCGGCGGCTCGCCGCCTGGGCGCGCCAGGCGGCGGCGAGCTCGCTCCCGGCTACGGCCACGGCGAAGAGCGCCGCCGGCACTCCGATCAGGAACGCCCCGCGAGCGACGAGGTGCCGCCGCACGCGGCGGCGGGCCTCGATGGCCGGACGCCCCTCGATCGCGTAGACGTTGTCCGCCACCGCCTCGCGGAGGAGCCGCTCCTTCAAGCGTGCCGGGTTGCCCATAAGAATCGGTGGGTCAGGAGCTTACGCGAACTCCCCGCCGGTCGCCAGTGGCGCGCTTCACTGCCAAGCGAGGATAATCTTCGCCTTTCCGGAGGTGTACCGATGCTCGCCGACCGCATCCCCGCCGTGCAGGCCGCGCTGGTCGCAGCCGACCTCGACGGTTGGTTTTTCAGCTGCTTCCAGCACAGCGACCCGATCAGCGTCGAGTTGCTCGGCCTGTCCGGCCGCTTCATCAGCCGCCGCTGCTACTACCTCGTGCCGCGCCGCGGCGAGCCGAAGAAGCTCGTCCACGCGCTCGAGCCCGCGATGCTCGACGGCTTGCCCGGGGGCAAGAGTGTCTACCTCACCTGGAAGGCCTACGCCGACGGCGTCGCGGCCCTGGTCGCCGGCTCTCGGCGCCTCGCCGCGCAGTACAGCCCGGGAAACGCCCTCCCCGCCGTCTCGCGCTTGGACGCCGGCACCGCCGAGCTGCTGCGCGCCCAGGGCGTCGAGCTCGTCTCCTCGGCCGACCTCGTGCAGCGCTTCGCCGCCGTCTGGTCGGAGGCGCAGCTCGCCGGCCACCGCCGGGCCTGCACGGCGCTGCACGAGATCGTCCACGCCGCCTTCGCGATGACCAGCGAGGCCCTGCGCGCCGGTCGCGCCCTCTCCGAGTACGACGTCCAGCGGTTCATCGTCGAGGCCTTCGGCCGCCGCGGCCTGTGGGCGGAGACCGATCCCATCGTCGGCGTCAACGCCCACAGCGCGGACCCGCACTACGTGCCGGGGCCGGAAGGCTCCTCGCCCATCCGCGCCGGCGACTTCCTCCTGATCGACCTGTGGGCGAAGGAGCGCGACATCGAGAGCGTCTACGCGGACATCACCTGGTGCGGCGTCGGCGCGCCCTCGCCGACCCCTCGCCAGGCGGAGATCTTCGGCCTGGACGTCGCCGCCCGGGACGCCGGCGCCGCCCTCGTCCGCTCGCGCTATCCGCACCAGCCGGTCGCCGGCTACGAGGTCGACGACGCGACCCGCGCCGTGATCGTCCAGGCGGGCTACGGCGACTTCTTCATCCATCGCACCGGGCACTCGATCGGCATCGAGGACCACGGCCACGGCGCCAACATGGACAACCTCGAGACCCACGACACCCGGCAGCTCGTGGCGATGACCGGCTTTTCGATCGAGCCCGGCATCTACTTCCCCGGCGACTTCGGCGTGCGCACCGAGATCAACATCGCGTTGACGCCCGAGGGGGTGGCCGAGATCACCGGCGGCGAGCCGCAACGGGAGCTGCTGACGCTCCTGTGACTCGGGGTCCGGAGAGCCCCTCCCCGCCGGCGGGGCCCGCGCCCGTCGAGCGCGTCCGCGGCGAGCACCCGAGCGACGCGGCGTGGCGGGCCGACGCCTTGGCACGGAGCCGCCACGCCCGGCTGCTCGACCAGTTGGTCCAGCCCCTCGAGGAGCGTGACCCCGACAAGGCGGCCCGCGTCTGCGGCGCCGTCTGCCGTGCCGTGCTCGCCGATTTCGCTCCGGCCTCGATCCTCTTGCCCGCCCCGGCGCGGACGCGGCTCCAGGCCCTGACCGCCTGGGCGGCGACCCTCTTCGACTTCGCCTGCCAGTCGGGCCTCGAAGGCGAGCGGCTGGCCCAGATCAACCGCTGGGAGTACGAGCTCGACCGCGCCCTCGCCGGTGAGCCGGCCGGGCAGCCGGTGTTCCTGCTCCTCGCCGCCGAGCAGGCGGTGGAGCCGTGGCCGGCAGAGGCCTTCGCGGCGATGTCGCACGTCGCCCGGCGGCGGGTGGCCTCTCCCCGACCCGCGACGGCCGACGAGGCGGCGCGCGGCGCCCGCCGCCTGGCCGCCGCCGCCCTCGCCGGCCTGGCGCCCGAGGCCCTCGCCGACGAAGAGCTGCTCGAGCTCACGGCGGCGCTCGTCCGCCTGCGGCGGCTGATCGATCTCGGTCCCGGGCTCCGACGAGGCCAGGCGGGGCTCCCGCGCGAGGAGCTGCCCGAGGCCTGGGAGATCGGGCGGCCGGTGTCGCCCATGGAGCTCGCGACGGCGGTGCTGCGCGAGGCCGAGCGCTTGCGGCCGGCCTTCGCGAACGGCCGGCGCACCGTCCGCCGGCTGTCGGCTCCCCTGCGGCCGGCGGCTCGTTATGCGGTCCTCGCCGGCCGGCGGCTGCTGGGCAAGATCGAGCGCGCCGGCGCCCGCGTCGTCGAGCGGTCGCCGCGGCTCGGCCTCGCGGAGCGGCTCGTGCTCCTGCTGCGGGCCCGCACCACGCCCTGGTGAGGGCGCGGGCTAGTAGCTCCCTCCGCTGCCGCCGAAGTCCCAGTTCAGCGTCATGCCGAGGTTGACGGCGACGCCGGTGAGGCTCACGCCCTGGTCGACGGGCAGGCCGAGGTCGTCGCCCTCGACCTCGGTCTTGACATAGCGCCAGACCGCCTCGGCGAAGAACGAGTAGGCCCGGTGCACCGCGACGTCCACGCCCACCTCGGCGTACCAGCCGCTCTCGGGATCGATGTCGATGCCGCGGGGCGGCCCGGCGGGGGTCGTCGTGTCGTAGCTGAAGTCCATCACCCAGTAGGAGATCCCGCCCCCGACGTAGCCGTTGGCGGTCTTCGCCGGGTCGCCGATGTCCCAGTTGACGCCGAAGTCGATCGGCACCGCCTGGATCTCGTAGACGTTCGGCGCCGCGTCGGTGACCAGGTTCTCGTAGTTGGCGACCCGCGCCTGCAGGTCGACCCAGCGACCGGCGTTGAACTCGAGTTTGGCGCCGAGGCCGACCTCGTCGTCGGCGTCGTCCGTCGTCATGCCGGTGGCGAACAGGCTGAAGCCGCCCGCCGCGGCCGGGACGGCGCACACCAGCAGGGCAAGAGCCAGGATCCAGCGCTTCATGGAGGACCTCCCTCTTCGAACGCGTTGCGGGATTCTGGTGCAAAAACCTCGATAAATGCAAGGAAATCCGACTCCTGGCCCCGAGCGAGCCCGCCGCTCCGGGGCCTCCGCGGCCGCCCAGCCGGGCGCCCCGTCCTAGAATCCCGCCGTGCGCGCCTTCGTCATCTCCCACCACGGCGGGCCGGAGGTCCTGGAGTGGGTCGAGGTCCCCACCCCGCGGCCCGGGCCGGCCGAGGCCCTGGTCAAGGTGCGGGCTTGCGCGCTCAACCACCTCGACTTGTGGGTGCGCAAGGGGGTCGAGGGTCACCGCTTTCCCCTGCCCCTCACCCCGGGCAGCGAGATCGCCGGCGACGTCATCGAGGTCGGCGAGCTGGTGCAGGGCGCCCGCCCCGGCGACCCCGTGCTGCTGGCGCCAGGGGTCTCCGACAACCTCGAGGCCATCGAGGCCGGCCGCGAGACGACGAGCCCCGGTTACGGCATCCTGGGTGAGCACCGCGACGGCGGCTACGCCGAGTACGTGGTGGTGCCCGAGCGCAACGTCTTGCCCCTGCCCCGCGGCCTCACCTATGTCGAGGCCGCGGCCTTGCCGCTGGCGTTCCTCACCGCCTGGCACATGCTCGTCGCCCGCGCCGCGCTCGCCGCGCACGAGGACGTGCTGATCCACGCCGCCGGCTCCGGCGTGTCGACGGCCGCGATCCAGATCGCTCGCTTGCTGGGGGCACGTCACATCCTGGTCACCGCCGGCGCCGCCTCCAAGCTCGAGCGGGCCGTCCGCTTGGGAGCGACCCACGGCATCGACTCCGCGCGCGAGGACTTCGTCCAGGTGGTCCGCGAAGTCACCGCCAAGAAGGGCGTCGAAGTGGTCGTCGACCACGTCGGCGGCGAGACCTTCGAGCGCAGCTTGAAGACTCTCGCCTGGGGCGGCCGCCTCGTCCTGTGCGGCGCCACCGCCGGCCACCTCGTGCAGGTCAACCTGCGCGCTCTGTTCTTCAAGAGCCAGTCGATCTTGGGCTCGACCATGGGCACGCTCTCAGAGCTCCGCACCATCCTCCAACACGTCGAGCGCGGCGCCCTCGAGCCGGTCATCGATCGCACCTTCCCCCTGGAGCGCGCCCGCGAAGCGCACGAATACCTCGAGAGCCGCCAGGCCTTCGGCAAGGTAGTGCTGACGGTCGGCGAAGCGTAGGGCGTCAGTCGAACAACTTCTCGCCCCGTGCCGTCCAGCGCCAACGGCGCACGGGTTGGAGCAGCCGGTAGACGAGCCGACTGGCGAGCGGCACCCGCAGCGGCCCCCACTCGGCTGGGAACTCGTAGTCCCACTCGCGGAGAAACGGCCCGAAGATGCGGGCGGCGTAGGGGCGGAGCTCCGGTGAGTAGTACTCCCACCAGGCACTGCGGCGCTCGGCTGTCTTGTTGGTCACCGGCAGTGGGCCCGCGCTCGGCAAGCCCAGCCGCTCGAGGACCGCGGCGAAGCCCTCCTGCAAGCTCTCGAACCGGATCACGAACTGGAAGTGCCGGTGGGTCAGGTTGCTCCAGTTGTCGTAGGGCTTGGTGTAGAAGCGGCGCAGGTAGGTCGCGAAGTCAGCTCTCGCGTCGCGCAGGAAGAGGTACTGCGCGACGCTGTGATCGGAGACCGAGCCGCCGTTGCGCTTCCACTTTGCGGGGTCGGAGTAGCGCCCCTGGTGGTCGGTCTTGTAGCGAAAGTAGTAGGTCACGGTCTCGTCCAGCGGATTCCTGATGCCGGAGAAGACGAAGTAGCGCCGCTGCTCCGGACTGGCGCCGGCGAGGAACTGGTGGTAGCGCGCGTGCTTGGAAAGGATCGGCCGGCCGCCGTAGTGCGCCGTGAGCTCGCCGGCGATCGCCGTCGAGGCGGTGTGGGGCAGCTCGACGAAAAGATAGCGGTGGGCGTCGGAGAGGATCATCGACGACGAGGATTGTAGAGGGGGTACACTTCCTCGACCCATGGCTTCCACCGTCGAGATCCGCACGGTCGCCGTGTTGGGCGCCGGCACGATGGGGCTGGGGATCGCCCACGTGGCGGCGGCGGCAGGGTACCGGACGCCGCTCTTCGACGTCGACGAGGCGGTCTTGGGGCGTGCCGTCGAGCGCATCGGCAAGAACCTGGATCGGGGGGTCGAGCTCGGCAAGGTCGAGGCCAAGACGGCCCAGCACGCCAAGCAGCTCCTCACCCCCACCCTCGACCTCGTCGCGGCGGTCGCCGAGGCCGATCTCGTCATCGAGGCCGTGCCCGAGTCGATGGATCTCAAGCTCGACACCTTCCGCAAGGTCGTCGCCGTCTGCCCACCGTACGCGCTTCTCGCCTCCAACACCTCGGGTCTCTCGATCACCGAGATGGCGGCGGCCACCGATCGGCCGGAGCGCTTCGCCGGCATGCACTTCTTCAACCCCGTCCACCTCATGAAGCTCCTGGAGCTGGTGCGCGGCCTCGAGACCACGGAGGAGACGCTGGCCGCGATACAGGCGGTCGGCGAGCGCATGGGCAAGGAGGTGGTGCTCGTCAACGAGTCGCCCGGCTTCGTCACCAGCCGCATCAACGCGCTGATCGGCAACGAGGCCTTTCGCATGCTGGAGACCGGGGTCGCCTCGGCGCCGGACATCGACAAGGCCCTGAAGCTGGGTCTCAACCACCCCATGGGCCCCTTCGAGCTGGTCGACCTGGTGGGGCTCGACGTGCGCCTCTCGATCCTGAGGTTCCTGCACCGCACCCTGGGCGACACCTACCGCCCATCGCCGCTCCTCGAGCGCTACGTGCAGGCGGGTCGCCTGGGGCGCAAGACCGGCCGCGGTGTCTACGCCTACGACGCCGAGGGGCGGCGCCTCGACGGATGAGCGACCTCGCGGACCGCGTTGCCCTGGTCACCGGCGCCTCCGCTGGGCTCGGTCTCGCCGCGGCGGAGGCCCTCGCTCGCCGCGGCGCGCGCATCGCGATCAGCAGCCGCGGCGGCGAGAAGCTGGAGGCGGCCCGCGACGCTCTCGCCGACTCCGGGGCCGAGGTGGTGGCGGTCGCCGCCGACGTGCGGGTGAACGAGGACCTGGAAGAGCTGGTGAGCGAGGTCGAGGAGACGTTGGGGCCGATCGACGTGTTGGTGGCCAACGGGGGCGGGCCTGCCGCCAAGCCGGCCGTCGAGCTCGACGAGGCCGACTGGCGGGAGGCGATTCCGCTCGTTTTCCTCTTCGTGCCGCGCCTCTGCCGGCTCATCGTGCCCGGCATGCGACGGCGGGGCTGGGGCCGCATCGTCGCCATCAACTCGGTCTCCGCGCGGCAGCCGATCCCGAACCTGGCGCTGTCGAATGCTCTGCGACCGGCCGTGCTCGGGTATCTGAAGACCCTGGCGCAGGAGGTGGCGGCGGACGGCGTCACGGTCAACGCGGTCTTGCCCGGCTTCACCAGGACCGAGCGCCAAGTGGAACTCGCCCGCGCCCGCGCCGAGCGCGGCGGCGTCAGCGTGGAGGAGGTCGTCGCAGGACGGCTCGGGGAGGCCGCGATCGGGCGCCTGGCGGAGCCCCGGGAGATCGGCGAGGTGGTGAGCTTCCTGTGCTCGCCGGCGGCCTCCTACGTCACCGGGCAGGCGATCCTGGTCGACGGCGGGTACGCGAAAGGCTACTGAGCTCCCGGCCCACCGCAGGGTCCGAGCCTCGCACCCCGCTCTGCGCTACCATCGGCGGCGATGACCTCGCTCGCCGAGAGCCTGCGTCACGCGAAGATCGCCGATCTCGAGCTCGCGCCGGCGCCGTACGTCACGCCGGCGGCGCCGCTCGGAGAGGTTCTGCGCCAGCTCGTTGCGTCGCGGCGGCCGGCCGTGCTGGTGCGCGACGGAGAGCGGCTGGCTGGGATCTTCACCCAGCGCGACGTGCTCTACCGCACGGCGACCGAGGGACTGGACCCGGCGACGCCGATCGGCACCCTGGCCAGCGGTGAGCCCCGGACGCTCGCTCTCGGCCAGTCGCTCGCCGAGGCGCTCGACGCGATGGTCGACGGCGGCTACCGTCAGGTGCCGCTGGTCGACGAGCGGGGGCAGCTGGCGGGGTTGCTCTCGAGCCGCGACGTGCTCGTCTTCGTCGCCGGCTTCTTCCCCGAAGAGACCCTCAACCTGCCGCCGCGGCTCCACCAGGTGCTCTCCACCGACCACGGGGCCTGAGCGAGGGGCGAGACATGCGCTGCCCGTTCTGCGCTCACGACAACTTGCAGGGGAGCGAGCTCTGCGAGCAGTGCGGGGCCGACCTGGCCGGCCTCGACCTGCCGGAGGCGGGGCGGGGCTTGGGTGGTCGCCTGCTCACCGACCGGCTGGGCGATCTGCCGCTCTCCCCGGTCCTGGAGCTTCCCCCCACGGCGAGCGTCGCCGAGGCGGTCGCCCTGATGCGCCAAGAGCGTCACGGCTGCGTGCTGGTGCGGCGCGACGGCCATCTGGTGGGCATCTTCACCGAGTGGGACCTGTTGACGCGCGTGCTGAA
>CAYXXN010000085.1:0-10581 GCA_964469055.1 uncultured Thermoanaerobaculia bacterium
TCGGCTTGATCGTGCCGCATCTGCTGCGCCGGGCGCTGGGGCACGACCATCTCCAGATGCTGCCGGCCGGCCTGCTCGGCGGCGGCGCCTTCCTGGCGCTCGCCGACCTCGCGGCGCGCGCGGCGATGGCGCCGGCCGAGCTGCCGGTGGGGGTGGTGACGGCGCTCCTCGGCGGACCGTTCTTCCTCTGGCTGCTGTTGCGCGACCGCCGGGGCCCCGGCGCGGCCGGCGCGAGGCTCTAGAATCCCGGCGTGCTGCTCTGTCGGCTCGCCCCGGAGGGCTTCTACGCCGCCACCGACGAAGAAGGCGAGCTGCGCATCCTCTACTCGGACCCCTTCGAGGTGCGGCCCGGGGGCTGGGAGCTGGGGCGCGCCGTGACCGCAGAAGCGCGCTCGCTCTTGGCCCCCGTCGTGCCGGGCAAGGTGGTCGGCGTCGGCCGCAACTACCGCGAGCATGCCGCCGAGCTGGGCAACCCAATGCCCGCCGAGCCCCTGCTCTTTCTCAAAGCCCCCTCGTCGGTCATCGGCCCCCGGGCACCGATCGTGCTGCCGCCCGAGAGCGAGCGCGTCGAGTTCGAGGGCGAGATCGCTGTGGTGGTGCGCGAGCAGCTGCGCCGGGGCGACGCGATGGCGGCGCGCGCCGCTATCCTCGGCGTCACCTGCGCTTGCGACGTGACGGCGCGCGATCTCCAGAGGCGCGACGCCACCTTCGCCCGCGCCAAGTCCTTCGACAGCTTCTGCCCGCTGGGGCCGGCGATCGCCGTCGACGCCGACCTCGAGGAGCTCGAGCTCACGACCCGCCTGAACGGCGAGGTGCGGCAGCGCGGCCGCACGGCCGACCTGGCCTGGGGGATCGTGGAGCTCTTGGTCTACGTCTCTCGGATGATGACGCTCGAGCCGGGGGACGTGGTGCTGACGGGGACGCCAGCGGGCGTGGGGCCGCTGGCCGACGGTGACCTGCTGGAGGTCGAGGTGTCCGGGGTCGGCACGCTCGCCAACCGGGTGGAGGCGTGGCGACGGGACTGAGCGGCGTGGGCGCGGGCAGGCGACGGGTTCAGCGCAGCTCGCGCCAGGGAAACAGCACGAGTGAGGTGAGGAGCAGAACGTGCGCCGCGGGCGCCGGTACGACGCCCAACAGCAGGAGGCCGAGCCAGAGCGAGATGGACAGGAAGGAGAGGACGATGCGCGGCGTGCGGGCCAGCACCGGCGGGCAGGGTAGCACAGCGCCGCGAGGGCGCCGGTGGGCCACGGTAGGGCGCTGGGGGGCTCTCCTCGGCGCAGCAGTGCTCCTCGTGGCCTGTGGCGAGCGGACCGCGACGCCGGCGCGCCGCGAGCTCGAGACGGTCGAGGTCCCGAGCGCCATCGATGCCGGCATCTCCCTCGCCGACGACGTGCAGGCGAAGCCGGTCGGCGAGCGGGTGACCGGTGTCGTGCCATCGGACTTCCCGGAGGACTTCCCCATCCACTCGCCGTCGGCGGTCGTCGACTTCG
This sequence comes from uncultured Thermoanaerobaculia bacterium, assembly GCA_964469055.1. Classification (GTDB taxonomy): domain Bacteria; phylum Acidobacteriota; class Thermoanaerobaculia; order Multivoradales; family JAHEKO01; genus CAYXXN01. Next base: position 1,491 of record CAYXXN010000085.1, read on the forward strand.
GCCCGGGGTTCGTCGAGCTCACCTCGACCGATCCGCTCGCCGCCGTGCGGCAAGGGATCGCGGCCGCTGCTCGCGCCGCTGGCTGGCAGGAGGCCTCCGGCCGCTATCGCAAGGGCGGCCGCAGCGTCACCGTGTCCCTGGGCTCGATCTCCGGGGTGACGACGATCCGCCTGAACTACTCCTGAGCGGCGGGCAGCCAGCCCGCCTGCTAAGCTTCGCCTCCCGCCGGCGGCCCCCGATGTCCCCGTTGCTCCCGAAGCGTTCCTCGGCCGGCACCGGCTGGACTCGCTACGCCAACCTCGGCTTCGAGCTGGCGGCGGCGGTCGGCGGCTTCGCCCTGCTGGGCTGGTGGATCGGCAGGCACTACGGTCGCGCCGACTTGGGGCTCCTGATCGGGGCCGTTCTGGGAATCGTCGGGGGTCTGTATAATCTGCTCCGCACGAGCCTGGTGGCCCTGCGCGACCAGGCCAATCGCGACAAGTCGGAGGAGTAGGGTGGGCCCGGGATCCGGGTGGCGGCGGGTGGTCTGGCTGCACCTGCGGTTCACGGCGCTCTTGGTAGGGGTGGCGACCGCGAGCGTCGCGCTCGGCTACGCCCCGACACTGAAACGAGGAGGCACGGCAGGCATTCTGGCGATGTGGATGGCGGTGGGCGTCAACGTCCTCGCCTCCTCCATCGCCGCGCTACCGATCACGATCGCGCGTCTCCGTCCACAGCGGGAGCGACTGGTCACCGTCTTCATGGGCTCGCTGGCGCTGCGCATGGCGCTGGTGGTCGTCCTGGCGACGGGGGTCGCGCTCGTCGGCGAGCCGGCCGAGCGGCCCTTCCTCCTCTGGGTGGCCGTGAGCTACCTGGCGCTCCTGCCCGTGGACACGCTGTACGCGCAGCGGCATGCCCGCACCTTCTAGAGACGAGATCATGTCGAGCGCCGAGCCGAATCCCCTGAGCCACGTCGTGCAGCACCCGATCGTCCAGCAGCCGCTGGACGCCGGGCCGCTCACGCCGGAGGGCAAGATCACGCTCTTCTCGGACCACATCAGCATGCTCTTGCTGGCGGGCCTCGTGCTCGTCCTGGTGCTGCCCCGGACGCTGCGGCGACGAGCCGCCAAGGACGACGTCGAGACCCTCGTGCCGACCGGCTTGCGCAACGCGATCGAGGCCATCTGTTACTACCTGCGCGAAGAAGTGGCGCGGCCCAGCCTCGGCGCCCACACCGACCGCTTCATCAAGTACATCTGGTCGGTCTTCTTCTTCGTCTTGACCATCAACCTCTTGGGGTTGCTGCCCATCGCGGCCCTGACGCCGCTCGCCGGCCTCCACCTGGGAGGCACGGCGACCGCCAACATCTGGGTCACCGGCACTTTGGCCGTGACGACCTTGCTCATGATGGTCGTCAACGGCCTGCGCTTCGGCGGCGTCGCCTATCTCAAGCACTTCGCGCCGGGGCCGGTGTTCTTGAAGCCGCTGCTCGCCGCCATCGAGGTCGTCGGGGTGTTCGCCAAGGGGTTCGCGCTGGCCATCCGACTCTTCGCCAACATGGTCGCCGGCCACACGCTCATGGCCGTGCTCTTGGGCTTCGTCCTGGCGGCGGGATCGGTGAGCGCCGCCATGGGCTTCGCCGTGGCCGTGCCGGTCGTGCTGGGCAGCGTAGCCGTCAGCATGCTCGAGCTGTTCGTCGCCTTCCTCCAGGCGTTCATCTTCACCTTCCTGACGACGCTCTTCATCGGGCAATCCGTCCTGGTACACCATGAAGAGCCCCACGAGGCGCACGCCTAGGTATCCGTCGAAACGAAAGGAAACGAGTCATGAACAAGAGATTCGCGAAGTTCGCTTTGTCCCTGATCGTCGTCGGGGCCGCGCTGCTGTTCGCCCCGGCGGCCTCCGCCCAGGAGGAAGGTGGTGGCTCCCTGTTGACGACCGAGGGCGCTAGCGCCCTGGGGGGCGCGATCGGCGCTGGCCTGGTGGTGATGGGCGGCGCGGCCGGCATCGGCCGCATCGGCGGCAGCGCCGTCGAGTCGATCGCCCGACAGCCGGAAGCCGCCGGCCAGATTGCGAACGCCATGCTGATCACGGCGGCGCTGATCGAGGGCGCCACGCTCTTCGCGGTCGTCATCGCCCTGCTCGCTCTGCCGTGAAGAGGGTCTTCCTGATGCTGCGTGCCTTCGCCGGGAAGCTGTTCCTGGCGGGCGCGGCGTGGGCCACCGAGCCGGCCCACGAGGGCGGCGGCGACGTGAGCCTGTTCGCCGGTGACCTGGGCAACGCCGTGTGGACGGTGGTGATCTTCCTTTTGGTCGTCTTCGTGCTCGGCAGGTACGCCTGGGGGCCGCTGCTCTCCGCCCTGCAGCGGCGGGAGGAGTTCATCCGGGATTCGCTCCAGCGGGCCAAGAGCGACCGGGAGGCGGCAGAGGCGCGCCTGGCGGAGTACGAGGCGCGACTCGTCGGCGCCCGGCAGGAGGCTTCGGCCATCGTCGAGGAGGGGCGCCGCGACGGCGAGGTGGTGAAGGCCCGACTCGAAGGCGAGGCCCGCGCCGAGGCCGACCGCCTGATCGAGCGCGCCAAGCGCGAGATCGACCTCGCCCGGGCGAGCGCGGTGCGCGACCTCTACGAGCGCAGCGCGTCGATGGCGACCGCGATCGCCGAGCGGATCCTCCGTCGGGAGGTCCGCCCCGCGGACCACGAGCGGCTCATCGCCGAGACGATCGACGAGCTGGGCGGGCGGGAGATCCAGTAGGCAGCGATGGGCGTCCCGATCGACAGCCGCGAGCTCGCGGTGGCGCGGGTCTACGCCCTGGCCCTTCTCGCGCTCGCGGAAGAGCAGGGTCGTGGCGAGGAGGTGGGGGAGGAGTTGGCCGCGCTCGCCGCTGTCGTGACCTCCGACGAGACCTCGAGGGCGTTCCTGGCCAGCCCCCTGGTGAGCGAGGAGGAGCGGCGAACGGCTCTGGAGACGGCCTTCCGCGGCCGCCTGCAGGACTTGACTGTGGACGTGTTGCAGGTGATGAACCGCAAGCGACGGCTCGCCGTGGTGCCGGCGCTGGCGCTGGCCTACCGGCGCGAGCTCGACCGGCGGCGGGGACGGGTGGACGTCGACGTCGCCAGCGCCGTGCCGCTCTCGGAGTCGCTCCGCGAGCGCCTGCACGCCGCGCTCGCCGCCATGACGGGTCGCGAGCCCGTGCTCCACGAGCGGGTGGACGCCGAGCTGGTGGCAGGACTGCGGCTGGCGATCGGCGATCGCAAGATCGACGGGAGTGTGGCGGCGCGGCTGCGCCGCCTCGACTTGAGGCTCCTCGAGCGCGCGCCGCGCGACCTCGCGGGGCTCATGGAGTGACGCGATCATGAGATTCAGGGTCGATGAGATCTCTTCGGTCCTGACCGAGGAGATTCGCAACTACCGGTCGGCGACGGATCTGGCCGAAGTCGGACGGGTCATCGAGGTGGGCGACGGCATCGCCCGCGTCTACGGCTTGAGCAACGCCCTGGCCGGCGAGCAGCTGCAGTTCTCCAACGGCCAATACGGGCAGGTATTCAACCTCGAGGAGAGCTCGGTCGGCGTCGTGATCTTCGGCGACTACCTGGCGATCAAAGAGGGTGAAGAGGTGCGCCGTACCGGCGAGCTGCTTTCGATCCCGTGTGGCGAGGAGCTCATCGGGCGGGTCGTCGATCCGCTCGGCCGGGCGCTCGACGGCAAGGGCGAGATTGCGTCGGACCAGCGCCGGCCGCTCGAGTTCAAGGCACCGGGAATCGCCCCCCGCCAGCCGGTCAACGAGCCGTTGCAGACCGGCATCAAGGCGATCGACGCCATGATCCCCATCGGCCGTGGCCAGCGCGAGCTGATCCTCGGCGACCGCAAGACCGGCAAGACCGCCATCGCCATCGACACGATCTTGAACCAGAAGGGCGGCGACGTCGTCTGCGTCTACGTGGCGATCGGGCTCAAAGAATCGACGGTCGTCGGCATCATCGACAAGCTGCGCGAGCACGGGGCGATGGACTACACGATCGTCGTCTCGGCCGGGGCCTCCGACCCGGCGCCGCTCCAGTACATCGCGCCCTACGCCGGCGCGGCGATGGCCGAGTACTTCATGTACGAGCAGGGCCGCGCCACGTTGGTCGTCTACGACGACCTGTCGAAACAGGCCCACGCCTACCGCCAGCTCTCGTTGCTGCTGCGACGCCCGCCGGGCCGCGAGGCCTATCCAGGGGACGTCTTCTACCTCCACTCGCGGTTGCTCGAGCGAGCGGTGAAGCTGCGCGACGAGTACGCCGTGGTGCCGAAGGGGACGGGGACCGAAAGCCGCGACCGGGGGCTCGCCCTGGCCCACCCGCAGGGCGTGGCGGCTCCCGAGGAGGAGCGACCCGACGAGGCGCGCGGGATCTACCATCGCCCCGAGGGGAAGAAGCGGGCCGAGGCCTTCCTCGCCCAGCTACCCGAGCGAGGCGAATACCGGGTGCACAAGTTCACCGACAGCGGCGGGTCGATGACGGCGCTGCCGATCATCGAGACCTTGGAGGGCGAGGTCTCGGCCTACATCCCGACCAACGTCATCTCGATCACCGACGGGCAGATCTACTTGGAGCCGGACCTCTTCTTCGCCGGCGTGCGGCCGGCCGTCAACGTCGGGATCTCGGTCTCGCGGGTGGGCGGCAACGCCCAGATCAAGGGAATGAAGAAGTACGCCGGGACGCTGCGCCTGGACCTCGCCTCGTACCGCGAGCTCGAGGCCTTCTCGCAGCTCGGCACCGAGCTCGACGCGGCCACCCAGAAGCAGCTCGACCGGGGCGAGCGGATGGTCGAGCTCTTGAAACAGCCGCAATACCGGCCTTACCCGGTCGAGGAGCAGGTGGTCTCGATCTTCGCCGGCACCCAGGGCTACCTCGACGATCTCGCGGTCGCCGAGGTCGGCGCTTTCGAGCGCGCCGTGCTCGACCACCTGCGCAACGAGTTCCCCGAGGTCCTCGACGAGATCCGCCAGGTGGGGCAGGTCTCGGACGCCCTGGCCGACCGCTTGCGAGAGGTGATCGCCAACTTCCGAGGGCAGTGGAAGAAGGCTTGAGTTCCAGCGACCGATGGCCAATCGACGCATCCTGGTGAAGCGCCGCAAGGCGGCCCGCAATATCCGCAAGATCACGCGGACGATGCAGCTCATCGCCACGGCCCGCTTCCAAGCCGCCTACAAACGGGCGACGGCGAGCAAGCCCTACACCGAGAAGCTGGGCGAGCTCGCCGCGAGTCTGACGCGAGCGGCCCAAGTCGCCGAGCACCCGCTGATGCGCGCCCGCGAAGGGGCCACACGCCGGGCGCTCCTGGTCTTGACGAGCCATCGCGGCCTCTGTGGCGGCTACAACGCCAACGTGCTGCGCTCCGCCGTCGAGCAGCTCGCCTCGGCCGAGGCCGAGATCGTGGTGCACATGGTCGGCAAGAAGGGGATCAATTTCTTCCGCTTCGCCGGCCGACCGGTCGCGGAAGCCATCGCCACGCTCGGTGACACGCCGCGCTTCGACGCGGTCGAGCCCCTAGCGAGCCGCCTCGTCGCCGCCTTCCTCGCGGGCGAGATCGCGGCACTCGACGTCGCCTACATGAAGTTCCTCTCGGCCGGGAAGCAGGCCGCGGTCGTCGAGCGGATCCTGCCACTCGAGGCGGCGCCCGCCGCCGGGGCGGAGGAGGGCCGCGAGACCCTCTACGAGTTCACCCCGAGCGCGCCCGAGATCCTCGACGAGGTGCTGCCGGCCACGGTCCGGGTGCGGATCTTCCAGTGTTTCACGGACGCGGCGGTCTCCGAGCAGGTGGCGCGCATGGTGGCGATGAAGGCGGCCACCGACGCCGCCGGCGACATGATCAAGCGCCTCACCCGAAAGTACAACCGGGCCCGACAGACCCAAATCACGATGGAGTTGCTCGACATCGTCGGCGGCGCCAACGCGCTCGCCTGACGCCAAGGACGATCCCCAATGAGCGAACCCAACTACGGCCACGTCTCCCAGGTCATCGGCTCGATCCTCGACGCGCAGTTCCCCGAGGGACGGCTGCCGGCGATCTACAACGCGCTCAAGATCGAGGTGGAGCGCAAGGTCCTGAGCGAGGTGCGCTCGGAGACCCTGTGGTGCGAGGTGGCGCACCACCTGGGCGGCGGCCGGGTGCGCGCCGTGGCGCTCGACTCGACCGACGGCGTGCCGCGCGGCGCCCGAGTCCTCGACACCGGCGGGCCCATCGAGGTGCCGGTCGGCCCCAACACTCTGGGCCGGGTCTTCAACCTGGTCGGAGACCCGATCGACGAGCGTGGACCGATCGAGGTGACGGCGCGCATGCCGATCCACCGCGAGCCGCCCGAGCTCGAGGAGCTCTCCTCCAAGACCGAGATGTTCGAGACCGGCATCAAGGTCATCGACCTCCTCTGCCCGCTGGTGCGCGGCGGCAAGGCGGGACTCTTCGGCGGCGCCGGGGTGGGTAAGACGGTCATCATCCAGGAGCTGATCGCGCGCTTGGCCCGCTTCCACAGCGGCTATTCCTGCTTCGCCGGCGTCGGCGAGCGGACCCGCGAGGGCAACGGCCTGTGGCTCGAGATGCAGGAGGCGCTCATCGGCGACACCGGGAAGCGCGTCATCGACCAGACCGTCATGGTCTTCGGTCAAATGAACGAGCCGCCGGGGGCGCGCTTGAGAGTGGCCCTCTCGGCCCTCACCATGGCGGAGTTCTTCCGCGACCAGACGGGCGCCGACACGCTGCTCTTCATCGACAACATCTTCCGCTTCTCGCAGGCCGGCTCCGAGGTCTCGGCGCTCTTGGGGCGGATGCCCTCGGCGGTCGGCTACCAACCCACCCTCGGCACCGAGATGGGCGAGCTCCAGGAGCGCATCACCTCGACCAAGCGCGGCGCCGTGACCTCGATCCAGGCGATCTACGTGCCGGCCGACGACTACACGGACCCGGCGCCAGCCACCGCTTTCACCCACCTCGATTCGACGGTGAACCTGGAGCGCGGAATCGCCGAGAAGGGCATCTACCCGGCGGTCGATCCCCTGGCCTCCTCGAGTCGCATCGTCGCCCCGGAGTTGATCGGCGAGCGCCACTACAAGGTGGCGCGGCGGGTGCAGCAGATCCTGCAGCGCTACAAGGATCTGCAGGACATCATCGCCATCCTGGGGGTGGACGAGCTCTCGGAGGAGGACAAGATCGTCGTCCGCCGGGCGCGCAAGATCGAGCGCTTCCTCTCTCAACCGTTCTTCGTCGCCGAGCAGTTCATCGGCATTTCGGGGATCTATGTGCCGCTCGCCGAGACCATCCGCTCCTTCGAGGAGCTGACCGAGGGCAAGTGGGATCATCTGCCCGACCGCGCTTTCATGTACGTCGGCACGATCGAGGACGCGGCGAAGCGGGGCGAGGAGGTCTGAGGCGGCCGTGGCCGAGTCCGTCACCTTCCGGGTCAGCGTCGTCACGCCCGAGCGCACCGTGCTCGAGCGGCAGGCCTCGTTCGCGGCGCTGCCCGCCTGGGACGGCGAGATCGGCATCCTCCGCGGCCGCGCCCCGCTGGTCGCCAAGCTGGGCCCGGGCGTGCTCCGGGTGCGCGGTGGCGAGGGCGGCGAAGAGCACCTCTACGTCGACGGCGGCTTCGCCGAGATGGTCGGCGACCGACTGACCGTCCTCACCGAGTCGGCCCATGCGGTGGCCGAGCTCGACCGCGCCGCCGCCGAGCGCGAGCTGGCCCAAGCCCTGGCGATGAAGGCCGCCGACGAGAAGTCCCAGGCGGAGCGGCAGCGCGCCCTCACCCGGGCTCGGGCGCGACTGCGGGCCGCAGGGCGCGGCTAGGGACGCACAGTGGCCCTCGCTCCCGGCCTCCGCCTCGGCTCCTACGAACTGCGCTCGAAGCTGGGCGAGGGCGGTATGGGGGAGGTGTGGCGAGCGCACGACGTGCGCCTCGGTCGTGACGTCGCCGTGAAGGTGCTCCCCTCGGCGTTCGCGGCGGACACGGACCGCCTGCGCCGCTTCGAGCAGGAGGCACGGGCCGCGTCGTCTCTCAACCACCCCAACCTCCTGACGCTCTTCGACGTCGGCAGCGAGGAAGGCTTGCCGTATTTGGTAACGGAACTGCTCGAGGGAGAGACGCTACGCGCACGGCTTGCCGGGGGTGCGCTGCCACGGCTGGAAGCCCTGAATCTCGGCGTCCAGCTACTGCGGGGGCTCGGGGCGGCGCACGACCAGGGAATCGTCCACCGCGATCTCAAACCCGAGAACATCTTCATCACCAAGGACGGCCGCGCCAAGATCCTCGACTTCGGCCTCGCCCGCCTCCGTCCGCCCAGCCAGGAGTCGGCCTCGCAGGCGACCGCCGCCCCCACCATCGAGCGCACGGAGGCCGGGACGCTGCTCGGCACGGCCGGCTACATGGCTCCGGAGCAGGTGCGCGGTGAGCCGGCCGACGCCCGCTCGGACCTGTTCGCCTTCGGGTGCGTCCTGCACGAGATGCTCACTGGCCAGCGCGCCTTTCGCGGAGCGACGGCGGTCGAGACGATGTCGGCGATCCTGCGCGAGGAAGCGACGGGATTCGCCGAGCTGGCGAAGGCCGCTCCCGCCGGTCTCGTTCCCATCCTCCGCCGGTGCCTCGAGAAGGATCCCGCGAAGCGGTTCCACTCGGCGGCCGATCTGGCGTTCGCCCTGGAGGGCAGCGCGGGATCCGCGACCGGGGCGGGCGGCGTCCTGGGAGCGCGGCCGCGCGTCGCGTGGCGGGAGCGGCTCGCCTGGGCGCTCGCCGCCCTCCTCGGCCTCGCGGCGCTCACCCTCGCGCTCTGGGCCCGACCGGAGACCCGTCGCTCCCATCCCGCCGCGCTCCGCTTCGAGCTCGCGCCTCCCGCCGCCGGCGGCTTCGAGAAGGGCATCGCGCTCTCGCCGGACGGCTCTCGATTGGCGTTCAACGCGCCGGGCCCGACCGGCGAGGACGCCCTCTGGGTGAGACGGCTCGCCGCCTTCGAGGCTCGTGCGCTCCCCGAGACCGAGGGAGCCGCCTACCCGTTCTGGTCGCCGGACGGCCTACGGATCGGCTTCTTCGCCGGCGGCCAACTCCAGACGATCGACGCCGCCGGCGAGGATCCGCCGCAGGTC
>CAYXXN010000085.1:10591-12124 GCA_964469055.1 uncultured Thermoanaerobaculia bacterium
CCGCTCTCTTTCGCGATGGCGACGACCCAGTCGGGAAAGAGATCGAGCCCGCGCTCGTACGCGTGGAGCGCCTCGGAAGAGATCCTCTTTGCCGGTGGCTTGGCGGGGGCACTCTCGCGCGTGCCGGCCGGCGGAGGCGACCCTACACCGGCGACTCGCCTCGACGAACAGCGCTCTGAGTTCTCACACCGCTGGCCGAGTTTCCTCCCGGACGGACGCCACTTCCTCTACTTGGCGCTCGGCGGCGGGGCGGAAGGCCTCGCGGTGTGGCTCGGCTCACTCGACTCGAGCGAGGCTCACCGGCTCTTTCCCGCCGAGTCAGGTGCGATCTTCGCCGAGCCCGGCCGTCTGCTCTTCCGGCGCGACGGTCGACTCCTCGCGCAGCCCTTCGACCCCGAGACCCTGCGCCTCGAAGGTGAGGCGCGGCAGGTCGGTGAATCCGTGTGGTGGGACGGCGTCGCCACGATGTACGCCGCGTTCACCGCCTCGAGAGCCGGGACCCTCGCCTACCGCGAAGGGGGCCTGGCGCTCAGTCGGCTCCTCTGGTTCGACCGCGATGGCCGGGAGACCGGCAGCGTCGGCCCGCCGGCCGCCTACCTGGAGCCGACCCTGTCGCCGGACGGCCGGCGCCTGGCAGTGACCCAGGGCGGGCCGGACGCCCTCGCGGCGATCTGGGTCTTCGACCTCGAGCGCGGGACGCAGTCGCGGGTCTCGTCGCCGTCGCGCCTCTCCGTGACTCCGCTCTGGTCGGCCGACGGACGGCGGATCGCTTACACGACGTTCCCCGAGGGACAGGCGTACACCCGCGACGCGAGCGGCGGCGGCGCCGAGACGCTACTGGCGGATCTGGGGGGCTTCTCGCCGCTCGACGACTGGTCCCGCGATGGGCGCACCTTGATCTACGAGACCTTGAGCCACCCGAGCCTCGTGATGGCGCTCGACCTCGGCGGCGACCACGGCGCGAAGACGCTGACTCCGGGCGAAGGCGCCCGACTCTCCCCGGATGGCGAATGGCTCGCCTACATGTCTTCGGATTCCGGAGTCACGGAAGTCTTCGTACGGCGCTTCGCCGAATCCGAGGAGCGTGTGCAGGTGTCGGTCGGCGGCGGCAGCCAGCCGCGCTGGCGCGGCGACGGCCGCGAGCTCTTCTACGTCGCTCCGGACCGCAAGCTCATGGCGGTGGAGGTGACGCCGGGGCCGCGACTCGAGGTTGGGCCGCCGCGTGCCCTGTTCTCCACCCAGATCCTGCCCCTCGTCGAGGCGCGCAATCACTACGACGTGACGGCCGACGGCCAGCGCTTCCTCGTCAACTCGCGCAGCGCCGAGGACGCGACGCGCCCCGTTCGCGTCGTCGTCGGTTGGAGCGCGGAGATCCCGCGCTGAGCTAGCGCAGCCGGAGCGTCGCCGAGCCGCTGAGCCGATCGGCGAGCGCCAGGAAACCCGGCAGGCCCGCCAAGGCGACGGTCAGCAGACCCGCCAGCCAGCGCAGGATGGCCTGCCGGAAGGAGAGAGGTCGGTCGCCGGGGCTGCGCG
>CAYXXN010000086.1:0-4143 GCA_964469055.1 uncultured Thermoanaerobaculia bacterium
GAGCACGAGCCAGGCAGCGAGACCACCGACGCCTACCGCCGCCGCCCCCACCGCCGGCCACAGCCACGCCGGGCGGCCGGCGCCCGGGGCGCGCTCGCGGGGGGCCTCTGCGGGCTCGCGCCGCGCCGGTGCCGGCGCTGCGGTCGCCGGTTGGGGGCGTTCGAGGCGCGTCGGTTCCGGCACGGCGGCGGGCGCTGGACGCTCGAGCCGAGTCGGCTCCACGGCTGGCGCAGGCGCCGGTCGGGAGAGGCGCGTGGCCTCGGCGACAGGGGCCTGCGGCGCCGTCCTCGCCGGGGCCGCGGGCGGCGGCACGGGCGCGATCGGGGGTCGGGTGGGCACCGGCACGAACTGCCGGTCGAGGCGCTCCTGGGTCGAGCCCGGCTCGAAGACGACCTGGAGCGGCTCCCGCTGCAGCAGCGTGCCCGCCGACGCGGCCGCCGATCCCTCCTCCGGCTCCCGCCAGGTCGCCAGCAGCTCCTGCAGGGCCCGCGACATGCCGTCGGTGTCCGCGAAGCGGTCGTCGGGACTCTTCTCGAGCGCCTTCAAGACGATCGCCCGCAGGGCCGGCGGGATGCGGGCCGTCGGATCGCTCTCGGCGAAGTCCCGCGGCGGCTTGAACAGGTGGCCGGCCAGCAGGGTCTGCTGGCTGCCCTCGTCGAAGGGGTGGCCGCCGGTGAGGACCTCGTAGAGCACGACGCCCAGCGAGTAGAGGTCGCTGCGGTGGTCGATGACGCCGCCCTGGGCGCCGAACTGCTCGGGCGAGGCGTACTTGATCTTGCCCAGGAAGTAGCCCGACTTGGTGAGGTTCGCTTCGCTCCTGAGCTCCTTGGCGATCCCCAGGTCGATCAGCTTGACCAGGGTCCGTCCATCGACGTCGCGGGTGACCATCAGGTTGTCGGGCGAGATGTCGCGGTGGACGAACTGGTTGCGGTGCAGGTACTCGAGGGCGCGCAGGCTCTGGATCGCCACTTCGAGCGTGAGGCCCACGGGCAGGCGGCCCTCTCGCCGCAGCCTGCGGCCCAGGTCCTCGCCGTCGATGTACTCCATGACCATGAAGGCCACGCCCTCCTCGTCCATCGAGAAGTCGTAAAGGGCGGCGATGTTGGGGTGACGCAGGCGCGAGGCGGAGCGGGCTTCCGCCAGGAAGCGGTCGCGCAGGCCCTCTTCCGCCTCGAGCTGCGGGCGGATGACCTTGATGACGCGGACTTCCTCGAGCAGGCGGTGGCGGACCTTGTAGAGGGCCCCCATGCCGCCCTCGCGCAGCTTCTCGAGGATCTCGTACTTGCCCTCGATCTGGGCGAGCTCGGGTGCCGGCGCGGCCATCGATTTCGGGAGGGGAAACCCGATCGCAGTCTACCGCGGAACAACAGATCAAGTAGGGGTTGGGGCCTGGCCAGCGGCTATGATGCGCCGAATTCCCCGGGGAGGTTCCCTTGAAACGATTCGCGCTCGGCGTCATTGCTGTCGCTCCCCTGATCTCCTGCGCGCCGACCCTCACCCATGACGTTGTGTTGCGCGGCGGGACGATCTACGACGGGAGCGGCGGCCCGCCGGTGGTGGGCGACGTGGCGATCGACGGCGAGCGGATCGTCGGGGTGGGCGATCTGGGTCGGGTGCGGGGGACGCGCGAGCTCGATGTGGCGGGCCTCGCGGTCGCGCCTGGGTTCATCAACATGCTCTCCTGGGCCACGGAGAGCCTCATCGAGGACGGGCGCTCCCTCTCCGACATCGTCCAGGGCGTGACTCTCGAGGTCTTCGGCGAGGGCTGGTCGGAGGGGCCGTTGACCGAGGCGATGCGCGCCGAGGTGGTCGAGAACCAGGCCGACATCAAGTACGACGTCACCTGGACGACCCTCGGCGACTATCTGGAGCACTTGGTCGAGCGCGGTGTCTCGACGAACGTCGCCTCCTTCGTGGGCGCCACCACGGTGCGCATCCACGAGCTGGGCTACGAGGACCGGCCACCGACGCCGGAGGAGCTGGCGCGGATGCAGGACCTGGTGCGCGCCGCGATGGCGGAGGGCGCCCTGGGCGTCGGCTCGTCGCTGATCTACGCGCCGGCCTTCTACGCCGAGACCGACGAGTTGGTCGCCCTGGCCGCGGCGGCCGGTGAGTCAGGCGGCCTGTACATCTCGCACATGAGGAGCGAAGGCAACCGTTTGCTAGAGGCGGTCGACGAGCTCGTCACCATCTCTCGCGAGGCCGGAGTGCCGGCCGAGATCTACCACCTGAAGGCGGCCGGCGAGGCCAACTGGGGCAAGCTGGGCGAGGTCATCGCCAAGGTCGAGGCGACGCGTGCCGAGGGCCTGGCGATCACCGCCGACATGTACAACTACACCGCCGGCGCCACCGGCCTCGACGCCGCCATGCCGCCGTGGGTGCAGGAAGGGGGTCACGACGCCTGGGTCGAGCGCCTGAAGGACCCCGCGGTCCGGGCCCGGGTGATCGCCGACATGCGCACCCCCACCGACGAGTGGGAGAACCTGATGCTCGCCGCCGGCTCGCCCGACAAGGTCCTCCTCGTCGGTTTCAAGAACGACGCCTTGAAGCCGCTCACCGGCAAGACCCTGGCCGAAGTGGCGGCGGCGCGCGGCGTGTCGCCCGAGGACGCGGCGATCGACCTGGTGATCGAGGACGACTCGCGCGTCGGGACGGTCTACTTCCTGATGTCCGAGGACAACGTGCGCCGGCAGGTGGCGCTGCCCTGGGTGAGCTTCGGCTCCGACGCCGGCTCAGAGGCGCCGGAGGGCGTGTTCCTGAAGTCGAACCCTCACCCGCGGGGCTACGGCAACTTCGCCCGCCTGCTCGGCCGCTATGTCCGCGACGAGAAGCTGGTGCCGCTCGCCGCGGCGATCCGGCGGCTGACCTCGCTGCCGGCGACGAACCTCAAGCTGCGCGACCGCGGCAGACTCGTCCCGGGGCACTTCGCGGACCTCGCCGTCTTCGACCCGGCCGCGATCCAGGACCACGCCACCTTCGACAAGCCCCACCAGCTCGCCACCGGCATGGTGCACGTCTTCGTCAACGGCGTGCAGGTGCTCGCCGACGGCGAGCACACGGGGGCGAAGCCGGGGCAAGTGGTGCGCGGGCCCGGGTGGACGGGCTGGGAGACGCCCCGCTGAGGAAGTGAGGCCTGCCGGATGCTGCAAAAAACTGCGTTTTTCTTCCTTACCCAGTGCTGTTCTGTTTTCGTGGCCAGCGCCCATGCCGGTGAGAACGAAGCGACAACTTTCACCGAGAGCCACTTCCTGTCGGGCGTCCGGCGATTGACCTTCGACGGGCGGCGCGCGGGTGAGGGGTACTTTTCGCCGGACGGCACGAAGCTCGTCTTCCAGAGCGAGCGCGAGGAGGGGAACCCCTTCTACCAGATCTACCTACTGGACCTCGCGACGGGCGACACGCGGCGCATTTCGCCCGGGACGGGTAAGACCACGTGCGCTTTCATTCGTCCGGGCACCGGCGACATCCTCTTCGCTTCCACCCACCAGGACCCGCGCTCGCTCGAGCTGCAGCAGGCGGAGCTCGCGGCCCGCGCCGCCGGCCAGGAGCGCCGCTACGCCTGGGACTACGATCCCCACATGGAGCTGTTCGTGGCCGACGGCGGGAGCGGCGAGCTCACCCGACTCACCGATGCCGCCGGCTACGACGCCGAGGGCAGCTACTCGCCGGACGGCGAATGGATCGTCTTCTCGTCGCTGCGCGGCGCCTACGGGCGCGAGCTCTCTTCCGAGGAGCAGCGGGTGCTCGACACCAACCCCGCCTTCTTCGCCGAGCTCTACCGCATGCGTGCCGACGGCTCCGGCCTCGAGCGGCTGACCGAGGCGCCGGGCTACGACGGCGGGCCGTTCTTCTTTCCCGACGGCTCGCGCATCGTCTGGCGTCGCTTCGATGCCGAGGGCCTGACGGCCGACATCTGGGCGGCGCGGCCCGACGGCTCGGACGCGCGCCGCATCACCGACTTCGGGGCGATGAGCTGGGCACCTTACGTGCACCCCTCCGGGGAGTACATTCTCTTCGCCTCGAACAAACTCGGCTTCTCGAACTTCGAGATCTACATGGTCGACGTCGAGGGGACCAAGGAGCCGGTGCGCGTGACCTTCACCGACGGCTTCGACGGGCTGCCCGTGCCGACGCCGGACGGAA
>CAYXXN010000086.1:4243-12014 GCA_964469055.1 uncultured Thermoanaerobaculia bacterium
TGGCCTCCCCCGAACTCGCGGGCCGCATGACGGGCAGCGAGGGCGAGCGGCGGGCGGCGGCCTACTTGAGTGGGCGCCTGGCCGAGCTGGGAGCCCTGCCGCTGCCCGGCCGCGATGGCTACGAGTTGCCCTTCACTTTCACCGCCGGCACCCGCGACACCGGTACGACGTTGGCGATCCGGGATGCGGCCGGCGAGCAGCGCTGGGGCGGCGCCGACTTCGTCCAGGCGCTCTCGTTCTCCGACAGCGGCGCGGTCACCGCCCCGGCCGTCTTCGCCGGTTACGGGTTGGTCGTGCCAGAGGGCCCCGGGAACGGCGGCTACGACAGCTACGCGGGCCTCGACGTGGCCGGCAAGATCGTCCTCGTCCTGCGTTACTTCCCAGAGGAGGCGCCGCCGGAATTGCGCTCGGAGCTCGCCCGGTACGCCGGTTTGCGCTACAAGGCGATGCAGGCCCGCGAGCGCGGGGCGGCGGCTCTCTTGGTCGCGACCGGGCCGAGCTCACCCCACGCCGGCGAGGTGGTGCCGCTCGCCTTCGACACGGCGGTGGCCGGCTCCGCGATCGTCGCGGCGAGCGTCGCCGGCCCGGTCGCCGAGCGGCTGCTGGCGGCGCGCGGGGGCGACCTCGCGAGCCTGCAGGCGGCGTTGGACGGCGGCAACCCGCACGTCGCCGGCTTCGCCCTGGCGGACACCGAGATCACTCTCGACGTCGAGGTCGAGCGCGAGGAGCGCACGGCCGCCAACGTCGCCGGCTACCTCCCGAGCGCCGGGGCCGCCGCGACCGCCGAGCCCTGGCTGGTGCTCGGCGCCCACTACGATCACTTGGGCACCGGCCGCAGCGCCAACTCACTCGCCGACGCCTCCGCCGCCGAGGCCGTGCACCCGGGCGCCGACGACAACGCCTCCGGCGTGGCGGCCGTGCTGGCGGCAGGCGCGGCGCTGGCACGAGGCGAGCGCGCCCGGCACGTCGTCCTCGCCTTCTGGTCGGGCGAGGAGCTGGGCGTGCTCGGCTCGACCCAGTTCCTGCGCGACGCCGCGCCGCCGCCCGCCGAGATCGCCGCCTACCTCAATTTCGACATGGTGGGCCGCGCGCGGGACAACCGACTCACCCTGCAGGCCGCCGGCTCGAGCGATGCCTGGCCGCGCCTCGTCGAAGGGGTGAACGTGCCGATCGGCTTCGACCTCGCGCTGGTCGACGATCCCTACCTGCCCACCGACGCGACCCCCTTCTACCAGGCCGGGATCCCCACCCTCAACTTCTTCACCGGCAGCCACGAGGACTATCACAAGCCCTCCGACACGGCCGAGAAGATCGCCTACGCCGAGCTCGAGCGCGTCGCCCGCTTCGCCACCCTCATCGCCGACCGCCTGGCCGCCGAGCCGGAGCCGCCGCGGCTCGTCGAGGTCGCCCCGACACGCTCCACCGGCACCGACCGCGACACCCTGCGCGCCTTCACCGGCACGATCCCCGACTACACCTCGGAGGTCGAGGGTTTGCGCCTCTCGGGCGTCATCGAGGGCGGTCCGGCCGCCGCGGCCGGGCTCGCCGCCGGCGACGTCATCGTCGAGATCGCCGGCCAGACGATCGCGAACATCTACGACTACACCTACGCCCTCGACGCGGTGAAGATCGGCGAGCCCACGACGGTGGTCTTCCTGCGCGACGGCGCGCGTCGGGAGACGACCATCGTGCCCCGGGCGAGACCCTAGGAGGGCTGGCCGCCGCGCTTGACACCGGCCGGGACGCCGTCTAGCCTTTGCAGGCTTCTCCTCTGCCCCGCTTCGACGTGCGGCACTCTTCCAGCATCTCGACCCGCCTGCTGCTCTCCCTCCTGACTCTGGCCGTCTCCACGGCCGGCTGCGCCAAGATCAAGGCCCGGATCGAGCTCAAACAGGGCAACGCCCTCTATCAAGAGGAGTCCTACAAGGATGCCCTGCGCCAGTTCCAGCGCGGGCTGGAGATCGACCCCAGCGCCACCTTCGCCTGGCGCTCGGTGGGGCTCTCGGCGCTGGCGCTCTTCCGCCCCGGGGACACAGACGCGGAGAACCTGCGTTACGCCGAGACGGCCATCGACGCGTTCCAGAAGTACCTGAAGAGCTTCCCCAGCGACGACAAGGTCGAGGAGTACCTACTGACCACGCTGATGACGGCGGAGAAGTACGACGCGGCGCTCGCCCACCTCGAGGCGGAGGAGCGCGCCAACCCCGGGCGGGAGGAAGTGCAGCGCGGCATCCTCACGGTGCTGACCCGCTCCGGGCGTCTCGACGAGGCGCTCAACCGCGCCAACCGTGCGGCCAAGAAGGACCCCGACATCCTGTACACGATCGGTGTGACGGCCTGGGACAAGGCCTACAACGATCCCATGCTCGACTTCGCCGCCCGCGGCAAGGTGGTGGACACCGGCCTCGCCGCGCTGCACGCTGCCAACCGGGTGCGGGCCAACCACTTCGACACCTTGGTCTACCTCGGCCTGTTGTGCCGGGAGAAGGTCAAGCTCTCCTTCGATCCCATCGAGCAGCAGGACTGGCTGGCCCAGGCGGAGGAGTGGCGGACGAAGGCGATGGCCTTGCGCGAGCCCGAGGAGGCCGCGAAACCCACCGCGGGTACGGAGTCCTAGTCTCGGGAGCACCGAGCCATGTTCGAGAAATCCCTACTCGCCATGCAGGGCAGTGCCCGGGGCGGCAAGCGTTCTCTGATCCTGACGCTGGCCCTGCTCCTCCACCTGGTCGTGCTGGTCGGCGTCGTGGTGGCCAACTACTGGACGGTCGATCCGGTGCCGGAGCCGCCGATCCAGGTCAGCTTCTACCAGGCAGCGCCGCCACCACCACCACCGCCACCACCGCCGCCGCCGCCACCACCGGCCGCCGCACAAGTGGTCGAGGAGGCGCCGGTCGAAGTCCCCACCGAGCCCGTGCAACCGGTGGAGGTGCCGACGGAAATCCCCGA
Source organism: uncultured Thermoanaerobaculia bacterium (assembly GCA_964469055.1). Classification (GTDB taxonomy): domain Bacteria; phylum Acidobacteriota; class Thermoanaerobaculia; order Multivoradales; family JAHEKO01; genus CAYXXN01. The sequence goes on from CAYXXN010000086.1 coordinate 7,190, forward strand.
GTTTCGGCCGGAGCCGCCGAGGGGAGCGGTGGGCGGCGTCGTGGGCGGCGTGCCGGGAGGCGTGCCCGGAGGCGTGCTGGGCGGCGTCCCGGGGGGCGTCCCAGGGGGCCCGGACATGGTCCTGCGGGTCGGCGGGGACATCACCCGCCCCGAGATCATCACCCGGATCCCGCCGCTGTACACCGAGATCGCCCGCCGCGCGCGCGTCCAGGGGACGGTGATCGTCGAGGCGATCATCGATCGGCAAGGCAACATCACCAACGTCCGCGTCTTGAAGGAACTCCCGATGGGGCTCACCGAGGCGGCGGTCGAAGCGATCCAGAAGTGGAAATTCAAGCCGGCCACGCTCGGTGGACGGCCGGTGAACGTCTACTACACCCTGACGGTCCAGTTCCAGTTGCAATAGCGCCGTCGCGGGATCGGAAGGAGGAACCTCATGGAATTCGGACCCGCTGCACTTTGGGAGTCGATGGGTTTCATCGCCAAGGCGGTCTGCATCTGCCTGCTTTTCATGTCGATTCTCTCCCTCTACATTTCCGTCGAGCGCTGGCTGCTGTTCCGCAAGGCGCGCCGCGAATCCCTCAGTTTCGCCAAGCAGGCCACGAAGCTGCTGGGGCAGAACGAGCTGCAGGCGGCCGTGGACATGTCAAAGAAGCACAAGTACAGCCATGTCGCCCGCGTCACCAGCGCCGGCCTCATCGAGTTCATCTACGACACCAGCGCCGTTGGCGGCGCAACCATTCCGGGCCACGATGTCGTCGAGGCCGCGCACCGGGCCGTCGAGCGCGAGACCCTCATCACCTACTCGGACCTGAAGAGGGGCATCGGCCTCCTGGCGACGATCGCCACCACGGCGCCCTTCATCGGCCTGTTCGGCACGGTCGTCGGCATCATCAACGCCTTCCGCGGCATGGCGATGACCGGCTCGGGCGGCATCGGGGCGGTCTCGGCCGGTATCGCCGAGGCCCTGGTCACCACGGCCCTCGGTCTCTTCGTCGCCATCCCGGCCGCCTGGCTGTTCAACTCGTTCACCAACGCGCTCGAGCGCTTCTCGACCGAGATGTCGAACTCCTCCTCGGAGCTGTTGGACTTCTTCATCAAGAAGCTGGGAGCCAAGAGCGCGGCCACCAGCCGCTAGGAGGCGCTTCGAGAGGGCGGAGGGCAATCACCGATGTCGTTCATCGCAAGGAAGAAGTGGAGTCCCGAGGCCTACGCCATTCGCAGCGACATCAACGTCACGCCGCTCGTCGACGTCTGCCTCGTGCTGCTGATCATCTTCATGGTGGTGACCCCCATGCTGCAGGAGGGCGTCGCGGTGGCTCTGCCGGAGACCACCAACCCGGCCAAGATGCCGGAGGGAGAGAATCAGCTCGACGTGGCCGTGAAGGCCGACGGCAGCGTCTTCCTGAACGCGCGGTTTGTGCCGACCAGCGCCGTGGTGGCGGAGCTGGCGGACATCTACCGCAGCTCGCCCAACAAGAGCGTGGTGGTGAAGGCCGACGGCAACCTCAAGTACAAACAGGTGCGTGATGTGATGCGGCTGATCAACGAGGCCGGCTTCCGGGGCGTCGGGCTCGTCGCCCGCAAGCTCGACCAGGGCGGCGAAGAAGGCTAGGCCCGGCGGAGGACTACCACCATGGGAATGAATCTCGGCGGCGCCGGCGGCAGCGACATCAAGAGCGACATCAACATCACGCCCCTGGTGGACGTGGTGCTGGTGCTGCTGATCATCTTCATGGTCATCACGCCGCTCCTCCAGATGGGCTACGAAGTCAACGTGCCGCCCAAGAAGGAGAGCTTCGTGGCGCCGCCCTCCGGCGACCAGATCATCGTGCGCCTGGAGGCCGACGGCCGGACGTACATCAACAAGGACCTGGTGCCGGAGGCGCAGTTCGGCACCCGGCTGCGCCAGGTCATGGCAGGCCGAGAAACGAAGCTGGTGTTCTTCGCCGCCGACGGCGAGCTGCTCTACCATCGCGTGGCGAAGTTCCTCGATCTGTGCCGTAACAACGGCGTCGAGAACATCGGCATCGTCTTCGACGACATCCGAACCGCGACCTGACCGTCGCCGGTCGTGATCGACCCGCCGAGCCGCCATAGGAGGCGCCCACCATGCGGTGGCAAGGCCGCAGAGGCAGCACCAACGTAGAGGACCGGCGGGGCATGCGGGTCGGTCGCGGCACGGGTCTCGGCTGCGGCGGGCTCTTGCTCGTACTGGTACTCTCGTATTTCTTCGGCGCCGACCCGCGGATGCTGCTGGAGATGATGGGCGGCGCCGGCGGCGGTCCGCCGGTCGAGACCGGGAGCGTCCAAGCGCCGACCGGTCCGCCCTCCGACCAGCTGGGGCAGTTCGCCTCGGTGGTGCTCGCCGACCTCGAGGACACCTGGAGCACCATCTTCAGCAGCCAGGGAGTCCGCTACGAGCCGCCCCGGCTCGTCCTCTTCACGGAGGCCGTGCGCTCGGGCTGCGGCTTCGCCTCCGCCGCCGTGGGACCGTTCTACTGCCCGCTAGACCGTCAGGTCTACCTCGACCTCGGCTTCTTCGACCAGCTCGTGCGGCGCTTCGGCGCCCCCGGCGACTTCGCCCAGGCCTACGTCATCGCCCACGAGGTGGGCCACCACGTGCAAAACGTGCTCGGGATCTCGGACCGCACCCGCCAGTCGCAACAGGCGGCCCGCTCCAAGGAAGAGGCCAACGCCTACTCGGTGCGCCTCGAGCTCCAGGCCGACTGCCTGGCCGGCGTGTGGGCCAACCACGCCCATCACGAGCGGCAGATCCTCGAGCCCGGCGACGTCGAGGAGGGACTGCGCGCCGCCTCGGCGATCGGCGACGACAACCTGCAGAAGCAGGCCCAGGGTTACGTCGTGCCCGAGAGCTTCACCCACGGCTCGGCCGAGCAGCGCGTCGAGTGGCTGCGCCGCGGACTCGAGACGGGCGACCCGGACAGCTGCGAGACGGCCGGGTAGGCGGTCGGTTCGGCCGGGACGGAGCCCCGCCGCTTCAGCCCAGCAACGCTTCGACGGCGGCCCGCTCCTCGCGGAGTTCGGCGTCGGTCAAGTCCATGCGCCCGCGGCCGAAGGCGTCGACGGGGAGGTCCGGCACGATTCGCCATTCGCCCCCGGCGCAGGTGCAGGGGTAGGAGTAGACGACCCCCGGCGCGATGCCGTAGCTGCCGTCGGCCGCCACCGCCATGCTCACCCAGTCGCCGTCCGGCGTGCCGAGGGCCCAGGAGCGCATGTGGTCGAGGGCGGCCGAGGCCGCCGAGGCCGCGGAGCTGGCGCCCCGGGCCTTGATCACGGCGGCGCCCCGCTGCTGCACGGCGGGAATGAAGGTGTCGCGCATCCAGGCCTCGTCCACCAACTCGCGGGCCGGACGGCTGTCGATGGTGCAATGGAACAGATCTGGGTACTGGGTCGCCGAGTGGTTGCCCCAGATGGTCATCCGCCGCACCGCCGTCGAGTGGACGCCGGCCTTCTCTGCCAGCAAAGCCACCGCCCGGTTGTGGTCGAGCCGGGTCATGGCGGTGAACCGGCGGGGATCGAGATCCGGGGCGGCGGACGCGGCGATCAGGGCGTTGGTATTGGCCGGGTTGCCGACTACGAGCACCCTGACGCCGCGCGCCGCGTGGTCGTTCAGCGCCCGCCCCTGGGGGCCGAAGATCTTGCCGTTCTCACCCAGGAGGTCCTTGCGTTCCATGCCGGCCGCGCGCGGCCGCGCCCCGACCAGCAGGGCGTAGTCGGTGCCCGCGAAGCCCTCGGCGTAGTCCGCCGTCGCCACCACCCCCGCGAGCAGGGGGAAGGCGCAGTCGGCGAGCTCCATGACCACCCCCGAGAGCGCCGGCAGGGCGGGTGGGATCTCGATCAACTGCAGGATCACGGGCTGGTCGGGCCCCAGCATGTCGCCGGCCGCGATGCGGAAGATCAGCGCGTAGCCGATGTTGCCGGCGGCCCCGGTGACAGCGACACGGACGGGCGATCTCATGCGGGTCCTCCCAGGGGCCGCGGCACGATAACACGGGCATTGGGAGCTGAAACTCCGCCCCGCCGCGTCCCGTAGTGGCGCTCCAGGAGGTCGCCCCGCCATGACCAACGTCGCCACCCACCCCCTCACCGCCTTCTTCGGAGTGCTGGCCAACCGCCGGCCCTACCTGGCGACGCTCTACCTGATGCTAGCCATGCCGCTCGGCATCCTCTACTTCGTCTTCCTGGCCGTCGGGCTGACGACCGGCCTCGGCCTCACGATCGTCTGGATCGGTCTCGCGATCCTGCTCGCCGTCCTCCTCTTGGGCCTCGCCTTCTCCGCCCTCGAGCGCCAGCAGGCGATCTGGCTCCTCGGCGGCGAGGTGGGGCCCGTGTGGCGCGGCCCCTACCGCGAGCTCGGCTTCAAGGCCCGCTTCAAGGCTCTGCTCAGCAACCCGGTGACCTGGAAGGGGCTCCTCTTCCTGCTGCTCAAGTTCCCGCTCGGCATCGCCTCGTTCGTCTTCACGGTCACGGCCTTCTCCGTGTCGTTGAGCTTGCTCGCGGCGCCCCTCCTCTACCGCTTCGAGAACGTAGAGTTGAACCTCGAGCTGTGGTCGCTGCGGGTCGACACCCTCGGCGAGGCGCTGGTCGCCTCCGTCGTCGGCTTTCTCCTGCTCCTCCTCACCCTGCACGGAGTCAACGGCCTGGCGTGGGTGTGGCGGCGGCTGTCGGTGGCCCTGCTGGGCAACCGGCCCGTCGAAGCCGCGGCCGCTGCCGCCGGGCCGCCGCCGGCGGCCGGCTGGTGTTCGTGGGTTGCGGCGGGAAGGATGCGCGGGCCCGCCCCGTCGAGGGCGCGGCGCGGACG
>CAYXXN010000087.1:0-11967 GCA_964469055.1 uncultured Thermoanaerobaculia bacterium
CTGTACTTCGAGAACCTCTCGGGCGCGAAGGAGGACGAGTACCTGCGCGACGGCATCACCGAAGACATCATCACCGAGCTGTCGAAGATCGAGGACTTGAAGATCAACCCGCGCTCGACGGTGCTCGTCTTTCGCGACAAGCCCGTGACCTCGGTCCAGGTGGGGCAGCAGCTCGGCGCCGCGTACGTCCTCGAGGGAAGCCTGCGCCGCGCGGAGGATCGGTTGCGGATCACGACCCAGTTGGTCGACGCCCGTTCGGGCTATCCGGTCTGGTCCGAACGGTACGACCGGCAAATGAAGGACGTCTTCGAGGTTCAGGACGAGATCGCGGAGAAGATCGCGGCGGCTCTGCGGATCAAGCTTTCCCCTCAGGAGGAGGCAGCTCTGGCCGCGAAGCCCACGGAGAACCTCCAGGCTTACGATCTCTACCTCCGCGGCAGGAGCTACGCCAGGCGTCTGACGCGCCAGGACCTCGAGTTCGCGCTCCAGATGTTCAAGGACGCAGTGGCCCAGGACCCGGAGTTCGCGCTGGCCCACGCCGCGATCGCCAATCTCTGCGCCTTCTTCTTCGGTCATTACGATCGCCAACAGCTGTGGCTCGATCGCGCCCGGGCGGCGTCCGAGAAGGCGGTGTCACTCCGACCCGAGCTGCCCGAGGTCATGGTGGCACAGGCGTGGATCCTCTACTGCCGCGGCGAGTACGCGGACGCCGCGCGGATCGTCCGCTCAGTCATCTCGCGAAAGCGCGAATGCGAGGGCGCCTTCTACCTCCTGCTACGATGCCTCTTCGCTTCGGGGCAGTACCAAGAAGTCGCGGACGTTGCCGACGAGGCGATCGTAGCCAGCGGCGCGGACTACAACGTCTACGTCCCGATCCTGAATTCGCTCGGCGCCCTGGCCAAGGCGGAGGCGCTTCGGAACATCCGCAATCGAGCGCTCCAGGCGTTCGAGGCGCATCTCCGGCAAGTCCCCGAGGACGCACGGGCGCGCAGCCTGCTGGCTTCTTACTACGCAGAGGAGGGCCGCCCGGAGGATGCTGCTCGGGAGGCGGCGCTGGCGATGACCCTGCGCCCGAACGAGGCCTCGATCCTCTACAACGTCGCCTGCACCTACTGCCTGCTGAAGCAGAAGACCGAGGCGTTGGACGCCATCTCCAAGGCCTGGCGCGCCGGCTTCAAGGACGCCGATTGGGCGCGCCGCGACCCCGACCTCGCGCTCCTGCACGGCGACCCGGAGTTCGAGCGGCTCTATCCCGAGAAGCCTGCGGACAGCGGCTGAGGGGCGCCGTCGTTAGCAGCGCCCCGAGCAGAAGAGTCCGCGCGGTCGGGCGTTGCACTTCGGAGATCCTAGAGAATGGGGCCGCTCGAGGAGACGAGGATGCCTACGCTGTCGGAACTGGTGAGGCCCCCCGAGTCGGTCGCCTCGAAGGTCACTCGGTAGTAGACGTCGTTCGTCGCCGCCGTGAAGGTCACCGCCGGCGCCAGAGTGTCGGTGACGGGCGCCGGGTTGGGCACCGGCGGCGTCGGGTCGGGGGCCCCGCCCGGACCATCGAGGGCCGCGAAGGTCCAGCGGATGTCGAGGTCGGGCGGCATGTCCTCGGCGTCCAAGGCGGTCGCGAGGAACGGGCTCGCCTCGCCGGCGAAGACGATCCAGGCGAGCTGGGGCTGGGACGACTGCAGTCGGTCCGGCTGCCGAATCACCACCACCGGCGGCGTGTTGCCGGTCGAGGGAACCACCCGGACCTGGTGCTCGGCTTGCGATTCGCTCACCCCATCGCTGGCGGTCAGCCGGATCAACACCGGATCGGCGGGGGCGGAGAACGCCGTCATCAAACTGCTGCCCGTTCCCAGCGCCTGGAACGGCCCGCCCGGCGCGAGCTGGGCCGACCACGAGAGGGCGCTGCCCGAGAGAAACCCCGCGTCCGGATCCACGGCGTTACCCTCGAGCAGCACGGGGCCACCGGCGACCAGGGTGGCGCCCGCCGCCGGCAGGAAGATGTGCGGCGTCTCGGGGGGTCGGTTGGCCACCGCGATGTCCAGGGTCGCCTCGCCCACCAGCCCTCCGCTGTCGGTGACGGTCGCCGTGACGTGGTGGCTCCCCGCCAGCAGGTTGGTGGCGAAGACCGTCCGGCTGGCTGGCCGCGGGCCGCTGATGAGGCCCTGCAGGTTCGACGTGAAGACGATGCGCTCCGGCGGGAAGTCGGGCGAGTCCTCGTCGACGATGTCGGCGCTGAGCATGACTGTCTGGCCGAAGGGGAACATGGGTCCGAAGGGCGCCTGGAGCGTCACCACCGGGGCGTTGTTGCCGCAGGCGTCCTTGCGCAGCTTGACCGTCCTGCCCTGCGCGGCGGCGACCAGCTCGAGGCCGTCGGCCGAGAGCGTCGCGTTGCCCTGCTGCTCGCCGAGCCCCGGAGCCGCGGCGGCGAAGCGCGCCTGGCCCCGCGCCGTGACCGTAGCGGCCAGCGCGAGCACGCCGCGCTCGCCGTCGAGGACAAAGCCGCCACTGCCCCGGAGCACGCCCCCCGTGGGCTCCGTCAGATGGTCGAGGCGGATCTTCATGTCCCGCAGCGTCACGCAGGGATCCGGCCAGAGCGGGATCGACTTGCAGAACTCCTTCGGCGAGGGCTGACAGAAGGTGCCGAAGAAGCGCAGGTCGGTGGGCCCGGTGACCAGAGGCGGGGGCAGCTCCAGGACCTCCGCGAACTCGCCGATCAGGCCGCCGTGGATCGGCTGCGCCCAGACCGTGATCGGGGCGAGGAGGAGAACGCACCCGGCCAGGCACGCGATGGACCTCACGGCATTCCCCCGCTCGGCATGAAGGGCAGGCTGATGCCGAGCGACTCGCAGGTTTGGACTGGGTCGCATCGCACGAGGTCGTTGGCAGAGACGAAGGGGGCACCCTGCTGGTCGCTCACGTCGACCGACGTCGCGATCAACGCCCCGGCCGGATCGCGCACCACCTTGACGACGAAGGAGGGCCTGCCGCTGGTCGGCATCGCGGTGAGGACCGCTTCCTCGCGCACGTCTTGAACGCTGCCCGCCAGTGTTGCCAGGGTGGTGGGACCGATTCCCACCAGCACACAGCCGGTCAATGTCAGGCTGTCGGGCGGACCCGGGGCCTCGAGCACCAGGATCAGTTTGCTGCCGCCCGCGGGATCGCTGATCGCCCCGCTGAAGCAACCGGCAAAGAAGCTGTTCCAGTCGGTCGGCGACAGAGGCACACTGAACCCGCAGTTCGCCCAGTAGATCGTCAAGCCAAGGACGACCCCCGCGAGGAGGACCCTGCGAATCACCGAGGCTCCCTGCGCCGCAGCGTCAAGGGCTCGCCGAAGCCGCGCACGGTGAGCGAGCCGCCATCGGCCGCGAGCTCCGCCTGAAAGCGCACCTGGCTGCCGTCGGAGAAGGTGACGACCCCGCTAGCCGTGCCGGGTCCGGTGGCACGACCGCTCACCCCCACAGGGTCGCCGGCGACGACGCCGAAGCCGGCCAAGAGCTCACCGCGCTGCATCAGAGTGACCTCCGCCAGCGACGCCCGCTCGACCTGCGCGAGATAGCGGCCGGCAAACGGGCCGCTCGCGCCCGCCGGCGGCGTGCCGCCGCGCTCCAGGGTGAGTGGCTCCTGCCCTTGCCGCTCGAGGATGACCCGCTCGCCGTCGGCCGACAGGCTCACCTCGACCAGCTCGGCCGAGCCGTCGGCATGCACCAGCGAGCCGACGCCCCGCCAGCTCACCGCCCCGGCCACCATGATCGGCGCCCCGCCGATCGAGCCTTCGCCCCGAAACGCCTCGGCCTCTTCCACGAAAGAGACGACGACCGCCTCGCCGGCGGCGGTCGCGCCGCTGAACGGGCCGACAAGGGTCTGCCGCTGGACACTCAGGCTCGGCGCACAGCCGATGAGCCCGATGACCAACAACACAGCTCGCCACTCGCGCCCGGCTGGTCTCGACATTTGTGGAACGATCCTAACGAGCTTCGCCTCGCGCCCGCAAGGACGCGAGCCACACTACTGCCGAGAATCGAGCCGCACGGCGGCCGGTAGGGCGAGGAGTGCTCGGGGCGGTCACGCGCCGCGTACGTGGTGCGCCCTAGAGGATTCGAACCTCTGACCTACAGCTCCGGAGGCTGTCGCTCTATCCAGCTGAGCTAAGGGCGCGGGGTGTGGGGTGAGTGAAGGGACTCGAACCCTCAACGACTTGAGCCACAGTCAAGCGCTCTACCATTGAGCTACACTCACCATCGCTTCAAAACAACTCGAACGTCGTTCGTCGACATCCGTGATTCCCTCTTGGCCTGCCTGGAGGGATTCGAACCCCCGACCAACGGCTTAGAAGGCCGCTGCTCTATCCGGACTGAGCTACAGGCAGCCGGGGCCGCGGGGCCGCGGCTCGGAGGCATCCGCCGGGCGTTGTGGTCGGGGCGCCCAGATTTGAACTGGGGACCCCCTGCGCCCAAGGCAGGTGCGCTACCGGGCTGCGCTACGCCCCGACGGGCGGCTCAGTGTACGGGCGCCGCGCGGACCTGTCAATTTGCAGCTAGCGCCGGCGCTTGGGCTGCGGCGGCACCGCCGGGCAGATGTCTCCCGCCCGTTCGGCCCAGTCCGCTGGCAGCCGCAGACGCAGCTCCTGCTCCTCGGTCACCGGCTCGCCGTCGGGACTGATCACCCGCATCAGCAGCGTGTACGCCGGCCCGGCGTGGATCTCGCGCGGCCAGGCCAGGGGGAGCTCATAGGCGTAACGAGCGACGACGAAAGGCGCGGCGGGGATCGACAGCGGCGGCGCGAGCCCCACCAGCCGCACGTCGACCGGCGCGTCGGCGCCGGGGCGCGCGTCGCGCAGCGCCAGGCGCAGGCGCATGTCGTCGGCGAAGACCAGATCGCTGTAGAGACGCAGCTTCCAGCACGGCTCCCCGGAGCGAGGGTCGCTGGGCATCAAGATCTCACCGGCGCGCAGCCGCGGCTCGGCGTCGCGCAGGCTGTAGACCTCGCGCACCGGCTCGGGGCGCCGCTGGTGGCGGTAGGTGTAGACCAGACCGTTGCCGAAGCGCACCGGTCGTGTGAGCTGGTCCGTGAACAGCTCGAGCGCGTAGCCCACGTCACCCTCCGCACCGACACCACCCGCGATGCTCACCAACAGGGCTTGCAACAACACCGAGTCGCTCGCCCCGCTGAAGAGATTGGCGACGCAGGGCAAGCACTCGCCGGCGGCGAGCTCGCGGCGCGCCTCGGCGAGGCGCTCGGCGAGTCGCGAGGCCTTGATGAAGAGCGTCCGGCTGTCGAGATAGGCGAGCGAGAGGCCGAGCCCCTTGCCGCGCAGCCGCCGCTCGCCCCGCAGCCGGTCGTAGACCTGACTGATGTGCTCGGCCGTCGAGGGTGGCCGGCCGTGCGCCCTCTCGATTGGCATCCACTCGTAGCGCCGCTCGGGCGTGGCCCAGGCGTCGCGGTACTCGGCGCCGAGCAGGAGCTCGGCGAGGAGCCTCCACAGCTCCTCGTCGGACACCGCCAGCAGCCGTTCGATTTGACGCTGACCGAAGGAGAGGCGCAGGTTCAGCGTCAGCCCCGAGGTCGCGAAGGGGCCCGCCGCCTCGAGCTCGCGCAAAGCCGGCGGGAGCTCCGCCCGACCCAGCACCCGCTCGAGGTTCTCGCGCAGCTCGGCGAGATCGCTGTCCCGCACCCGGCGAGAGGCGATCGAGGTCTCGACCGTCACCGCCGCCGCCGTCGGGCGGCCGGCGCCCGGCTCCGGGCCGGCCACCCCCGGACTGCGGGCGGCCCGCGAAGGGACAGCCGCGGGATCCTTCCATTCGATCTCCGACTGGGCGGTCAGCACGAAATTGCTCTGGTAGTCCCGGCGGCGCCCGAACGGCTTGCGCAGCTCGCGGACGCGCCGGCGGACGATCTCGTCGAGACTGAGCTGGGGCGTCTCGATGTGGTGCCGGGTCGCCAGGGTCTCCCACGTGTAGCCGAACCAGGAGAAGAGGCGCGCCCGCAGTCGGCGATCGCGCACCGGTCCCTCGCGGCGGGTAGCGCGCAGCAGCTGCACGCCCGAGGCCGGCGGCGGGGCGAGCGGCTCGTCCAAGGGCTTGACGGTCGCGCTCGCGGCGAGAAGCTTGCGGAAGAAAGCGAAACCCTCGCGGTCGGCGAGGTCGATGCGATAGGTCGTGTCGTCGACCTGCTCGTCGAAACGGTCGCGGCGCGCCTCGAAGAAATCGTAGGCGACCGAGATCCCCGTCAAGCGCACCTCGGCCCGGATCTTCAGGGGGATCACCTCGTTGCCTTCCGAGAGCGAGCGGCGCACGCGGACCAGGACATGGGTCGCGTCGCGCCGCTCGACGGTCGTCTCGCGCAGGAATCGCCAGAAGCGTCGCAGGCTCGCCTTGACACCGCGCTCGCCGAAGGCGGCGCGCGCCGGCGAAAGTCCCACGAACGCGGTGTAGGTGACGGCGTCGCCGGGAGCGAGAGCGTCGCTCGCCGGATCGAAGAGCTCGTCGCGCAGCGGCAGCCCCAAGTCCGGGAACAGCACCACCGGCTCGCCGTAATCGGCGAAGAAGACGACGGCGCGCTCGGTGTCGGCGACCCGGCTGCCCAGGCCCCCGGCCGCCATGTCGATCAGGCCGCCGGCCCAGCCGGCGGCGAGGTAGAGCGGCTGCTTGGTGTCGGCGATGCCGTGCTCGCGCAGGAACTCGCTGAATTCACGGCGCCTCCCGCGACGCACCAGGCGATCGCGCGGCTCCGACCCATCGAAAGCGGGCGGCCGGCGCGCCAGGCCGACGACGTAGCCGCCCTCCACCTGGGCCCCGAAATCGAGCTCGCCCACGAGGTCGGGCAGATAGTCCCAGGTGAGGCGCAGTCGCGAGCGCGCCTGCGAGATCTCGCGATAGCCGGAGACGTCGGCCGGGGTCAGCCAGGCTCCTGCTGGCAGCTCGTCGTGGACGGAGACGACGCGGCGCTCGAAGTCGTTGTACCAGTCGAGGTCGACGCCGCCGTAGTCGTAGCCCACGCCGATCGAGAGGTTCGCGAGATCCTGGTAGAGGTCGCCGTCACGCTCGTTCTCGAACAGCCAGTTGTTGAGCTGGCTCAAGACGCCGGGCCCCGAGCTGCCCTCGAAGGAGCCGGCGATCTGCCAGCCCGGCTCCGGCGGGATGCCGCGCTCGACGGCCGAGACGGCCTCCGCCCCGCCCAGCACGAGGCCGACCGCAGCGGCGCAAAGCCGGCGGCGAGAGGGTCGGTCCGAGCGACGGCGGGCAGCGGTCAAGCGGCGGCCATGCTAGCAACGGGACAGCCGCCCGGGGGCCCAGTGGCCGAAGGGTGCGCTAGCCGAGCTCCCTACCAGCCGTAGCTCACGTAGCCGAGCGCCCGCCGCGCCAGGATGTCGCCGCCGAAGGACTCCCAGTGCTCGTCGTCGAAGAGGTTGGCGACGTTGACCCCCACGGTCCAGTTGTCCGAGAGATGGTAGTTGCCGACCAGGTCGAAGGTCTCGTAGGACTCGACGTCCCCCTGGAAGGGGCCCACCGCCCACTGGAACTCGTCCACCCAGCGGCCGTCGACCCCGAGGTCCCAGCGGTCGGCGGCATAGGTGAAGCCGGCGCTGAGCTTGTTCTCGGGGGAGTTGGGCAGCAGGATGTTCCCGAAGGCCCCGAACTCGCTCCCGATCTCGAAATCGAACCAAGAGTAGCTCGCGGCGAGCGACCAGTTATCGTCGATGTAGTAGTTGAGCCCCACATCCACGCCCTGGGTGTCCACCTGGCCGACGTTGGTGTACGAGGCGCCGACGATGATCGGCGAGCCGTCGAGGTTGTTCGACAGGGGCGGCACCTGGCCGAGGATGATCGACTCGATCAAGTCCTGGATCGGCGCCGGCACGCTGGCCGGGGCCTGCCAGGGTCCGAAGTTCGGATTGATCCGGCCGAGGCCGGTGCCGAGCTGAGGCAGCAGGTCGGTGATGAAGTTCTGGTTGTCGCTGTTGTAGTAGTCGACGGTGAGGAAGGCCTTGCCGCCCAGGATGCCGCTGTAGCCCACCTCATAGGTCGAGACCTCTTCCAGTTGCAGGTCTTTGTTGCCCACCGCCAGGACGGGAGTGATCCCGAGGCCGCAGTCGAAGCCGTTGGCGAGGCACACCGCGGCGTTCAAGGGCGCCAGGTTCACCGGCGCCGCCACCGGCGCCTGGAGGAAGAATTCCGAGTAGTTGGCGACCTGGAACGCCTCCGTGTAGGTGAAGCGCAGGCTGTTGTTCGGGTTGATCGAGTAGACGAGGGCGCCCTTGGGCGAGAACTGCGAGTCGTGGAGCGTCGAGTCGTCCCAGCGGCCGGCCACCACCAGCTTGAGGGCGTCGGTGAAGCTCCAGTCGAGCTGTCCGTAGACGGCCTGGCTGTCGCTGTCGAGCGGCTCGAAGAGCAAGGTCTGCCGGCCCGTCGCCGGGTCCTTGCTGTCGATCGACTCGTCCTGATAGAGACCGCCGACGACGACCCGGCCCTTGCCGTCTCCCAGGTCCCAGTGACCCTGGAGCTCGAGGTTCACGTTCTCGTCGTCGAGCGCCAGGTTGGCGCCGGAGGCCAGGGCGAGCTGCTCGTCGGCCTTGCGCCGGTTGTAGGAGACCAGAGCGTTCCAATGGTTCGCCGTGTAGTTGAGGCGCGCCCAGGGTCGCTCGACGTCGAGCAACTGGACGCGGCCGATACCGGTCTGGAAGAGCGGTCCCTCGACCGTCGCCTCCCCGCCCTCGAAGGTGAAGAAGCTGCCGTTCTCGAGGTAGTGGTCGAAACGGAGGCTGCCGAAGACGATCTGGTCGTCGTCCTCCCGCGCCAGCGGCACGCGCTCGAGCGGCAGGCAGTTGTAGGCGCCCGGCGGGCGGGGGATCGGGCACGGCTCCGCGTACTCGACGCCCGTGTCGAGAGTGCGCGAGACGCTGAAATCCCCGCTGTCGCGCAGGCCGCCCACCACCTTGAAGTAGGAGTCCTCCGAGAGCTCCGTCGCCCAGCGCAGGTCGACGTTCACGGTCGAGAGCTCGCCTCCCGCCAGCCGCACCGTGCCGCCCTGGCTGTAGCGGGGCTGCTTGGTGACCAGGTTCAAGACGCCGCTCGAGGCGTTGGCGCCGTAGAGGGCGGCCGACGGGCCGCGCGCGAACTCGACGGTGGCGAGGTCGTCGAGCGGGAAGGAGACCGACGCCCACTCCTGGGCGCCCAGGAACGGCACCGACGGGTCGCGACCGTCGACCAGGACGGCCACCCGCCGGTTGAGCGAGCTGTTGAAGCCGCGCGTGTTCAAGTTGTAGTCGTAGAGGCCGCTCTGGGTGACCTCGGCGCCGGGGGTGAACTCGAGGATCTTGGGGAGCTGGCCGCTCGCCGCCTCGCGCTCGATCTCCTCCTCGGAGACGCGCGAGATGGCCTGCGGGGCCTCGACGATGCGCTCCGGCTGGCGCGAGGCGGCGAAGACCGTGATGGTCTCGGCCAAGCTCACCTGCCAGTCGACGCGGGTCTCGCGCGCGGTCGTCTCTCCGGCGCTCACTTCCACCCCCTCCTCGCTCGTCGAGTAGTCGCCGAGCGCGAAGGTGACCGTGTAGCTGCCGGGCGCCAGGCCGGCCAGGCGGTAGGCACCGCGCGAGTCGGTCAGGGTGTTCGCTCCGTCGACCACGACGGCCACGCCCTCGATGCCGGCGTCGTCCGGCCCCAGTACCGTGCCCTCGAGCGTACCCGTCTGAGCCCAGGCGGCGCCGACCGCCAGGAGGCCGAGAACCCAAAGTGTCGCCAGCTTGCCTCGAACGCGCATGATGTCCCCCTCGATCGGCCCGCGAAGACGGGTCCGTTGAGTGATGTGGCGCCGATGTTACAACGGGGGCGGCCGGCAAGTCGCTAGACTCCGTGCCGTGCCCGAGGCGCGCCGCGCGGAGATCATGGACCGCCCCGACCTGCCGGCGGCGGAGGCCGAGCGGGCCCTTCTCGACATCGCCCGGGTGCACCGCTGGACCGGCATCGGCGCGGTCACCCGCGTCGTGCTGCCGCGGCTCGCCCCGGGGCGGCATTCGCTCCTGGACCTGGGGACCGGAGGCGGTCACGTGCCCGATCGGTTGGCGCGCCGGGCGAGCCGGCGGGGCGTCGAGCTCGCCGTGGTCGGGATCGACCGCAAGCTCGCCCACCTCCTGGCGGGGCGGCGCTTCGGGACGCGCCAGGGGCGCGTGGTGGCGGACGCCGCCGCCCTGCCCTTCCGCGACGCCGCCTTCGACTGGTCGCTCTCGACGCTCTTCTTCCACCACTTCGAGGCCGCCGCCAATCGCCGCGTGCTCGCCGAGATGCGGCGCGTCGTGCGGCGCGCGGCGATCGTCGTCGATCTGCGCCGCTCGCCCCTCGCGGTGGCGGCGGCCCGCCTCGTCCTCGGGGTACTCGGCGTCGGCCCGGTGGCCCGTCACGACGGCCAGCTCTCGGTCCAGCAGGCATGGACGCTCGCCGAGGTGAAGCGCCTGCTCGCCGGCGAGGAGGTCGAGGAAGTGGCGCGTCGCTGGCCGTTCCGCTTCTCGCTGGTGCTCCCCCCACGGCACGCCGTCGCCAGCGGCTAGCGCTTCGGCAGATCGTGGGCCGCCGGCCGCAACCCGAAGCCGTCGGCCTCGACGACGGCCGTGACGATGGCCCGCTCGACGGCGCGTTGGGCGAGGACGCCCACCTGGTGGACGTGGGCCGGGACGCGGCCGGTCGCCAGGGTGACGACGAGATCGCCGTCGTAGAGCGTGAGGGCCGGCGCCAACGCCCGGTGGAGGCCGCCGAAGGCCATCTCGCTCACCTTGCGGGCCGCCGCGCGGTCGAGCTCGGCGTCGGTCACGACGACGGCCAAGGTCGTGTTGCCCTCCCAAGGGTGGCCGCCCTCCGGCGTCAGCGCGGCGAGCCAACGCTCGGCGTCGGCGAGCTCGAGGCTGTCCGCCGCCGTGCGGCAGCCGGCGAGCCGCTCGCCGCTGTCCGGGTCGCGCACGTCGCCGAAGGCGTTGACCGCGACCGCGGCCGCCACCGTCGGCCCGCCCGGTGCCGTCAGCGCGGCGAAGCCGAAGCCTCCCTTCATGCCGCGCTCGGGGCCCGCCGCCTTGCCGACGGTGGCGCCCGTGCCGGCGCCGACGCTGCCGCACGGGACGGGGCCGGCGGCCGCCGCCGCCAGCGCCGCCTCGACCAGCTCGCGGGTCGGCACCGCCCGCGGGTCGCCGAAGGCGAGGTCGAAGAGGATCGCCGTCGGCACCAAGGGCACGGGGCGCACGCCCGTCTGCAAGCCGTGGCCGCGCGCCGCCAGGTGCTCGACGACCGGATCGGCGGCCGAGAGTCCGAAGCCGCTGCCCCCGGCGAGGACGACGGCGTGGACGCGGGTCGCTACCCCGTGCCCGCGGATGAGCGAGTCGAACTGCCGAGTGCCCGTCGCCGTGCCCCGCAGGTCGGCCGCGGCGAGGGCACCCCCGGGACAGAGGATCACGGTGACCCCGGTCTTGCCGACGAGGTCGCTGCCGTGCCCGATCGTCACCCCGTCGATCGCCAGCCGGCCCGAGACCGGCGGCAGCGGAGGTGGCAGCACGCGGCAGTTATATCAGCGGCTCTCGGGGCGCTCGTCTATCCTCTCGCCGTGCACTTGCCCCCGCCGCCGTGGATCGTCGGCCATCGCGGCGCCGCCGGCGAGGCGACCGAGAACACGCCGGCGAGCGTGGCCCTGGCGGTGCGCCAAGGCGCCGACCTGGTCGAGGTCGATGTCCAACTGACGGCCGACGGCGAGGTGGTCGCCTTCCACGATTGGAGCCTCGCTCGCCTCGGAGGCCTGCACAGAAAGATCGAAGATTCCACGTGGGAAGAACTCACGCGTGTGCGCCTCAGCCGTCCGGGCGGCGAGGAACCTGCTCAGCTCGCGACTCTCGCTCAGATACTGGCCGCGTTGCCCCCGATGGTGCCCCTCGTCCTCGAGGTGAAACGACGGCGCGCGGCGCGCGGCGCCGTCCTCGACGCGCTCGCACCGACCCTG
>CAYXXN010000088.1:0-11862 GCA_964469055.1 uncultured Thermoanaerobaculia bacterium
GACCACCTTCGCCTGCGGCTGGTCGAACTTGAGATCCGTGTCGGCGTACATGAACAGACCGCTGGCGAAGGCCTTCTGCACGAGCTGGTCGGCGAACTCGACGACCCGCGCCGGCTCCGCCGTCGAGCCGATGACGAGATCGATGGGGAAGTCGCCACCGCCCGGCAGGGACGGCGGGACGAGCGAGATCACCCGCAGGCCCGGGATCTTCGCCAGCTCGGCGGACGACTCGAACACCAGTTGCTCCGTACTCTTCTCCCGCTCGCTCCACGGCACGGTGACCATGCCGCCGAAGCCGCCGGTGGGGAAGACGATCTGGAACGTGTTGCTGGTCTCGGGGAGAGCCGCGTAGACCTCCTGGACACGAGTGGCGAAGAGCTTCGTCTGGTCCAGCGTCGAGTTGGGGGCGGCCTGGACGATCGAGAAGAGGAATCCCTGGTCCTCGGTCGGCGCCAGCTCGCGCTGCGAGAACAGGTAGAAGGGCAGGATGAGAGCCACCACGATGGCCCACAGCGTCAGGACGACGGGACGGATCTCGAGGGTCGCCGCCAGCCGCCGGGTGTAGGCCTGCCGGACGTCCTCGAACTTGCGGTTGACCCAGCCGGCGAAGCCGCGCTCGGTGTCGCCGGCGCGCAGCAGCTTCGAGCCCATCATCGGTGAGAGCGTCAACGCCACGACGCCGGAGACGATCACCGCGCCGGCCAGGGTGAAGGCGAACTCGCGGAAGAGCGCGCCGGTCAGTCCGCCCTGGATCGCCACCGGCGTGTAGACGGTGGCGAGGGTGATCGTCATGGCGATGATCGGACCCACCAGCTCGCGCGCCGCCTTGAGCGACGCCTCGAGCGGCGACTCCCCGGCGTGCAGGTGGCGCTCGATGTTCTCGACCATGACGATGGCGTCGTCGACCACCAGGCCGACCGAGAGCACGATGGCGAGGAGCGTCAAGAGATTGATGCTGAACCCCGCCACCAGCATGAGGAAGACGGCGCCGATGAGCGAGATGGGGATGGCGACCACCGGGATGATCACCGCTCGCACCGAACCCAGGAAGAGGAAGATGACGGCGATCACGATGAGGAGCGTCTCCGAGAGCGTCGTCAGGACCTCTCGGATGGCGTCCTCGATGTACTCGGTCGAGTCGTAGGGGATGCCCACGCTCAACCCCGCCGGCAGCTGCGCCTCGATCTCGGGAATCGCCTCGCGGACCCGGCCGATGACCTCCAAGGAGTTGGCCGTCGGCAGCACCCAGATCCCCATGAAGGTGGCGGTCTGGCCGTCGAAGCGCACGTCCGCCTCGTAGCTCTCGGCGCCGAGCACGACGTCGGCGATCTCGCCGAGCCGCACGACCACCCCGCCCTCTTCCTTGACCACCAGCTGGCGGAACTCCTCCGCCGTCTGCAGGTCGGTGTTGGCGACCAGGTTCACCGACACCATGGAGCCCTTGGTGCTGCCCAGGGCGGAGAGATAGTTGTTCTCGGCCAGGGCGTCGCTCACGTCGGAGGGCGAGATGCCGAGGGCGGCCATGCGCCCGGGGTCGAGCCAGACGCGCATCGCGAAGGTGCGTCCGCCGAGGATGTCGGCGCGCTGCACGCCGCTGACGGCGGAAAGCTTCGGCTGCACGACCCGGGTCAAGTAGTCCGTGATCTGGTTTTGGTCGAGGTCCTCGGAGGAGAAGCCGATGTACATCGCGGCGAACTGGGTGTCCGCCGTCTCGAGCTCGATGATCGGCGCCTCGGCCTCCGGGGGCAGGTCGTTTCGCACCTGGGCGACCTTGGCCTGGATCTGGGTCAGCGCCGCGTTGGTGTCGTAGTTGAGCTCGAGATGCACGGTGATCGTGCTCACGCCCTGGGCGCTGGAGGATTCGAGGTAGTCGATGCCGTCGGCGCTGGCGATGACCCGCTCGAGGGGTGTCGTGATGAAGCCGCGCACCAGGTCGGCGCTGGCGCCGACGTAGGCGGTCGTCACCCGGATCACCGCGATGTCGGTGCGCGGGTACTGCCGCACCGAGAGCGAGCGGATGGACTGGAGCCCCGCGATCAAGATCACCAGGTTGACGACCACCGCCAGGACGGGCCGGCGGATGAAGAGATCGGTGAGCTTCATCTCAGTTGTCCTCGGGCTGCGGCGCCGGGTCGTTGCCGGGCTGGATCGTGTTGTCGACGAGGACGGCGGCGCCGCTGCGCAGCTTGAAGGCGCCTGAGGTCACCACCTCCTCGCCCGGCTCGACGCCGTCGAGGACGGCGACCTGGTCGCCGCGGCCGGGGCCGAGCTCGACGAACTGCTGGCGGACGCCCCGATAGGTCGAGCCGTCGGGACCCGTGACGTCCTCGACGATGAAGACCGAATCGCCGTAGGGCGCGTAGCTGATCGCCGAGGCGGGCAGCGCCACGACCTCGCGGCCCTCCGCGCCGATGACACGCGTTTGGACGAACATGCCCGGGCGGAGGTTCCCCTCGGGGTTGGGCAGTGTCGCTTGCACCCGGACGTTGCGGGTGGCCTCGTCGACGATCGAGTCGACGGCGGTGATCGTGCCCGTGAACTCCACCCCCGGGAGGCCGTCGAGGGTGACCTCGACCTCGCCGCCGGCGGCGAGCTTGCCCACCTCCTGCTGCGGCAGGGCGAAGTCGACGTAGACCGGATCGAGGGCCTGCAGGGGCACGATGGGATCGCCGCCGTTCAGGTACTGGCCGAGGCTGACCTGGCGGATGCCCAGGATCCCGGAGAAGGGCGCCCGGATGGTCTTGCGCGCGATGGTGGCGCGGATCTCGCCGGCCCGCGCTTCCGCCTGGGTGAACTGGGCGGCGAAGCGGTCGTACTCCGCCTGCGAGGTGACGCCGCCGTCGCGCAGGCCGCGCACCCGATCGAGGTTCAAGCGAGTGAGCTCGCGCTCCGCCTCGGCTGCCACGAGCTGCGCCTGCTCCTGGCTGGCGTCCAGCCGCACGAGCACCGCCCCCGCGCGCACCGGCTTGCCGGACTCGAAGGCGATGCCGGCGACGATGCCGGGCAGGTCGGCGCTGACGGTCACGCCCTGCACGGCCGCCACCGAGCCGATGGCGCTCAAGGTCTCTTGCCAGACCTCTGGCTGGGCGACGATCGTCGTCACCGCCTCGGGAGGGGGCTGGTAGGAGCCCTGCGCGGCGGCCGCCCGGGCCTGCCAGTACTTCACGGCGCCGAGCCCCACCAGGAACACGGTCACCGCGGACAGCATGAAGATCATCGGCCTTCGCATGACGGGAGACTCTCCTAGCTAAAGCGAACCGGCCCCGCGCGCTGCTACCCCTCGCGGGCCCGGTGACCCATTCTCATACGAAAACGGGCCGCTGTCTGTTACAGGGCCCGGCGCCCCTCCCGCTCCATGGCCGCCCGGGTCGTTGCCTGGTAGACTGCGCCGGTCGGTTTCGAGCCCCCCGTCTTCCCTGGAGGTCCCCATGTTCGGCATCCGATCCAAGTGCATCCTCGCGGCGACCGCCGTCGCCGCCGCGCTCGCCGCGGGCGGCGCGCAAGCCAAGATGGTCTACGGCAGCTTCGCTCTCGGCGAGGAGACGGAGCTCCTGCGGATGCACATCGTGGACGAGGAGGTGACGGTGCGTATCTTCGGCGTCGACGCCCCCGACCCCGGTAGGCCCTTCGCCGACGAGGCGCGCTCGTTCGTACGCGACCTGGTCGCGGGCCGCGACGGCGCCATCCGGTTCAGGACCTACAACGAAGAGCGAGAGATGGTGTCGAAGGTGTTCGTCGGCGGCGAGGACGTGGGGCTCGCTCTGCTGCGCGCCGGTCTCGCCCGACGCCTCCCCGACGCCCACTACAAGCCGGAGACCGAGGGCGTCCCGGACGCCGTGGTGGCGGCCGAGCTCGAGGCGCGCGCGGCGGGGCGAGGGATCTGGTCGCTCGGCGTCTCGCCGGGCCGCGGTGGCGGGAAGGACGCGACGGCATTCGAGGCAGACCTCCCGGTGGAGTTGCAGGGTATCGAGGGGAGCCTCGACCTCAACACGAGCAAGAAGACCGGCAACGACCCCGAGTGCGCGATCGCCAAGAACCCGACCAACCCGCAGCAGCTCTTCGTTCTCTGCAACACCGACAGCTCTGGTCTCTTCGCCGCCCGCTCGACCAACGGCGGCGCCACCTGGATCTACCCGGACCCGGCCGACAAGACGATCGCCGACAACGACCCGGGCCAGGGCGTGAACGCCTGTTGCGACCCCACGCTGGCGTGGGACACGTTCGGCAACCTGTTCATCACCTATCTGGGGGGACCTGGAGTGGCGACTCTGCTCTCGACGGACGGCGGCGCCACCTTCACCCAGCTCGAGAGCTTCGGCGGCGGCACGGACCAGCCGACCGTCGTGACCGCCGACACGACCTCGGGCTCGGTGGTCTGGCTCGTCTACAACACGGGCTCGATGGTGGCGCGCGGCGCCACCGTGACTGGACTCGGCGTCGTGGGGGCCTTCAGCGGCAGCCAGACCGCCCCTGGAACCAACGGCTGCAGCTTCGGTGACATCGCCGTGGCGCCGAACGGCAAGGTGGTGCAGGTCTGCGGGGAGATCAGTCCCCTCCAGGGCCCCAACAACGACGTCATCGTCAACACCGACCCCGACGGCCTCGGCGCCGCGGGCTTCGGCGCCGCGGTCGTCGCCACGACGACCAACGTGGGCGGCTTCGACAACATACCGGCCCAGAACCAGCGCACCGTCGATGCCGAGACCGGCCTCGCCTACGACCGCAACCCGGGGAGCCCGCACTTC
Organism: uncultured Thermoanaerobaculia bacterium; assembly: GCA_964469055.1. Classification (GTDB taxonomy): domain Bacteria; phylum Acidobacteriota; class Thermoanaerobaculia; order Multivoradales; family JAHEKO01; genus CAYXXN01. The sequence goes on from CAYXXN010000088.1 coordinate 4,746, forward strand.
GGGCGCCTCTACTTGATGTACAACGACGAGATCCCCCAGGAGAGCCACGACCTCGACGTCATGGTGCGCTGGTCGGACGACGACGGGGCGACTTGGAGCAGCGCCTTACGGGTCAACGACGACGCCACGACCCGATCCCAGTTCCTGCCCAGGATCGCCTCGGACCCCGCGACTGGGGCGCTGGCCGTCTGCTGGCACGACTGCCGCAACTCCCCGCCCAACATTGCGATGGAGATCTTCTGCTCGCACTCCTTCCCGAGCGGCCCGACCCCGACCTTCACGCCCAACGTCCGCTTGAGCGACGGCGCCTCGATCTCGAACGGCCAGGGCGTCGAGTTCGGCGACTACGCGGGCTTGACGCTGATCGGCGGCGTCGCGCATCCGGTGTGGGCCGACAAGTCCAACTCGACCGGCGACAACCCGGACGGCACGGCGAAGTTCGACGCCTACTCGGACCTGACCGTCGGGGCCATGTTCGCCGACGGCTTCGAGTCCGGCGACATCACGGCCTGGGACGAGTCTGACATCTAGCTGTGACGGCTCTCTAGTTCACCGTGATCGTCTGAAGCGCCACCGGGGCGGCTCCAGCGGCTCAGGGCACGATGAACATCGCCTGCGCCTGGGGGTTCAGGTCGCCGGCCCAGGGGAGCTCGACGACCACCCGCCGGAAGGTGCCGGAGGAGGTCTTGGGAAACCTCGTGCGCGCCGCCACGATCGTCACGCCGCGGCCGTCGGTGTGCAGGGTGCCGGGGATCGGGCTGCCGGTGGTCCGGACGAGCGGCGTGGCGCCGGGGAGCGGCGCTCCCGTCGGGTCCTGCATCACGTAGCGGATGCGGATGTTGGCGGCGCCGGGATCTAGCTTGTCGCTCCAATCGACCGCGGCGTAGGCGAGGGCGGTGAACGGGGCGCCCGCCAGGTGGTGGGCCAGGAGGGCCTTGGCGCCCGGGTTTCGCCACAGCTCGGAGTGGCGGCGGTCGCTGGCGGTGACCTGGGCCAGGGCGCCGATCGGGACGAAGAAGGTCCTGACGCGCGGGCCCGCGAGCCAGGCGGCCGAGGCAGCGGGCACCGTGCCGTCGCCCTCGTAGGCCGCCTCGGCCGTCGCCGCGCTGTTCTCCTCGGCGTTGTCGCCGGCTTCGTTGTCGAGGTCCGGGGGATCGAGGCCGATCGTCCCGTTGGCCTGGACGATGGCCCGCACCAGCGTCCTCTTCCCCCAGCCGACGATGTTGACGACGTCGACCGGCAGCGTCCACTGCGCGGTGGGTGCGCCGAGGGTGGCGAGCGAGTGCGCGGCGCGCGGCCGCATCGCCGCCGCGAGCGCGCCGCCGCCGTTGTTGGGGATCGCGTCCATCCAGGCCGTGTCGGCGAGCAAGTTCGCCTCCTGGCCGTTGGCGGAGAGGACGAGTCGCGCCCCGTTGTCGCGAGGCAGCAGGTCGAAGGCGGCCCACACCCTGGCGAAGACCCGTTGCGCGGCGACTGCCGCGACCGGGCCGAAGCCCTGGCGGCCGACGAGCACGGCCAAGGGCTTGAGGGTGCCGGCCCAGGGCACGCCGAAGGCGATCACCCGCGCGACCTTGGCGGTGAGCGCCGGCACTCGCTCCAGGCAATGGCGCAGGAGGAGGCCGCCCGTCGAGTGGGCGATCACCGTCACCGGTGTCGTCTGGGCGGCGAGCTGGGCGGCGAGTGCGCTCTGGGCGCTCGCCGGCAGCGCGTTGTCGGTCACCGGCCGCCGCCAGTCCCAGCCGAGCTCGAGACGGTCGGCGCCGCCCACCCCGAGATCCTCCAGGAGCTCGTAGAGCGACTCGGCCTGCTTCATCAAGTCGAAGCCGAAAAAGCGCGCTGCCACCCGGATGGGGGCGTCGGCGAAGACGCCATCGTCGGTCGCCAACTGGTCGGGTCCCTTGAGCCGCGCCTCGATCGTGGGGTCGAGCGACGGCACCATCTGAAGCAACGAGGCCGGAAAGACCTTGGTCGAGGACCCGCCGGGCTGCCGCAGCCGCAGCTCGGAGCCGGGGAGGCCGGGGATGAAGAGGATCTTGGGCAAGTGCACCCTCCCTTCGTTCAGGGCCGCGCCGGCGGCTCCGCAGCGACGAGCTCCGCGATCGCGCGCGCCACGTCCTCGTCGGTGAACTGCGCGTTGGGGTCGTCGGCAGTGAGCTTCACGGCGAGATTGCCGCCGCGGTCGTAGAGGTGGACGGCCGGGATGCCGAGGAGGCCCAGCTTGTCGAAGGCGACGGGGATCTCTTGGCTCGTCACGTAGTGCTCGATGCGGCCGCCCTGCTCGCGGACGAAGGCCTCGGCCTGGCGCATGGCGCCGGCGTCGTCGACGTCGTCCAAGGCGAAGGCGATGAAGGTGACCCCGTCACCGGCGTGGCGCTCCGCCAGCTCGACCATGCGCGGGAAGCGTTCGAGGCAGGGCAGGCACCAGGTGGCCCAGAAGTCGACGACGACGATCTCGCCGCGGTGGGCGGCGAGGGCCTGCTGCCACTGCTCGTGGGTCACGGGCGTCAAGGCGTCGGCCCGTGCCGCGGTCGCGCCGACGACGAGGAGGGCCGCCGCCGCCCCCACCGCCCTCATCCCTCGTACTCGACGGAGCAGCCGTGCGCCTTGGTCTCGGGCGTCAGCACGGCTTCGCCAGCGAGCGCCGCGCGCACGGCGTCGCGCACGTAGAAGGCTGTGGGGTCGCCGTTGGTGTAGTCGATCGAGCCGTCGGAGCGCTCGCGGGCCGGCGAGTCGTGGAGGGCGCCCATGTAGACGAGCTCGCGGTCGCGATCGAAGACGAAGTACTCGGGCGTGCGGGTCGCCCCCAGGGCGCGGCCGAGGGCTTGGCTCTCGTCGTAGAGGTAGGTGAAGTTGTAGCCAGCCTTGGCGGCGTGCGCGGTCATCGCCGGCAGCCGGTCCTCGTCGCGGTGGTTGACCGAGACGCCGACGACGCGGACGCTCTCGGCGCCGAGCTCGTTGACGAGATGCACCAGATCGCCGTCCATGCCGCGCACCCAGGGGCAGTGGTTGGCGAGGAAGACGAGGACGACGGCGCCCTCGGTCAGGTCGGAGTCGGAGAGCGCGGAGCCGTCGGTCGCCGGCAGGTCGGCGAAGGCGGGGAGCGGATCGCCGAGGCTGGCGACGGCGTTGAACTCGCCGGCCGCGGCGGGCACGGCGAGGAGGGTGGTGAGGGCGAGGAGCGCGATCGGGTGACGGCGTCGAACCATCGGAGATCCTCCTGGTCGCGGTCGATTCTAGCGGCCGCGCCTCCGGGGCGGCGCGGGGTTCCCGCCGGGGTCCGCCGGTCAGGCCGCGGGTCGGTCGCCGCGGCGTCGCACCATCAAATAGTGGCGCGACGAGCGCTCTTGGCGGCGGAAGCCCAAGAGGTGGAAAAGCTCGGGGACGAGCCAGCGGGCGATGCGGCGATCGACGACGAAGGCACCCCGCCGTTCCGGGGCGCGCGTCACGCCCGGGAGCCAGTGCAGGAAGCGCTCGGGGCGCAGCCGGCGCAGGGCGGCCGACAGCGCCAGCCACAGCGGGTGGACGGGGCGGGTCATGAAGAAGCCGTCGTTGCCGAGCGTCTGGTAGAGCGGCATCAGCAAGTAGCCCGTGAAGGGAGCGGGGACGGCGGCGCCGTCCTGGGTGGCGAGCGGCTCGCCGGCGCGGATGGCCTGGAAGCTCGCGTAGCCGGGCCGCATGTGGAAGCCGTCGTTCTCGGGGATGGCATGCCGGTAGCGCACCTCGACGATGGCGGGCAGGCCGTGACCCTCGCGCTCGAGCTGGGAGCGAGCCGCCGCCAGGTCGGCTTCGAAGCCGGCGGGCAGGAGGCCGGCGAGCTCCATCACGAGCCAGATCGCCGCCTCGGCGCGCGCCGCCGAGTCGGGATCGCGGTGCTGGCCGGTCTCGACGGAGACCGCGCTGATGCCGCTCTCGGTCAAGTAGTCGGTGAGGGTGCCCGAGAGCTCCTCCTCCAGTCCGAGGACCGCCGGCAACGGCAGCGAGCGCGCGAAGCGGCGGTTGGCGAGGGTGTCGTGGAGCACGGCGAAGGCCGGGCCGGGCCCGGAGGTCGAGTGCAGGTCCAAGGCGAAGACCGGGCGGCCGTCGGCCTCGGCGACGGCGCGGCGGATGGCGGCGTCGAGCTCGGCGAGCTCGCGCTCCTCGGCGCTCGCTCTCTCGGCGGCCGCGCGGACGCGCGCCAGGCGCTCGGCGCGCCAGGCGCGGTTCAGGTCCTCTAGCAGGTAGCGACGCCCGGCGGCGAGCGCCCCCAGGTTGCCGGCGAGCCCCACGACGCGGCCGCGCGGGGCGGGGCCGCGGTCGAGCCGCGCGAGGAGGCGCTCGAGCGCCACGATCCCCGCCGGCTCGTTGCCGTGGATGCCGGCGACGACGAGCAGGCTCGGCCCCGCGGCGGCGCTTCCCACGTCACCCAGCCGGCGGGGTAGGCCCGGCAAGGCCTCGGGCAGGCAGCGGGAAGTGGTCGGCGCGTTGGCCGGCAGAGGGGCGGTCTCGAGAACCGTCATTCCTGATGCGTCGAGCTCGGGATGGCGTCGCGGGAGGCCCGCGCGCGAATGATACGTGAAGTCGCGGTGACGCGGGGATGACGGAGGGACGTCGTTGACAAACAGGACGGCCACAGTCCAGGATCCGCGTCGTTCCTGAGATTCAATCTCAACAAAGTCTCAACAGCCTGGCGCCCTCCACCATGTTCCAATCCGCCGTGATCACCCTGCGCGAGGGCCTCGAGGCCTTCTTGATCGTCGCCATCAGCCTGGCGTACCTGAAGAAGACGGGCCGCTGGGGGCTGACTTCCGCCGTGCGCTGGGGCGTCGGAGCGGCCGTGCTGGCGAGCCTCCTCGCCGGCTATCTATTTCAGCGGGCCGCGAACCAGGCGCTGTGGGAGGGCGTGCCGGCGATGGTCGCGGCCGTCTTGGTGGCGAGCTTGACGGTGCACATGTGGCGCGCCGGGCGGCGCATGCGACAGGTGATCCACGAGCGGCTCGAGGAGTCGGCCGTGAAGCCGGGTCGCGCGGCGTGGCTCGGGGTTTTCGCCTTCACCGTCCTGATGATCGGTCGCGAGGGGATGGAGACGGCGGTGCTGTTCAACGCGCTGGTGACGCAAGTGCGCTCGGCGCCGCTCGTCGCCGGGGCGGTGCTGGGCCTGGCCGCCGCGACGCTGGTAGCGCTCGCCTGGGCGCGCTGGGGCCACCACGTCAACCTGGGACTCTTCCTCCAGGTGTCGGCGATCTTCCTCTTGGTCTTCGTGGTGCAGCTCTTCATCTACGGCTTCCACGAGCTGACCGAGGCGAACCTCTTCCCCGGCAGCGAGACGCTGCACTGGGCGACGGAGCCGTACGGGCCGGACGGGCGCTACGGGCGCTTCCTCACCTATCTCCTGGTGCTGCTGCCGGGGGGGTGGTTGGGGTTCTCGCTGCTGCGGGCGAGACTCGCACTGGCGCGGGCGTAGGGGACTCCGGCTCCGCTATCTCGGCTCCAGCGCGGAGAGCGCCCTGTCCAGCCACTCGCCGTCGACCGGCGTGTAGTGGCTGGCGTCGGGGATCTCGAGGAGAGTGGCGTGGCGGAAGCCGTCGGCCACCATCGCGCGATGGACTTCCTGGGTCTGCGGGCGGTTGAAGTCGAGCTCGCCGGTCAAGAGGACGAAGGCGCGCGACTCTCTGGCCAGAGCCAGTAGGTCGGCCGGCGGTGGGGGAAAGCGGGGCGGCAGGAAGGAGCCGGGGCGGTCGGGGACGGGCAGGCGGCGGAAGTAGTCGGCGCCGAAGAGCGCCAGGGCGCCGGAGAAGACCTCCGGGTAAGCGAGCGCCAGGCCGGAGGCGAGCCGGCCGCCGCCGGAGTAGCCGGCGACGAAAATGCGCCTAGGGTCGAGGTCGTAGAGGCTCGGCAGTTGGTGGGCGACATCGAGCGCCAGCCCGGCCCGGTCCCAACGCGCCCGTCCGTTGCCCGCGGCGTCGGCCCCTACCCAGATCAGTTGGTGGGCGGTGAGCGCTGCCGCGATCTCCGACCGCACGAAGCCGCCGAACTCGGTCGGACTGATCCACACCAGCAGGCCCCAGCCCTCTCCAGGCCGGTACGTCCCGGGCACGTAGACGTGAAAGCTCTCGACGGCGAGGTCGATGGAGGTGCCGTCGGTGTCGGCCGCGAGCTCTTCTCCGGTCAAGCCGAAGCGGCGGGTGAGCTCGTCGATCATCGCGAGCGGGCTCGCCTCGGCGAAGCTGGTGCGGTAGCGGCCGAGTCGCCCGGGCGCGGGCGGCTCGACGACGAGAGCGGCGATCTCCGATGGGAGCGGCGCGGCCGTCGCGAGCTCGGGTGGCGACGCCGCGGCGGGAGGCGCGGGCAGGGCGCTCGGCCCCTCGCGATCGACGGCGGCGAGCAGGGCGTCGGCCTGCGGCTGCCGGCCGAGCTGGCCCATCAGTGCGCCGTAGAGCTGCCGGGTCGCGGGATCGGCCGGGGCGGCGGCGAGCGCCCGCTCGAGAGCGGCGACGGCAGCCTCCAGGTCACCCTCGAGGAAGTGCGTGCGGGCGATGGCGCGCAGGGTCTCGGCGCGGGCCGCCGGATCGAGATGGGGGAGGACGGTCTCGTAGGTGGCGCGGGCAGCGGCCGGGCGGCCGCCGGCCAGGAAATCGTTGCCGCGCTCGACGATGGCGCGCAGGCTGGCGAGACCTCCCTCCCAGCCGAGCGGCGCCACCTCGTCGAGGGAGCGCAGGCGGACGGCGACCGGCGGTGTGGCGCCGGCGGCGAGGACGATGAGCGATCCCGTCGCGGGGAAGAAGTCGGCGGCGCGGATCGTGATGCGCCAGCGGCCCAGGGTGAGCAGGGTGGTCCACTGGCCCTCAGCGTCGCTCGTCGTGCGCAGCTCCTTGCCGGTTTCCGGAGCGGAGAGGAGGACCTCGGCGCTGGCGATCGGCTGGTCGTCGAGATCGTGCACGGAACCGCGCACCGGAGTGCCGACCGCCTCCTGCGCCGCGACGGCCCGAGCTCCGGCCGCACCGAGCCCTCCGAGGGCGGCAGCGGCCAGGCCGCCGACGAGGGTCCGGCGGAGGGTCTTGACTCCGTACCTGGGTACGGGGTTTAACTTAGGCGCTGTGGCTGCACGTGACATGGAGGCCATGACGATAGGCCAGATCGC
>CAYXXN010000089.1:0-1509 GCA_964469055.1 uncultured Thermoanaerobaculia bacterium
GCCCGGCGCAGGGCGGCGACCGGCTCGGGCATCCCCGCCGCCTCGACGTCGCCGTTGTAGAGCGGGACCGGCGCGAGGTCCTGGACCTCGATCGCCAGCTCCGCCGGCGCCAGCTCCACGGCGGCGCGCAGCAAGGCCCGGTTGTAGGAGGCCTGGCGGAGACTCCCGGCGAAGGCGAGAACGCGGAGCGGCCGGGGCGAGGCGGTGTCGTGCATGGAGCGCTCGTCGTCGGGAGACGGGCAGGCTCAGGCACCGGCCGCCACGGAGCTCGGCTCCGGCTGCGCGGCCCGGCGCCCAGCCTTCTCGGCCCGCAGCCAGCGCCGCCAGCCCTCGGGGTAGAGCTCCTGGATGGGCTCGACCTCGAGGCGCCCCTGCTGCAGGGCGGCGATGCCCTCGACGGCGGCCATGGCGCCGGAGAGGGTGGTGATGCAGGGGATGTCGTGCTTCAAGGCCGTCTGGCGGATGGCCGCATCGTCGGCGTGCGAGGCCTGGCCGAGTGGCGTGTTGACGACCAGATCGACCTCGCGGGAGAGGAGGCGGTCGACGACGTGCGGCCTCTGGCCCTCGTAGACTTTGGGCCAGGCCTCGACTGTCAGCCCCTGTCGGCCGAGGAACTCGGCCGTGCCGGCGGTGGCCGCCAGCCGGAAACCCAGCCGCGCCAGCCCCTGCGCCACCGGCAGCAGGCCCGGCTTGTCGCGGTCGTGGACGGAGAGGAAGGCGGTGCCGGCGAGCGGCAGCCGGTGGCCGGCGGCGATCCAGGCCTTGGCGAAGGCGGCGCCGAAGTCGTGCGAGATGCCCATCACCTCGCCCGTCGATTTCATCTCCGGTCCCAGCACCGGGTCGACGCCGGGAAAGCGACGGAAGGGGAAGACGGGCGCCTTGACGAAGACCCCGGGCACCGGTGGCTCCTCGGTGAAGCCGATCTCGGCGAGGGTCTCGCCGGCCATCACCCGCGCGGCGATCGCCACCAACGGCACGCCCACCGCCTTGGCGATGAAGGGCACCGTGCGCGAGGCCCGCGGGTTGACTTCGAGCACGTAGACCAGGCCGCGGTGGAGGGCGAACTGGACGTTCATCAGCCCCACGACCCCCAAGCGCAGGGCGAGGCGGCGGGCGATGCCGCGCATCTCGTCCACGTCTTTGGGGGCCACCTTGTAGGGCGGCAGCACGGCCGCCGAGTCGCCGGAGTGGATCCCCGCCTCCTCGATGTGCTGCAGCACGCCCGCCACGACCGCCCGCTCGCCGTCGCAGAGGAGGTCGAGGTCGACCTCGAAGGCGTCGTCGAGGAAGCGGTCGAGGAGGACCGGCTGGCCCGGCGAGACTTCCGCGGCGAGCTCGAGGTACTGCGCGAGCGTCGCCTCGTCGTAGCAGATCGCCATGGCGCGGCCGCCCAGCACGTAGCTCGGCCGCACCAGCACCGGGAAGCCGATGCCGCGCGCCACTTCCAAGCCCTCGGCGAGCGAGGTCGCGGTGCCGTTCTCCGGCTGGCGGATCCCCATCTCGACGAGC
>CAYXXN010000089.1:1519-11845 GCA_964469055.1 uncultured Thermoanaerobaculia bacterium
ACCAGAAGGCCTCGGTCACCTCCGCGGGAGATGGTCGATGGCCTCCGGCGAAGTCCCCCAGATCGGCACGCCGGCGGCCTCGAGACCTCGAGCGAGCTTCAGAGGCGTCTGGCCGCCGAGCTGCACGATGACGCCCTGCGGCCGCTCGCGCTCGACGATCGCCAGGACGTGCTCCAAGGTGAGCGGCTCGAAGTAGAGCCGGTCGGAGGTGTCGTAGTCGGTCGACACGGTCTCCGGGTTGCAGTTGACCATGATGGTCTCGTAGCCGGCGGCCGAAAGCGCGTAGGCGGCGTGCACGCAGCAGTAGTCGAACTCGATGCCCTGGCCGATGCGGTTGGGGCCCGAGCCCAGGATCATCACCTTCGGACGGTCGCTGGGGTCGGCCTCGTCCTCGGCGCCGTAGGTCGAGTAGAGATAGGGCGTCAGGGCCGGGAACTCGGCGGCGCAGGTGTCCACCCGCTTGTAGACGCGGCGCACACCGAGCTCCGCCAAGCGAGCGTGCACGGCGCCCTCCCCTGCCGCCATGAGCTGCGCCACGCGGGCATCCGAGAGCCCCGACTCCTTGGCGCGGCGCAGCAGCTCCGGCGGAGCGCTCGCCAGGTCCCAGCAGGCGAGCTCGGCCTCGAGATCGACCACCTCCCGCATCTCGCACAGGAACCAGGGGTCGATCTGGCTCGCCGCCGCCACCTCCGCGACCGACCACCCCTGGCGCAGGGCGGCGAAGACGGCGAAGAGGCGCTGCCAGTTGGGGGTGGCCAGCCGCTGACGCAGCAGAACGGGATCCTCCATCCGCGCCTCGCGGGCGGCAAGATCGCCGTCGAGCTCGAGCGAGGAGAGGCCCTTCATCAGCGCCTCGCGGAACGTGGCGCCGATCGCCATCACCTCCCCCACCGACTTCATCGAGGTACCGAGCACCGGCGCCGTGGCCGGGAACTTCTCGAACGCCCAGCGCGGGATCTTGACCACCGTGTAGTCGAGGGAGGGCTCGAAGGCGGCGGTGGTCTTGCCGGTGATGTCGTTGGCGATCTCGTCCAGCGTGTAGCCCACCGCCAGGAGCGCGGCGATCTTGGCGATCGGGAACCCCGTCGCCTTCGAGGCCAGCGCCGAGCTGCGGGAGACGCGGGGGTTCATCTCGATGACCACCCGCTCCCCGGTCGCAGGATCCACGGCGAACTGGATGTTCGAGCCCCCGGTCGCCACCCCGACCCGGCGGATGACCTTGAAGGCGTCGTCGCGCATCGCCTGGTACTCGCGGTCGGAGAGCGTCTGCTGGGGCGCCACGGTGATCGAGTCCCCGGTGTGCACCCCCATGGCGTCGACGTTCTCGACCGAGCAAACGACGATGGCGTTGTCCGCCCGGTCGCGCATCACCTCGAGCTCGAACTCCTTCCACCCCAAGACCGATTGCTCGAGCAGCACGCGGTGGGCGGGGCTCGCCTCGAGCGCCGCCTCCACCAGCTCGTCCAGCTCGTCGCGGTTGTAGACCGTGCCGCCGCCCTCGCCCCCCAGGGTGAAGCTCGGGCGGATGATCAGCGGGTAGCCGATCTCGGCGGCGATGGCGCGCGCCTCCTCGAGACCCCCGGCGTAGCCGCTCTTGGGCACCCGGAGGCCGACCTCCTCCATCGCCTGTTTGAAGAGCAGGCGGTCCTCGCCCAGGCGCAGGGCCTCAATGCCGGCCCCCAGCACTTCGACGCCCAGCCGTTCGAGGGTGCCGCGCTCGGCGAGCGCCACCGTCAGGTTGATGCCGGTCTGGCCCCCGACCGTGGGCAGGACGGCGTCGGGGCGCTCGCGCTCGATGATGCGCTCGACGATGTCGGGCACCAGCGGCTCGATGTAGGTGGCGTCGGCGAACTCCGGGTCGGTCATGATGGTCGCCGGGTTGGAGTTCACCAGCACGACCCGGAAGCCCTCGGCCTTCAGTGCCCGGCAGGCCTGGGTGCCCGAGTAGTCGAACTCGCACGCTTGGCCGATGACGATCGGCCCGGACCCGAGAACCAGGATGGAGTGGATGTCGCTGCGGCGGGGCATCCGGCGGCGGGAGTCTACCCCCTAGCGCTCCCGCTGACGGGTGCGCTGCCGGAACCAGATCGCCAGCTCCTCGGCCGAGAGCTCGCCGCGGGCGGTGGCGAGGGTCAGCTCGAACAGCGCGTCGTCCGAGGCCTCCAAGTCGTTGTCGTTCACGTGCAGGAACAACTCCGCGGCCATCGCGCCGGCCCGCTTGTTGCCATCGACGAACGGATGGTTCATCACCAGCGAGTGCAGGAGCGCGGCGGCCTTCGCGGCGAGGTCGGGATACAGATCCTCCCCGCCGAACGTTGCCTGCGGCCGGGCGATGGCCGCTTCCAGGCCGCCGCCGTCTCGCACGCCTGAAGAGCCGCCGAACGCCGCGATCTGTTCCTCGTGCAGGTGGAGCACCTGCTCCAGCGACAGGTAGACCGTCACTGCGCGAGGTCTCGATAGAGCTTCGAGCGCTTGGCCAATAGCTCGTCCACCAGCTCCCGGAACCTCGGCGTCACTTTCCCGTCCTCGAAGTACTTCACGCCGGGGCGGATCGTCACCGCGCCCGTCAGCGGATGCACGGAGACCTCCACCTCCATCCCTTTCTCGAGGTGGAACTCCTTTACGACCTCGGCAGGGAGGGTCACCGCGAGTGAGCCCCCAGCCTGCACCAGGCTTCTCTTCATGTAAGTATTAGATATGTACTTAGCGCGTTGGTCAAGGTCGGCGGACGCGGACGTTGACGTCGACCTCTATCACGTCCCCTTCCGCCTTCCCGACTCCTACCGTCGGCGCGACCACCGCGCCCTTGGCCTCCTGCCGCGCCGAGCGCAGGAGAGCGACGGCCGTGTAGACAACGACCACGACGACCAACCAGCGCACCGCGGCGAGCGGCAAGGACTTGACCAGGAAAGCGGCGATCAGCACCGCCGGCAGCCCGCCTAGACCGAGGCCGAGCGAGGCCTGGGGATGGTAGCTCTCGGCCTTGATGAACCGGGCGCTCGCCACCGGCATCAGGAACGCGCAGGCTCCCATCATGATCGGGAAGGCGGCCGTCGGGGCCATGCCCAGCAAGCTCACCAGGATGAGGCACGGGCCGTAGAGGCCGATCCCCAGGGTCATCAGCGCTCCCAGCACGAAGTTGCCGGTGAGCCCCAAGGCGAGCTTGGTACCCTCCAGGTTCAGGGCCTCACCGCCGCCCGGCACGACCTTCAGCTGGGTCATCAGCATCAGCGTCGCCGCGCCCAGCAGGCAGAGCCCCATCCCCACCTGCACCTTGCGCCGCGGCCAGCGGGCGACGACACCGGCACCCAGCCAGGCGCCCGCCACCGCCGCCGCGATCATCAGGGCGAGGGTGACCACGTCGACCTCGATGATGGCGATATAGATGAAGGCCTGGGCGAGGGTGGGCAAGGTGTGGCCTACGTTCAAGGTCCCCGGCACGATGCGGTCGTCCACCAGCTTCCACAGCTTGAAGAAAGAGGTCGTCGTGGCGAACGACCCGATGCCCAACGTGTCGAAGAAGTTGGTGATCGCCCCGATGCCCAGGAGGCGCGGGGTCGGCTGGATCGACTGGCTCGCCGCCGCCCGCCGGAGGCCGCGCCAGAAGATCCAGACATAGAAGACGGCGACGAGGCCGAGGGCCAGGAACAGCGCCTGCTTCAAGTTGGGCATGACGGGGGATGCTAGCGATTCCGCTGTCCTCCTTCCACCCTTTGGCTATGATCGGCGGGCTCGTAACGGAAGGAGCGCGGGAGGCGTGCCCGGAGGTGGCTCGGCCGCGGCGCAGGCTCTCGCCGGAGACATCCAGTGCGACCCATCGTCGCCCGCGACCTGATGACGCCCGACGTCTTGAGCGTCGCCCCTGACTGGGCGCTCACCGAGGCCGCCGCCTTCCTGCTCGACAACGACATCACCGGCGCCGTGGTGCGCGATGCGGAGGGCCAGCTCCTGGGCGTGGTCACCGCCTCCGATCTGCTGGCGGCTCTGGTCGAGAGTCGCTCGGCGGCCCCAGCGCCCGGCGCCGAGCCGCCTCCGCCTGCGGCGACGGTGCGCGAGGTCATGACCCCGGAGATCTATTCGGTCCCCAGCGAGGCGCCGGTGGCGGAGATCGCCAAGGGCCTGCTCGACGGGGGCCTCCATCGCCTCTTCGTCAGCGACGGTGGCGAGCTGGTCGGAACGATCTCGGTCTCCGACCTGCTCGGCCTGCTGATGGAAGAGGCCTAACGCGACTTGGGGGGGAGCCAGAGCATGGAGCCGGAGACGCGACCGATGACCGCCTGGGCGCCGTTGCCGGGCGGCGAGCGCCGCGTGGCGGTGGCGAGCGAGAAGGGCGGCGTCGGGAAGACCACCCTGGTGCTCAACCTCGGCTTGGCGCTGGCCCGCCGCGGCTGGCGCACGCTGATCGTCGACACCGACCCGCAGGGGGCCATCTCGCTGTCGCTCAACCGCGAGGTGGGAGCCACGGCCGGCATCAGCGAGCTGGCCCTGGGCGCGGCGAGCTTCGACGACGTGGTCGTCGGGACGAAGCTGCCGGAGCTCTCCTTCGTGCCCTGCGGCCGCGCGCGGACGCGGATCGAGGAGATGGCGAGCGGCCTCGACACGCTCCTCGCCGGCGTCGCCGGCCGCTTCGACCTGGTGCTCTTCGACACCGCCTCGGGCCTCGGCGACCGCACCGAGACCGTGCTGCGCCGCGTCTCCTCGGTGCTGGTGCCGGTGCAGGCCGAGCCGCTGTCGCTGCGCACGCTCCAAGGCACGCTCGACGGGCTCTCGGCCATCCGCGAGGAGACCGGCCTCGGGCTGCTCGGGATCGTCCTCACCATGGTGCAGTCGCGCGACCCGATCTCGCTCGCCACCGTGCAGGAGATCTGGAACCGGCTGCCGCCCGAGGTGGTGCTCGACGGCTTCCTGCCCCGCGACCCGGTGTTCCTGAAGGCGAGCGCCCACGGCGTTCCCGTACAGCTCCTGTCGCGACGTCGGCCACCGGCCGTCGCCTCGGTCTTCGACCGCCTGGCGGCCGAGGTGGAATCGCGGCTGGGGCTCGAGCACCCCGGCGAGGACGATGTCGTCCCTCTGGTGGACTGATCCGGCGGCTCTCGCCAGCGCCCTGGGACGGCTCGGCGTGAGCGCGCCGGCGTCGGAGGCCCCGCCGCGCCTCGACGCGCTGCCGGGGTTGAGCCTGCTGCCGGGCGCCGGCGCCGTCTCGGGAGTCTCGCCGATCCCCCGCGTGTCGCCGGGGTGGACCCGGGCTGCCGGCGAGCCGCCCGCGATCGTTCCGACGCCGCCGGTGCCCTCGCTCGAGCCCTTCGCGCCGCCCACCGGCGAGCTTGGCGAGCGGCTGGACGCCTACCTGGAGTGGCTGGCGGCCGCCGTCGGCGGACGCCGGCCCTTCGTCGCCGACCGCGATGGCCTGCCCCTCGCCGGCGAGGCCTCCGAGCACGACCTGATGGCCATCGGCTCGGCCGTGACTCGCCTGCTGCAACGCATCAATGACCGCTCGAGCCAGCGTCTGGGCAGCGGCGTGCTGCTCGACGTGGCTGGCGAGCGCCTGCAGCTCCTGCTGGTCGACAGCGAGCTCGGGCTCTTCACCGTCGGCGTGCTGGTCGCCGAGCCACTGGCCCCGGCGGTTCTCCGCCGTCTCGAGGAAGGCCTGCGGACGGCGCTCGCCGCCCAGACCTAGTTCGTCGTCTCGTCCCAGGCGGCGGTGCCGCCGCTCTCGAACCCGTCCGCGAACACCGTGGCGCCGACGAACGGGATCGGCACCGTGGATGGCTGTCCCGGTTTGAACAGCTCGAGCAGGTACTGCTCTTTCTCGGGCGGCCGGTCGGCGTCGAAGCGGAAGGTGAACGACGTCCCCCAACGCAGGGCGTTGGCGTTGGGGTCGGTCCCGAAGTCGTCGGTGAACCAATGGACGCTCGATCCCCCGTCGGCCACGGCGGAGGTCCAGTCCGTGGTCGCGTAGGGCTCGCCCGAGTGGTGGTCGACGTCGCGGAAGCCCACGTTGGTGATCGTCGCCCCACCCGGGAACTGCACCAGCAGGCCGCCAGCGCTGCGGTCCGAGTTCATGTTACGGACCACGATCTCGTAGTGGTAGCCGCCGGCCGGGGCGGGCCTCACCCTGCGCGCCGCCTCGAAGCGCTGCACGGGCGAGCCCAGCGCCTGGACGTCGGCGTTGGCGATCTCCACACCCAGGTCGGCGGCTTGCCAGGCGTAGAGCGCGGAGAGCTCGCGGATCGTCGAGCCGGTCAAACTGATCGAGTAGGTGCTCACGTTCACGGTCGCTCGCTTGTACGAGGCGTTGTTCAGGCCGTTGCCTTCGAGGGCGTCGTCGCCGGTGACGTACTGGCCTTCCATGTAGTAGAGAGCGCCCGGGTTGAGGACTGGGTCGAGATCGTCTTGCAGCACCTGGATTCGCTGCTCGATCGCTGTCGGGCAGCCACCACCCTGGCACATGTCCGTGTAGGGGAACGGAAACAGGCCCGTCGTCGAGTTGACCTCCGAGCGCATGCCGAGCGGCCGCGAGCCGTTCAACCCCGAGCCGTAGGTGTCGGTGCAGCCCACGCCGAGCTGGCTGCCGCCGGCGGGCGGCTGCTGGCAGCTCCCGCAGGCGCCGTCGAAGCTGTTGGTCGAAAGGAATCCGTGCTTCAACCAGCTCATGCCGATCTGCTCGAAGCGGCCTTCCTGCAACCGAAAGAGGTTCTGGGCGATGACCGGATGGTCCTCGTCGCCCATGCCGAAGCCGCATCCGCCGCTGTCGCACCAGGCCACCGGCTCGTCCCCGACGTTGCAGGAGGTGGTGCCGAGGGCGTAGGCGCGCTTTCCGTCGACCGCCCCGCCGCTCGTGTAGTGGCTGACGTCGGTCAAGTAGATGACCGTCACGTCCGGGCCGCTCGAGGTGCCCTCGCCAGGCCGCTCCGAAGCGGTCTGGCCGATCGTCAACAGCTCGGACTCGAGCTTAGCCGCGAAGTCCGCCTTGGTCTCGCCGCCGGCTGACGCCGGCAGCAGGAGAACAGCTATCGCGACGGCGGCTTTCAGGTAGGGGTTCAAAGGTCTTTGTGGGTTCATGCTGGTACCCAGATCAGTTGTTTCCTTACCCAGAATCAGTTTTCAACCGCCATCAGTTGACCGTCTGGTCCCACTCCCCGGTGTCGCCGGTCTCGAAGTCGTCCTCGAACAGCAAGCCTCCCGCGCCCGGGAACGGGATGTCGACCGTGGTCGGCAAGCCGGGCTTGAACAGCTCGAGTCGCCAGAGGACGTCGTCGGGCGGCGCGTCGGCGTCGAACCAGAAGCTGAACATCGTCGCCCAGCGCAGGGCGTTAGCGTTCTCGTTGACGGCGAACGCCTCCGTCTCCCAGCGCACGCGGTCGGCGTCCACCGTGGTCGTCCAGTCCGCGGTCGAGTACGGCTCGCCGGAGTGATGGGGGATGTCGTGCGTGCCGGCGTTGGTGATGACCACGGCCTGGGGGAACTGCACGAGTAGGGCACGGCCACTCCGGTCCGAGTTCGTGTTGCGGACCGCGATCTCGTAATGCCAGGAGGCGCCATCGAGGCTCTGCGTCACGCGACGGGCGGCCTCGAAGCGCTGCACCGGCACCGAGCCGGAAAGCTCGGCGTTGGCGAGCTCGACGGCTGCGTCGGCCGCCTGCCAGGCGGCGAGGGCGGACACCTCGCGCACCGTCGAACCAGTGAGCGAGATGGTGAGGCTCGGCAGGCTGCCGACGGTCGCGCTCCTGTACGAAGCGTTGTTGAGCCCGTTGCCCTCCAGCGCGTCGTCGCCAGTCACGTACTGCCCCTCCATCCAGTACATGGCGCCCGGATTCTGGGCCGGATCGAGGTCCGCCTCCGCCACCTGAATGCGCTGGTCGATCGGCAGCGGGAAGGGGACGAAGGTCTCCGGGAACGGGAACAGGCCGGTCGTGGCGTTGACCTCGGAGCGCATCCCCAAGGGCCGCGAGCCGTTCAGGCCGGCGCCGTAGGTGTCGGTGCAGCCCACGCCGAGCTGATCGCCGCCGAACGGCGGCTGCTTGCAGCTCCCGCAGGCGCCGTCGAAGCTGTTGGTCGACACGAAGCCATGCTTCAGCCAGCTCATGCCGATCTGCTCGAAGCGGCCGCTCTTCAAGCGGTAGAGGTTCTGGCCGATGACGGGATGGTCCTCGTCGCCCATCCCGCCGCCGCAGCCGCCGCCGTCGTCGCACCAGGCCACGGGTTCGGTCCCCACGTTGCACGAGGTGGTGCCCAGCGCGTAGGCGCGCACTGACCCGCCGCCGCTCGTGTAGTTGTCGACGTCCGTCAGGTAGATCACCGTGACGTCGGGTCCCGTCGAGGCACCGTCGCCGGGTCGCTCCGAGGTCGTCTGGCCGATGGCCAGCGCCTCCGACTCGAACTTGGCACGGAATTCGTCCTCGGTCTGCGCCGCCGCGGGCAGCGCGCTGAGGACTCCTCCCACCAACAGACCGAGCACTCCCCTACTCGAAAGCTGTTTCGCTCTTTTCCCACGCGAGATCATGAGGCTCCGCTCCGCGGCCGGGTTGGACTAGGGGGGCTGCTCGGCCCGGGGCGGCGGGCCCGGTCGTGGGCTGTCCGCTTCACTCCGCGCCCTGCGACTCGAGCTCGTGCCGCAGCATTATAGACCGCTCACTCGCCGGCGCCAGTTGCAGGCTCCGCTCGACCTCGGCCAGAGCCTCGTCGCGGCGGCCGGCGGCGGCCAGGGCGCGAGCGAGCAGCAGCCGAGTGTCCGCGTCGCTGGGGTTCACGACCAGAGCCCGCCGATAGTGCTCGACCGCCTCGTCGAAGCGACCCTGGCTGGCCAGCACCCCGGCCAGGTTCTCGCGCGCCGGCAGGTGCCCCGGGGCGAGCTCCAGGGCGCGCTCGAAGCTGCGCATCGCCGCCTCCGGCTCCCCCGCCAGGGCCCGCGCCAGCCCGGCGTTGTAGGCGAGGTCGACGGCGCGCGGCACCGCCGCGAGGCCGCGCTCGAAGGCAGCGGCGGCCTCGGCCGGACGGCCGCTCTCGGCCAGCACCAGCCCGAGGGCGAGGTAGGGGCGCGGCTGCGTGGGCGCCGCGGCGATCGCCTTCTCGTAGGCGGCCACGGCCGCAAAGGCGTCGCGGCGGGCCCAGGCGTCGCGGCCCAGGAGCTGGTGCATCTCGGCCGGCGCCTCGCCGTGGGCCAGGGCCTCGCTCACCGCGACCGCGAGGCCGTCCGAGGAACCACGCAGCCAGTGGAGCCAGGCCAGTCGCGCCGCGTTGCCGGGTGCCGCCAGCAGACCCCAGACGTGCAACCGATTCAGGTGAGCGAAGGCCCGCTCGACGCTGGCGCGTTCGGCGCCGCTCAAGCTGCGCCGCGGCTGCGTCAAGTCGAGCGCCGCGGCGCGCAGGTCGGCGGTCCTGGCGTAGGCGCGCATGCCCAGAAGAGCGCTGGTCTGCACGGCGGCGCTGTGCGCCCAGAGTAGCGCCACTCCGGTCATCGCGGCGAGGAATATCCACCCCGCTGGCCGCAGGCGGCCGCCGTTCTTGAGCCGTACCCCTTTGACCGCGAGCGCGGGCCGCACCACCACTCGCGCCGTCACCAGCACCAGGTAGGCCAGCACACCGGCCAGGCCGAGCGCCATCAGGAAGGGCACCGCGCCGTAGAGGCCGCGGAAGACGAAGAACGCCATCGCGAAGGCCACGGCCAGAAGGGCCTCTTCCCACCAGCTCAGTGGATAACGTCGCTCCGGGATCTCGGTCCGCGCCTTCGTCAACAGCGGCAACGGGCCCGCGCCGTAGTAGAGGGCGTCGTTCGGACACACCGAGACGCAGTCCATGCACTTCATGCAGCCGCTGTCGACGACCATGCCGTAGGTGGCGACCTCCTCGTGCACGCGCACGTTCGAGGTGCAGACCGAGGTGCAGTGGCCGCAGTGCTGGCAGGCGTCGGTGACCCGGATGCGGAAGGGCGAGAGCCGCTCGACGGCGCCGAAGACGGCGCCGTAGGGGCAGGCGTAGGTGCAGAAGCCCTTGGCGCCCAGGAAGTAGACGGCCGCGAAGCCGCAGATCAAGAACGTCGCGCCGCCGACGATCCAGCCCGGGAAGGTCGACCAGAACTCCGAGGTGGTCCACTCGTAGCCGACGTGGTCGAACGAGTCGCCGATCCACAGGCGATAGACCGCCGGCCAGACGAACATGTAAAGGAAGGCGATGACCGGCACGAACTTGAGGAGCCGCGAGCGCAGGGGCTGCGGCCGGTGGCCCAGCTTCTCCAAGAGCCAGCGGCAGAGGTCCTGGAGGGCCACCAGGTGGCAGGCCCAGCCGCAGAAGAAGCGGCCGAAGACGAGGGTCAGGAGGATCGCGGCG
>CAYXXN010000090.1:0-11844 GCA_964469055.1 uncultured Thermoanaerobaculia bacterium
AGTACGTCTTCAACCTGATCGACACCCCCGGCCACGTCGACTTCTCCTACGAGGTCTCGCGGAGCCTCGCCGCCTGCGAGGGGGCGCTCCTGGTGGTCGACGCCTCGCAGGGGGTCGAGGCGCAGACCCTGGCCAACGCCTACCTCGCCGTCGACGGCAACCTCGCCCTGCTCCCGGTCATCAACAAGATCGACCTCCCCTCGGCCGACCCGGACAAGGTGGTCGACCAGATCGAGCAGGTCATCGGGATCGACGCGCACGGCGCCGTTTTGACCTCCGCCAAGAGCGGCGAAGGCATCGCGGAGGTCCTCGAGCGCATCGTCGCCGACATCCCGCCGCCACAGGGCGACCCGGAGGCGCCCTTGAAGGCCCTCCTCTTCGACTCCTGGTACGACCCCTACCGCGGGGTGGCTTGTCTGGTGCGCGTTCGCGACGGCACGGTAGGGCGCGGCGAGCGCATTCGGCTCATGGCCTCCGGCCGCGTCTACGAGGTCGACGAGCTCGGCGTCTTCCGCCCCAAGCCGCAGACGGTCGAGCGGTTGTCGGTCGGCGAGGTGGGCTACCTCTTCGCCGGCATCAAGGATCTGATCCAGGCGCAGATCGGCGACACCATCACCCACGACGCGCGGCCGACGACGACGCCCTACCCGGGCTTCCAGGAGATCAAGCCGATGGTCTTCGCCGGCCTCTTCCCGGTTAAGGCCGACGACTACGAGAACGTGCGCGACGCGGTCGAGAAACTGCGCTTGAACGACGCCTCCTTCTCTTTCGAGCCCGAGAGCTCGACGGCTCTGGGCTTCGGCTTCCGCTGCGGCTTCCTCGGGCTCCTCCACATGGAGGTCATCCAGGAGCGTCTGGAGCGCGAGTTCGACCTCGACCTGATCACCACCGCGCCCGGCGTGCGCTACCGGGTCAACACCACGGACGGCGAGCGGCTCGAGATCTCCTCGCCCGCTCAGCTCCCCAACCTCGGCCGCATCGCTTCGATCGAGGAGCCGACCATCCGCGCGACGATCGTCACCCGCGCCGACTTCGTGGGCGGCATCCTGGCGCTCTCCCAGGACCGGCGGGGCGAGCAACGAAGCCTCCAGTACCTCGCCTCCGACCGCGTCTTGATCGAGTACGACTTCCCGCTGGCCGAGGTGATCCACGACTTCTACGACAAGCTGAAGTCGGTGTCGCGCGGCTACGCCTCGTTCGACTACGAGCTCGCCGACTATCGCCCGAGCGAGGTCGTCAAGCTCGACATCCTCATCAACGGCGATCCGGTCGACGCCCTCTCGCTCATGGTCCACCGCGACAAGGCCTACGCCAAGGGCAAGGCCCTGGTCGACAAGATGAAGGAGCTCATCCCGCGCCAGCTCTTCGAGGTGGTCCTCCAGGCGGCGATCGGCTCGAAGGTCATCGCCCGCTCGACGGTCAAGGCGCTGCGCAAGGACGTGATCGCCAAGTGCTACGGCGGCGACATCACCCGCAAGCGCAAGCTCCTGGAGAAACAGAAGGAGGGCAAGAAGCGCATGAAGCAGGTCGGCGCGGTCGAGATCCCGCAGGAGGCCTTCCTGGCGATCTTGCGGGTCGACGAGTGAGCCCGCGTCTTTTTCTCGGCCGCGAGGCGGCTTTCCGGCTCCTGGCGGCCGGGCTCGGGCTGCTGCTGGCGTTGGGCCTCGTCGAGGTCGTGCTGCGGGCGGTGGGTGGGAAGTCGCCGCCGCGGCGACCCACGCGTGTGGCGGAGCGTCACCAGAGTGAGTGGCACGAGCCCGACTTCCGCCGGCCGCCCCGGCCGCGCACGGAGGCGGCCTTCCGCATCGTGGCGCTCGGCGACTCGTTCACCTGGGGCGCTGGGGTCTATGCCGAGGACGCCTGGCCGGCACGGCTCGAGCGCCTGCTGGCGCGGGCGGAGCTCGCGAGGCCCGTCGAGGTCGAGACGATCGCCCGGCCGGGCTGGGGCACGGTGCAGGAGGTGGAGGCGCTGCGCCGGCGCGTGGATCGACTCGCCCCGGACCTGATCCTCCTCGCCTACGTCTTGAACGACGCCGAGCCTCCGCCAGGCCGACGACACGACGAGCTGCGGGCGCCGCTCGAGCGCCGCAAGCCGAAAGGGACGAGCCGAGTCCTCGGCCGTGCCAGTCGGCTGTACGCGCTCGCCTGGGAACGTCTGGAGAACACCCGACAGCGCCGAGCCTTCCTCACCCACTACCGGCTCCTCTACACCCAGCCGGGCTGGAACGCCGCCCGCGCCGCCCTCGATCGATTGCGCGACCTCGCCGCCGAGCGCGGCATCCCGGTCGTCGTCGTCCTCTTCCCGATCTTCGACGGGCCGCTCGACTCCCGCTACTCGTACCGTTCGCTCAACGAGGTGGTCGGGGCGGAAGCCCGCTGGCGGGGGTTCCGGGTGCTCGACCTGCTGCCGGCCTACCGGGGAGTCGACCCCCGCCGGCTCGCCTTGGAGCCTTTCAGCGACGCCCACCCCAACGAGCTCGCGCATCGCATGGCGGCGGAGGCCCTCCGCGACCACCTGCTCGCGGAGGAGCTCCTGCGCTAAGCTCCGTCCCCCATGGCCGTGGGCTCCTTCCTCGCCGACTTCTGGGGGTTCCTCCGGGCCCGCAAGAAATGGTGGCTGGTGCCGGTCGCCCTGGTGCTGGTCCTCGTCGGCGTGCTCCTCGTCACCACGGAGAGCTCCGCCCTCGCCCCCTTCATCTACGCGCTGTTCTAGAGCCGGGCGGGGCGGGCTCCGAAACTCGCCCACGCCCGCTGCGTAGAATGCCCCGTCCCTCGATGGACCGTCCGGAGGAGAGTCTCATGCATCGTCTGACCGTCCTGGCCGCCATGCTCGCCCTCGCCGCCCTGCCCGCCGCTGCCGACGACTACGCGACCCAGCGCGCGGCGATCCTGGAGCGCGTCGAGGGGTTGGCCGCCAACGCCGCCGGCAAGTCCGCCAGCGAACGCCTCGCCGACTTCATCCAGATCTATTTCGACTACGCGATGAACGAGTTCCCGGAGTTCGCGACCTACATCGGCTACCCCGGGGACCACGGGCGGTGGACGGACAACTCGCTCGCCGCCAATGAGCTGCGCGACGCCGACCTGCGGCGCGCCGTCGAGGTGCTGCAGACGATCCCGCGCGCCGATCTCGCCGGCGCCGACCGGCTCAACTACGACCTGTTGCTCCAGGATCTCCCGGAACAGGTCGAGGGCCAGCGCTTCCCGGAGGAGCTCCTGCCGATCACCCAGCTCTCCGGCGTGCAGCAACAGCCGGCCCAGCTCTTCGCCATGATGCCGACCGGCTCGGTCGCCCAAGTCGAGAACATCCTGTCGCGACTCTCCGGCATCCCGACCTTGATCGCCAACGACATCGAGGCCATGCGACGGGGTCTGGCGGCGGGAGTGACGCCGCCGCAGGTGACGCTGCGCGACGTGCCAGGGCAGGTCGAGGCCCTGACGCCGGCCGACCCGCTGGCGAGCGCCCTGCTCGTGCCCTTCACGCAGCTCCCCGATTCCCTCGGCGCGACCGAGTCGGAACGGTTGCGCGGCGCGGCGGTGGCGGCCTACACGGAGAGCGTCGCTCCCGCCTACCGCGAGCTCCACGTCTTCCTGGTCGAGCAGTACCTGCCCGCCGCCCGCCAGTCGATCGCCGCCGGGGAGCTACCTGACGGCGAGGCCTGGTACGCCTACAACGTGAAGCAGATGACGACGACCGACTTGACCCCGCAGCAGATCCACGACCTCGGTCTCTCCGAGGTCGCCCGCATCCGCGCCGAGATGGACCGCGTCATCGCCGGATCGGGCTTCAGCGGCGACTTCGCCGCCTTCACCGAGTTCCTGCGCACCGATCCCCAGTTCTATTACACCAAGCCCGAGGATCTCCTGGCCGGCTATCGCGACATCTCGAAGCGCGCCGACCCCGAGCTGATCAAGCTCTTCGGCACCTTGCCGCGGGTGCCGTACGGGGTCACCCCGGTGCCCGACTTCATGGCGCCGTCCCAGACCACCGCCTACTACGAGCCGGGCAGCCTCGAGGCCGGCCGGCCCGGGCAGTTCTTCGCCAACACCTACAAACTCGACGAGCGGCCCAAGTGGGAGATGGAGGCCTTGACGCTGCACGAGGCGGTGCCGGGTCACCACTTGCAGATCTCCCTGCAGCAGGAGGTCGAGGACATGCCCTGGTTCCGGCGCTTCGGCGGCGAGACGGCCTTCTTCGAGGGCTGGGGCCTCTACGCAGAGAGCCTGGGTACCGAGATGGGGTTCTACAAGGATCCCTACTCGAAGTTCGGCCAGCTCACCTACGAGATCTGGCGCGCCATCCGCCTCGTCGTCGACACCGGCATGCACTCCCTCGGCTGGAGCCGTCAGCAGGCCATCGACTACTTCATCGCCAACACCGGCAAGGCCGAGCACGACATCGTCGTCGAGGTCGACCGCTACATCGTCTGGCCGGGCCAGGCGCTGGCCTACAAGATCGGCGAGTTGAAGATCAAGGAACTGCGCGCCTACGCCGAGCGCGAGCTCGGGCCAGCCTTCGACATCCGCTCCTTCCACGACCAGCTGCTGGTCAACGGCGCCGTGCCGCTCTCGGTGCTCGAGACCCACATCCACGAGTGGGTCGCGGCCGAGAAGGCCGGGTAGCGCCTACCGCGTCACTCGACCTCGAACGACATCAGCTCCACGGGCACGGGCACGTCGTCGAGGGTGACCGAGAAGGCCATCTCCGGAGTGAGGTTCTGGCCGTCGAAGAAGATGCCGGCCGGATCGTTGGAGTACCAGAAGGTGCAGTTGTCGACGTAGACGCTGTTCTGGGTGTGTCCGCCGGTTTGGTAGGAGCCGTCACCCGCCTCGCCCACGACCGTGGCGGCGAACCAGTACCTGGTGCCGGGCGTCAGCGCCGTCGCTCCCGGCAGCACGGGCGCTTCGACGAAATCGAGCCCGGCGGGGGCGGGCTGGATCGATCCCGTGGTGGCCAGGACGTTGCCGGCGTCCGGTCCCGGTGGGGTATCGCCCCAGATCTCGAACCTTACGGTCGGGGGTGCGCCGCCCTGGGGGACGAAGCCTTCCCTGGTCAGTCCGCCGCCCGGCTCGCCACCCGGCGCCTGGTCCAGCAGCCACGTGCCCAGGCTCTGGACGTGGATATCAACGCCCGCCGGGGCGATGAAGCAGTCGGCGTAGACGTAGGTGCCGCCGTTCGGGCTGAGCGGATTCCAGAACGGTCCCACGTCCGGCGGCTTCTCGATGGTTGTCAGGCCCTGGGCGGCTCCCGCCAGCAGGGTCATCGCGACGACGAAAGCGATCTTGGGCAACATCTCGACCTCCAGTGTGGTGGACCGTGGTGCTTCGGTGCCGGGAGCGATTTATAACTCAGCGGGGGTCCTGAGTAAAGAGTTGATTGTTGCCGATCCGTCCAGCACCACGCCCACGCTGGCCGTCGCCGCGGCCGCACGTGCCCCCATCGCTCGCTGACAACGGCGCCTTGGCGTGGGATACTCCCTCCTCGAATCCAGGAGGCGAGCGTGGCCAAGGCGAAGAAAGCGACGGGGAAGCGAGCCGCAGCCCGGAGGGTGGCGTCCAAGAAAGCGGTGGCTGAGGCGAGGCCGAGGAAGGTGGCGGCCAAGAAGCCAGCGACGCGCGGCAAGGCCGCCCCGAAACCGCCGGTCGAGCCCGAGGCGGAGCGCATCGAGCAGCTGGCCGGGGTCGGCAACGAGACGATCGCCGAGCGCACCGGCAAGCGCTGGGAGGAGTGGCTGGCGATCCTCGACGACAAGGCGGCGATCGAGCTTCCGCACTCGGCCATCGCGCGCTGGCTGCACAACGCCCACGGTCTCGACGGCTGGTGGGCGCAGACGGTGGCCGTCGGCTATGAGCAGGCCCGAGGCCTGCGCGAGCAGCACGAGAAGCTCAGCGGCTTCGAGATCAGCAAGAGCCGGACCCTCGCCGCGACCCCCGAGGCCTGCTTCACCGCCTTCAGCAACGGCAAGCAACGCAAGCGCTGGCTGACCGGCGCCGCGGCCCTCGAGGTGCGCACCGCCCAGAAACCCACCTCCATCCGCTTCTCGTGGGGCGACCGTGGGAGCTGGTTCGAGGCCCGCTTCTACTCCAAGCGCGAGGGTCGAACCGTGGTCACCATCCAGCACGGCCGCCTCTCCTCGAGCGCCGAGGCCCGGCACATGCAGAGCTGGTGGGGCGAGGCGCTGGAGCGGCTGGCGGTGGTGGTCGCCGGCTAGGGGAGCCCGGGCGCGCCCGGCCGGGCGGGGTAGCTGCATGACGCCGCTCTTCTCGCCGGCCACACTCGCCGGCCTCGAGCTGCCGGCGGTCCTCGCCCTGCTCTCGGAGCTGGCGGCGACCGACGTCGGGCACACCGCGGCGCTGGCGCTGGCGCCGGCCGCGAGCGAGGAGGAGCTGGCGGCGCGGCGACGGCGCTACGAGGAGGCCGTGCTGCTCCTCATCGAGGGCCGGCTCGTGCCTTCGTTCGAGGAGCCGCTGCTGCCGGTCTTCGAACGCCTCGCCACGACGCAGCTCGATCCTACGGCGGCCGACCTGCTCCTCTTGGCGGACCTCCTGAGCGCGAGCCGCGACGTCGCGGCGCGCATCCTGGCGGGCGCGGCGAGCTTCCCCGAGCTCGGGACGGCGGGGCGCGCGCTCCCGGAGGTCGAGCCTCTGCGGCGGCGCATCGCCGCCGTCTTCGACCGCCGCGGGCGGGTGAAGGACGACGCCTCGCCGGCGCTCGCCAAGCTGCGCGCCCGCGTGCGCGGCGTGCGCGAGGGGCTGCACCGCGATCTCCAGGGGACGCTCTCCCGCTACCAGGAGCACCTCGCCGAGGAGACGATCCCGCTGCACGAGGGGCGTCTCGTGCTGCTGGTCAAGACCGGCGCCCGTGGGCAGCTACGCGGGCTCGTGCACGGTCGCTCGGGCAGCGGCAAGAGCGTCTACTTCGAGCCGCTCGAGCTCGTCGAGGGCAACAACCGGCTCTCCGAGGCGATCGCCGAGGAGGAGGAGGAGCGCTCCCGCATCGTGGCCGAGCTGCTGGCAGCGGCGCGGGCGGCCCTGCCGGCGCTCGCGGCGCACCGCGAGTTCGTGGCCGGGCTCGACCTGCTGCAGGCCGCGGCTCGGTTCGCCGAGCTCGCCCGCGGACGACTGGCCGAGGTCGCCGAGAGCGGGGAGCTGCGGCTCGTCGCCGCCCGCCATCCGCTCCTCGAGGCGGGCCTGGCCGCGCTGCGCGAGCGGGCGCTCGGCACGAGCGGCCACAGCGGGGCCGTCGTGCCTCTCGACCTCGAGCTCGACGGCGAGCGGCGGGTGCTGGTCGTGACCGGCCCCAACGCGGGCGGCAAGACGGTGGCGTTGAAGACGGTGGGTCTGCTGGCCCTGATGACGCAATGCGGTCTGCCGGTCCCCGCGGCGGCCGGCACGCGGCTGCCCTTTGTCGCCGCCGCCGTCGCCGCGCTGGGGGACGAGCAGGACCTCCTGGCCGACCGCTCGACCTTCAGCGCTCGGCTGCTGCGGCTGGGTGAGGCTTGGGAGGCGGCGGGACCAGGGGCCCTCGTCCTGCTCGACGAGCTGGGCTCGGGCACCGACCCCGAGGAGGGCGCCGCCTTGGCCGTGGCGCTGCTCGAGCGGTTGCTCGCCGGGGGCTGCCTCGCCGTGCTGACCACCCACCTCACCCGCCTGGCTGCGGCAGCGCTCGAGGCTGCAGGGGCGGCCTGCGCGGCGATGGAGTTCGACGGCGCGACGGGCGCCCCGACCTATCGCCTGCTCCCTGGGGCGCCCGGCGCCAGCGAGGCGCTGGCCCTGGCGCGGCGGCTGGGCCTGGATCCTGGCTGGATAGCTCGAGCGGAGAGCCTGCTCGAGCCGAAACACCGTGGGCTGCAGACCCTGTTACAGGAAGTGGAGAAGACGAGGCTTGAATTGGCAGAAAGAGTCAATGAAGTGGAAAGATTGAGAGGGGAACAACTGATTCAGGTAAGGGAGATGGAACGAGAGCGCTCTGAGCTGGTTTCCGAGCGGCGGGAGGTCGCTGGCCGGCTGAGGCGGGAGCTCGAGGCGTTTCGGTCGGAGGTGGCGGGGCGCCTGCGGGAGGAGGAAGGGCGCTTGCGGGAGGCCTTTGCCGAGGGGCGTCGAAAGGGCATCGCGGCCCAGGCGACCGACCGTCTGTTTGCCAATGTTCCTGCGGCACTGGTGGAGTTGGACAGCAGCCTACAATCGAGTGAAGTCGCTGTCGGGGAGCGAGTACGGCATAGAAGGCTTGGCTGGGAAGGAAAAGTGGAGAAATTGTTCGCGAATGGGTCTACGGCTGAGGTGGCCGTCGCCGGCAAGCGGGTGCGCTGCCCGGTGGCGGAGCTCTCCCCCGTGGCGGGCGAGGTCCAGCCGGCGCGACGAGCCTTGGGCTGGCGTTCGGAGGCGGCTCCTGCGCCGGAGCTGGTCGCCGAGCTCCACCTCATCGGCGAGCGGGTCGAGCCCGCTCTCGAGCGGCTAGACGCCTATCTCGACACCGCCCTCCTCGCCGGCCGGGGCGAGGTGCGCGTCGTCCACGGCCACGGCACCGGCCGGTTGAAGCAGGCCGTGCGCGCGCACCTGCGCGGCCATCCCGCCGTCGCCGCCTTCCGCGCCGGTGCCGCCAACGAGGGCGGCGACGGGGCGACGGTCGTGACGCTGCGCGGGGAGTGAGGGGCCGGGTATATTGGCCCTTCGGGCATGTCCCTCGGCAACGTCCACCTGACGCCGCAGCTCGTGCAGGCGGTGCGCGACGCCGTCGAGATCGTCGACATCGCCTCCGGCTATACCCGGCTGACCAAGGCGGGGAAGCGCTACAAGGGTCTGTGCCCCCTGCACAAGGAGAAGACGCCGTCGTTCTCGGTCGAGCCGCAGCAGGGTCTCTTCTACTGCTTCGGCTGCGGTCAGGGGGGCGACGCGATCCGTCTCCACCAGCTCCTATCGGGCGACGATTTCGCAGCCACGATCGAGGCCCTGGCTCGGCGCTACGGCATCCCGCTGCCCACCCGTCACGTCGCGGCTCAGGGCGCGCGCCGCGAGCCCGATCTCGAAGCGGTGCTCGAGCGGGCGGCGGACTTCTTCCGCGCCGAGCTGGCGAGAGCCGCGGAGCCCCGCAGCTACCTCGAAGGGCGGGGCATCGCGGCGGAGCTCGCCGAGCGCTACGGTCTGGGCTACGCGCCGCCCGGCTGGCGCAACCTGCTCGAAGCGTTGCGCGGCGCGGTGCCCGTGGCGGAGCTCGAGGCGGCCGGCCTCGCCGCGCGCCCGGAGAAGGGTGGCGAGCCCTACGATCGCTTCCGCCATCGCCTCCTCTTCCCGATTCGCACCGCCGCGGGCCGACTGGTGGGCTTCGGCGGCCGTGCCTTGGACGACGACCCGGCCAAGTACTTGAACACGGCCGAGACGGAGCGCTTCCACAAGGGCTCCTTGCTCTACGGCCTCGACCAGGCCAAGCGCGCCATCCGCGAGCGCGGACGGGTGCTGCTGGTAGAGGGCTACTTCGATGTCCTGGGCGCCGTCGCGACGGGTCTCGAGGAGACGGTGGCCAGCATGGGGACCGCCTTGACCGCGGACCAGGCGCGCCTCCTGGCGCGCTACGCCGACGAGGTGGTGGTGGGCTACGACGGCGACGAGGCCGGCGAGCGGGCCTACCGGCGGGCGCTGCCGCTGCTCCTGGGCGAGGGCGTGGCGGTACGGCGCCTGCGGCTGGCGGCGGGCGAGGACCCCGACTCGCTGCGCCTGCGCGAGGGGCCAGAGGCGCTGGCCCGGGCGGTGGCCGAGGCCCCGGACGCCGTCTCCTCGGAGATCGAGCGCCTGACGCCCGGCGGCGTCGGCGCCGAGCCCCGGCGGCAGGCGACGGCGGCCAAGGCGGTGGGCGAGCTCCTGGCGCCGATCCGTGACTCGGTGCTGCGCTACGCCTACTCGCGCCAGGCAGCGGACCGGCTGGTGCTCCCCGCCGAGGTGCTCTGGCGCCGGGTGGGCGGCGAGGCGACCCGGCTGACCGGCGGCGCCTCGGCCCGTCCTGGCGCCGCCATTCCGGCAGGTCCCGGCGGCGCCGCGACGGCCACTCCGGCAGCGGCGGGCGGGGTGGCGGAGGTCCGGAGCCTCGAGGAGCGCCTCCTGCAGCTCTTCCTGGGAGGCGAGGCGAACTTGCCGGCGCCCCCGGAGCTGCCTCCGGCCGATGCCTTCTTCCAGCCGGAATGCCGGCATATTTATGCGGTGTTTCTCGATTTGTACGGGGAAGGAGGCGTTCGTCCCGAGCCGCGGGCGGTCCTGGGGAAGCTCGCCGCCGAGCCGGCCGCCGTTGACCGGATGGCCCGACTTCTGCTAGAAGATTCGGTCGGCTCGCGGTCCGGAGAGCTGCGCGAGTCGATCCGTCAGCTGCGCCGGCGCTGGCTGCAGCAGCGGCAACGGGAGCTGGCGGCGGCGATCGCCGACGCGCAGCGTTCCGGTGACGAGGAGCGGCTCGAACGCCTCATTCGCGAAAAAACCGCACTGAGCCTGGACCTGCATCGTCCGTAGGTCCGGCGTCGTACCGCCTCCCGGCGGTTTAGGAGCATTGTCCCTTGGCCAACGCCAATCCTTCGACCGTCGAAGAGCGGATGCCCACGGTCCGCCAGCTCGTCGAGCTGGGCAAGGACAAGGGCTACCTGCTCTACGACGAGATCTACGAGATCCTGCCGGAAGAGGTCACCGCCCTGCCGGAGGAGCTCGATCAGATCTACGAGCGTTTCGACGAGCTCGGCATCGAGGTCATCGACCGGCCCGAGCGTTACCAGAACCGCGAGGATGCGGACACCCTGGCGGCGGCCTTCGAGAAGCAGGACGCAGAAGTCGCCGAGTTCTCGCTCGCCGAGCACGAGAAGACCAACGACCCGGTGCGCATGTACCTGCGCGAGATGGGCACGGTCCCGCTGCTCGATCGCGAGGGCGAGGTCGAGATCGCGCAGCGCATCGAGCAGGGCGAATGGATGATCTACGAGGCCCTGTGCGAGAACCCGCTCGTGCTGCGTGAGCTGCTGCGCCTCCACGAGCTGGCCGAGAAGGGCGACGAGCGGCTGCTCCACGAGCTCACCTCCTCGCCCGACGAGGAGCTCGAGCCGCGCGCCGTCGACCGCATCAAGACCAACCTCAGGATCTTCGGCCGCATCGCCGAGCACAACCGCACGATCGAGAAGCTGCGCCGCCAGCAGCTGCGCTACAAGAGGGGCGGCGACCGCTGGGCGGAGTACGACCGCGAGATCGACCGCAACGTCGGCAAGATCGCCAAGGACATCCGGGCGATCGACTTCTCGCTGCAGAGCCGCGACCGGCTGATCAACTTCCTGCGCGACCTCGACCAGCAATTCGGGCGCTACGAGCGCGACATCCAGCGCGCCAAACTCGCTCACGACCGCGAGTCGAACAAGGAACTGCAGGCGCTCCATCGGCGGCGCATCGCCAAGTACCGCAAGTCGATCCACGAGCTCGAGGAGCGCTACGGTACGACCCACGCCCAGATCGCGGCGACCCAGGAAAAGATCCGCCGCGGCGAGGCGATGTGCGAGCGCGCCAAACAGGAGCTGATCGTCGCCAACCTGCGGCTGGTCGTGTCGATCGCCAAGAAGTACACTAACCGCGGTCTCCAGTTCCTGGACTTGATCCAGGAGGGGAACATCGGCCTCATGAAGGCGGTGGAGAAGTTCGAGTACCGCCGCGGCTACAAGTTCTCGACCTACGCCACCTGGTGGATCCGGCAGGCGATCACCCGCGCCATCGCCGACCAGGCGCGGACCATCCGCATCCCGGTGCACATGATCGAGACGATCAACAAGTTGACCCGCACCAGCCGCTCGCTGGTGCAGGAGCTGGGGCGCGAGCCCACCGCCGAGG
>CAYXXN010000091.1:0-11794 GCA_964469055.1 uncultured Thermoanaerobaculia bacterium
CTTCGGGGTCGAGCTCCTGGACGGCCTCGGCACCGCCGAGATGTGGCACATCTTCCTCTCCAACCGCCCGGGGGAGGTGCGACCCGGCACCCTCGGCAAGGCCGTCCCCGGGTTCGAGATCAAGGTCTGCGACCCGGAGGGTCGCGCGGTGCCCGACGGCGAGGTGGGGGAGCTGTGGGTCAAGGGCGACTCGCGGGCCATCGGCTACTGGCGACACCAGCGCCGCAGCGAGGCCGCCTTCCGCGGCGAGTGGTTCGTCGGCGGGGATCTGGTGCGACGCGACCCCGAGGGGTTCATTACCTACTGTGGCCGCGGCGACGACGTCCTGAAAGTGGCCGGCAAGTGGCTGGCGCCCCAGGAGGTCGAAAGCTGCCTGATGCGGCACCCGGCCGTGGCCGAGTGCGCCGTCGTCGGGGTCGAGAACCAGGACGGCTTGACCAAGCCCTTCGCCTTCGTCGTGGCGCGGGAGTCGGCGATCGACCTCGACGCCGAGTTGAAACGCCACTGCCTCGAGCACCTCGAGGCCTACAAGCACCCGCGCCAGGTGATCCTCCTCCCCGCCTTCCCCCGTACTCATCTGGGGAAAGTCGACCGCGGCGCCCTGCAGGCCATGGCTTTGGCCGCGCGAGACACAGAATGACCCGACGACTGGTCATCGTGCTGTGCGTCGCACTGGCCGCCGCCCCGGCGGGCGCCGAGGTGATGGGCGCGCCACTCGATTTCGCTGCCACCGCGCTCGACGGCACGGCCGTCTCCGGGCGCTCTCTCGCCGGCCGCTGGGTGTTGCTCGATTTCTGGGGCACCTGGTGCGCGCCCTGCGTCATCGCCCTGCCGCGGCTCGACCGGCTGCAGCGCGAGCGGGGGGACCGCCTCACGGTGCTCGGCCTCGCCTTCCAGTCCGGCTCGGGCGACGAGGTGGCCGCCTTCCTCGACGAGGAGGGCGCGACCCACTACGTCTCCTGGCTCGGCGACGAGGCGATCCTCGACAAGTTCGGGATCCTCGCCTTCCCCAGCTACTACCTGATCGCCCCGGACGGGACCCTGGTCTTCGAGCAGATCGGCGAGCTGCCCGACATCGTCGAGCGGGTCGAGGCGGCGCTCGCCGCCGAGCCCGCCTTGCCGGCCGTGGCGCGCCCCTAGAGCACCAGCTCGGAGGTGCAGTGCGGGCAGCGCGTCGCCTTGATCGGCACGCTCATCGCACAGCGCGGACAGTCCTTCGTCGTCGGCGCGGCCGCCGGCTCGGACTTCTTCAGCGCGTTCATCGCGCGCACGACGAAGAACAGGGCCGAGGCGACGATCAGGAAACTGATCACGGAGTTGAGGAACAGCCCGTAGTTGATCGTCACCGCGCCGGCCTCTTGCGCGACTGCCACCGTGCTGTAGGGACCAGCCGGTGTCCCCTCGCGCACGACACAGAAGAGGTCCGCGAAGTCCACCCCGCCCATGAAGGCGCCGATGGGCGGCATCAGGACGTTGGTGACCAGACTGCTCACGATCGTGCCGAAGGCGCCGCCGATGACGATGCCGACAGCCATGTCGACGACGTTGCCCCGCAGTGCGAACTCCTTGAACTCTTTCAACATGCCTCGTCCCCTTACGTGCGCAGTGGTTCCTGGTGCACCGCCTCCGCCCAGCGCTCGCGGTACCCCTCGAGGATCTCCCGCATCCAATCCGGAATCTCTTTTTTCTCGAAGCTGTCGAGGTCGATGTTGACGGTCACTACCCGGCCCTTCGCGTGGACCTCCGGGTGGCCGCGGCGCTGGACGGTGTAGAGCCAGGTCACCGAGGTGCGGCCCACGCGCTCGATGACGATGTCGATCTCGACCACGTCGCCGTAGCGCAGGGGCCGCTCGAAGTCGACCTCGAGGTGGACCGTCGGGTGCCCCAGCCGGTGCTCGTTCATGACCCGGGCGTAGTCGATGCCGACCACGTCGCGGAAGAACTGCTCCATGGCGACGTGGAAGTAGTGGATAAAGCGGGGGTAGTAGACGATCTGCGCCTGGTCGATGTCGCCGAACTGCACTTCGATCTGCGCTCGGTAGGGCATCCTCGCCTCCTCGGGGCGGGAGCATACCGGGCGTCAGTTCGGAACGGTCTGGTCCCAGGCGCCGGTCGTGCCGGACTCGAAGCCGTCGGCAAAGAGCTGGGCTCCGCTCTCGTAGCAGCCGATGTCGGAGGCCAAGCCCTGGGGGCGCGGGTTGCCCTCGAGGTCGACCGCGACTTCGGGCAACGTGATGCCGGCGTCGACGGCCGGGCTCGCGGCAGCGAGGTGGAAGTCGCCGCCCGCGGGGTCGACGAAGAGGACCGCAGGGGTCGAGAGGAACGAGTCCTGGTCGTACCCCAAGGCCTGCCACTGGCTGAAGGAGATCGTGCTTTGACCGCCGTCGACGGAGAAGCGATCGACGAGCGCGTTGTTCTCGCTCTCGAACCCGGCCGGGTGGTCGTCCCAGAGCGAGATCGAGCCGCGGAAGCTGTGCTCGGTCCAGAAGACGTTGTTGTAGAGGCGGTTGCCCGTACAGCCCTCGGTCTCCATGTTGAGCGCCCAGCGGCCGTCGGCGGTCGTCAGCACCGTGTTGTGCGCCACCAGGTTGTCGCTCGAGCACTCGGCGCCGTCGATCTGGTAGAGGGAGATGCCGCTGGCGTGCTCGGCGAAGATCAGGTTGTTGAGCACTGCGGAGCCCGACACCCCGTCCATGTTGATCCCCGAGCCGCCGCCCTCCCCGTTGTCGTGAACGATGTTCGCCTCGACCAGCGCCTCGGTGATCAAGCCGTCGCCGCCCTGCGACAGATCGCCGTTCATGTGGATGCCGGCGGCGAAGTTGTCGTGCAGCCAGTTGCGGCGGATCGTCGGCCGGTCGCCGCTGTTGCTGTGGTAGATGCCGTGCTCGCCGTTGGCGAAAGACTCGTTGTCCTCGTAGAGGACGTCGGCGGCGAAGCCGTCGAAGATCCCGGTGAGAGCGCTCCCGTGCACGACGTTGCCGCGCACGGTGATGTGGTGGACGTTGCGCGAGTCGACGCCGTACTTGGGGCTGCCGGCGATCTCGAAGCCCTCGATCACCCACCAGGCGACGACCAGGGGATCCTCCCAGGTCTCGATCTCGAGGATGCTGTCGTGCTGGTTGCCCGGACCCGGCGCGTCGAGGAGCACGGCCTCCCCCGGCGCCACCATCAACGTGATCGGCTGCCCCGCGGCGCCCGAGGCCTCGATTCGCGCCCCGACGTAGGTCCCGGCGTGCACCAGGATGCGGTCGCCGGCGCCCACGTTCTCCACCGCGTGCTGGATCGTCCGCCAGGGCTGCCCCGACGTGCCGGGGTTCCCGTCGCTGCCGTCGAGGGCCACGTGGTAGTCCGTAGCCGAGGCCGCGGCGGCGGCCAAGCCCAGCCCCACCCCCAGGAGGCTTCCTCTCACGGTACGCCGAAATATAGGCGCCTGCCGGTCCTCGCCGCAAGGGAGCCCAGCACCGTCACCCTGGGGCGTAGAATGCCGAGAGCTTGTTCTCGAGAAGTCGTCGCACCTTGCTCGAGCGCTTGGTCGAGGAGCGCACCCGCTCGCTGGTCGAGGCCCAGGAGACGACCCGCCAGAGCTTGCTCCGCCTCCAGGCGAGCGAAGCCGAGCTGCGGCGCCTGAACGACAACCTGGAGCAGCTCGTCCTCGAGCGCACTGTCGAGCTGCGCGAGGCTCGCGATGTCGCCATCTTCACTTTGGCCAAGCTCGCCGAGCTGCGCGATGGCACCACCGGCCGCCACCTCGAGCGCATCGCCTCCTTCAGCCAGCACCTGGCCGCCGCCCTGCGGGAGCGCGGCGAGAACGGCATCGGCGAGGATTTCGTCGAGCAGATCTACCGCTCGAGTCCGCTGCACGACATCGGCAAGGTGGCGATCCCCGACGCCATCCTGCGCAAGCCGACCACCTTGAACGCCGAGGAGGAGCGGCTCATGCGTCTCCACACGACGATCGGCGGCGACGTGCTCTCGACGGTGATCGAGCGCCACGGCGGGCGCAGCCTTCTCCACATGGCCATGGAGATCGCCTACAGCCACCACGAGCGCTGGGACGGCGGCGGCTACCCGCGGGGCCTGGCGGGCACCGAGATCCCGCTGCCGGCGCGGATCGTCGCCGTCGTCGACGCCTACGACGCGATCATCAGCCCGCGTCCCTATAAGCCCCGCCTCTCCCACGACGAGGCGGTGCGGCGCATCGCCGACGAGCGTGGCAGCCACTTCGATCCCCGGCTCGTCGACGCCTTCCTCGGCGTCGCCCCCGACTTCCAGCGCATCAGCTCGGTCCTCCGCGGCTAGCGCTACCTCCGGCGGGGGTCAGTGCCGCCGCGGCCGCGGCCTGGCCAGCTCGTACTGCGCCGGCCACGCCTGGTCCCACAGCTCGTAGCGCTCGGCGGCGTGGAGGGTCAAGTACGGGTCCTTGAGATGCGCCCGCGCCATCACCGCGAGGTCGGCGCGGCCGGCCGCGACGACCGTGTTGGCGTGGTCGGCGCCGAAGAGGCCGCCCACCGTCGCCACCGGGATTCCCGCCTCGAACCGGATCTGCTCCGCGAAGGGCACCTGGTACATGCGGCCGTAGGCGACGGGCGAGTCGGGCACGTTGCCGGCCGAGGAGACGTCGATCGCGTCGCAGCCCTCCGCCGCCAGCGCCCGCGCCAGCACTACCGCGTCGTCCGGCGTCATGCCGCTCCCGTCCGCCATCCAGTCGGACGCCGAGACGCGGACCAGGATCGGCCGCTCCGCGGGCCAAGCCGCACGCACCGCCGCGAACAGCTCGAGGGGGAAGCGCATCCGGCGCTCGAGGCTGCCGCCATAGAGATCCGCGCGCCGGTTGGTCAGCGGCGAGAGGAAGCTCGACAAGAGATAGCCGTGGGCGAAGTGCAGCTCGAGGAGATCGAAGCCCGCCTCGAGAGCCAGTCGCGCAGCGCGCACGAAGGCGACGACGACCCGGTCCATGTCGGCGCGGTCCATCTCCTTCGGCGCCGGCCAGTGCGGTCGGAAAGGCAGCGCCGAGGGCGCCAGCGTCTCCCAGGCGCCCTCGGCGGGGGTGAGCGGCTCGTCCTCGCCCTGCCACGGGTGGCGCACCGAGCCCTTGCGGCCGGCGTGGGCGAGCTGGATGCCGATCCTCGCCGCCGAGCGCTGATGCACGAAGTCGACGATCCGCCGCCAGGCCGCGGCGTGCTCGCCCGTCCACAGGCCGGTGCAGTCGTGGGTGATCCGCCCCTCCGGCTCGACGTCCGTCATCTCGGTCATCACCAGCCCGGCCCCGCCGATCGCCCGGCTCCCCAGGTGGACGAGGTGCCAGTCGACGACCGTCCCCTCGACGGCCGAGTACTGGCACATCGGGCTCACCACGACGCGGTTGGAAAGCTCGACCCCGCGCAAGGCGAGCGGCGTGAAGATCGGCGGCGGCGCCGGGTTGCCGGCCGACGCCCGGCCCGCCAGGGCCGCGAAATCGCGATCGACGGCCGCCACCAGCTCCGGGTCGCGCTCCTTCAGATTGTCGTAGGTGATGCGATGCGAGCGCGTGAGCAGGTTGAAGGTGAACTGCAGGGGATTCTGGTCGAGGTAGCGCGCCGAGTTCTCGAACCACTCGAGGCTGGTCTGCGCCGCCCGCTGGAAGCGGGCGATCTCGGGGCGCCGCTCCTCCTCGTAGGCGGCGAGCACCCGCGGCAGGTCGCCGAGCCCGAAGCGCTCGCAGGCGCCGGCCAAGGCGATCGCGTCCTCCATCGCCAGCTTGGTCCCCGAGCCGATCGAGAAGTGCGCGGTGTGGGCGGCGTCGCCCAGGAGGACGACGTTGCCGTCCACCCAGCGCTCGCAGGTCACGGTCGGGAAAGCGCGCCACAGCGAGCGGTTGGAGAGCAGGCGCGCGCCGTCCAGGTAGGGCGCGAACAGCTCCTCGCAGAAAGCGATCGTGTCGGCCTCGCTCGCCCTCTCGAGCCCCGCCCGGCGCCACACCTCCTCGCGGCACTCGACGATCCAGGTCGCCAGTTCCCCGTCGAACGGATAGGCGTGCACCTGGAACAGCCCGTGGGGGCTCTCGTGGAAGATGAAGGTGAAGGCTCCGAGCGGTCGGTCGGTGCCCAGCCAGCAGAACTTGCAGCGCCGCCAGTCGAGCCGCGCCCCGAACCGCTCGGCGCGCGCTTGGCGGACGAAGCTGTTGGCGCCGTCGGCGGCGACCACGAGGTCGGCGTCGGCCAGGGCGTCGAGCGAGGCGACCTCGCGCTCGAACTCGAGCGCCACCCCGACCTCCCGGCAGCGCTCGTGGAGCAGCAGAAGCAGGCGCTGGCGGGAGAGCGCAGCGAAGCCGTGCCCTGTCGAGCGCACGCACTCGCCCTTGACGTAGGTCTCGATGGTGCGCCAGTGGCGGAAGCTCGCCGTGATCGCCCGGTAGCTCGGCGCGTCGGCGAGCTCGAAGTTGCCGAGGGTCTCGTCGGAGAAGACGACCCCCCAGCCGAAGGTGTCGTCGGCGCGGTTGCGCTCGACGACCGAGACCTCCGCTTGCGGGTAGGCCTTCTTCACCAGTAGGGCGAAGTAGAGCCCCGCCGGCCCGCCGCCCAGACAGACGATCCTCATCGAGCGCCCTTGACGAGGGCCCGGATCCCTTGGGTCCGCGGGCTCACCACCAACAGCTCGAGTGGGCGATCCTTGGCCAGGACGCGCGGGATGGCGAGACGCTCGCGCGCCACCGCGTCGAGCGCCGCGAACTCCGCGAAGGCGCGGTGGATGGTGAAGACGCCGATCCCGTCCGATCCCAGGAGTGGCCGGATCTCGTCCCAGAAGTCCTCGAGCCGCCAGTGGAAGCCCACGCCGTAGAAGGAATAGATGAGATCGTAGGGTCCGGGCAATCCGGCGAGCCGCCCGCCGCTCGCCGCCGCGTCGACGATCTCGGCCTGCGTGATCCCGTTGTAGTCGAGCACGGCCCGGAGCGCCGCGAAGTCACCGCAAAAGGAGTCGGCGGCACGCGGCGCGGAGAGGGGGTACTTGCGCCGCGGCCCCTCGCCCTCGAAGAGGTCGAAGGGCACCTCTTCCCACCCGAGCTTCTTTTTCAAGAAGACGACAGAGCGCCCGAGCCCAGGCCCGAGCTCGAGCACCCGGCGGGGCCGGGGCAGGCTCTCGAGGAGCGGCCCGATCGCCTGCCACTCCGCCCATGAGGAGCCGTTCTGCGACAGCTCCCACACTCGCCGCGAGCGCTCGTCGGTTTCGAGGTGGAACTGCGGTGTGATGGCGCCGATCGCCCGCACCAGCTCCGGTGTCAACGGTGGGGCTTGGAAGAGGAGCTCGCGTTGCGCGAGGTCTGCGGCGAGCTGGGCGTGCGAGGGTCGCCGGCGCAGGCGCTTCGTCAGCTCGCCGCGCAGCCCGCGCAGCGCCCGCAGGGGGCTCCAGCCGAGGGCCGCCGCGTCCCTCACGGCGTCCAGGCGGGAGCGAGGAGCCGTCGCTTGCCGTCGGCGGAGCGCCGCACTCCGGGCTCGTCCAGTCCCACGCGGTCCCAGAGCTGGCAGGTCACCTGCTTGTGCTTCTGGTCGAGCCCCTCGCAGTAGTTCGTGTAGACGCAGCGCCGGATCTCCGCGCCCCGTCCCAGGCGCGTCTTCAGGAACCAGTCCGGATCGGCGAGGCTCTGGCGCGCCGCGGCCACGGCGTCCGCCTCGCCGGCGGCGAGGATCGCCTCCGCCTGCTCGAAGGTCGAGATGCCGCCGGCGACGATGACCGGTGTCGCGAGCCCCGCTTCCCGCACCGCCCGCCGGATGCGCGCCGTCGCCGCGACGTTGCGACCGAAGGGGCCGCGCTCGTCGGAGATCACGGTCGGCATGCACTCGTAGCCCGAGGGCCCGGTGTAGGGATAGGCGGCCCAGCCGACCTTGGGCTGCTTGGCGTCCTCGAACTTGCCGCCCTTGGACAGCGACAGGAAGTCCATGCCGGCGCGCGCCAGCTCGACGCCGAAGTAGACGGCGTCCTCGACCGTGCTGCCGCCCTCGATGCACTCCTCGGTCAAGTAGCGGCAGCCGACGGTCCAGTCGCTGCCCACCCGCTCACGGACCCGCGAGAGCACCTCGAGCGGCAGGCGCAGTCGCCCGGCGAGGCTGCCGCCGTAGCCGTCGTCGCGGTCGTTCAACGCCGACAGGAACGAGGCCATCGTGTAGGCGTGGGCGTAGTGCAGCTCGACACCGTCGAAGCCCGCCGCCCGGGCGCGCGCGGCGGCCGCGGCGAAGAGGTCCGGGAGCACCCGCGGCAGCTCGCGCACGTGCGGCAGGTCGAGGTCGGTCACCCGCTCGCGATAGCCGTAGCGCAGGGCCTCGAGCTCGGCCTCCTCGAGGATCGAGTCCAGGACCTCGTCCGGGAGCTCGATCAAGATCTCCCGCAGCTCCTCGTCGCTGTGCTCTCCGCCCACCGCCTCGCGCAGCCGGTCGGTGATCGTGAGGTAGCGCCGCAAGAACCGCTCCGGCTCCGGCCGCCGGCGGATCGCGAGAAAGTCGATGATCTGGAGGAAGAGGCGCGTTGCTCCCCCGCTCGCCCGCCGCACCGTGGCGACCAGCTCGGCCAGGCCGGGAAGAAATCGGTCGTGCCCCACCCGCAGCAGCGGCCCGCTCGGCACGTCGCGGATGCCCGTCGCCTCCACCACCAGGGCACCGGGCCGACCGTCGGCGAAGCGCTCGTACCAGGCCAGCACCTCGTCGGTGACGAAGCCCTCCTCGGTCGCCCGCCAGGGCACCATCGCCGGCACCCACGTGCGCTGCTCGAGGGTCACCGCGCCGACGGCGAGCGGGCTGAAGAGACGCGATGAGGCTGCCTCGTCCGCGCTCGGCCAGCGCGCCGGCAACTGCGGATGCCGCAGCCGCTCGGGGGGCTTCCACATGCGCCGGGAGTATACGCAGCGCCCCGGCCGGTGGAGGCGTCCGGACGCCGCTTCAGTCGAAGGCCGGCCGCAGGCGGGCGAGAGGCGGGCCCCAGCAGGTCGTCAGGCCGCCGAGATAGGGTGTCTCGTTGCACCCCGCGCCCCCTGCGCACTGGGCTTCGGAGCTACAGCGACACACCTGCAGGACGGGATCGCAGACCGGACCGGCCGGGTTGGCCGCGCACTCCGGGTCGCTCGTGCAGCGGCAGAAGCCGGCGACGCAGGTCGGGCCGAGGGCGGTGGGGTTGTTGAGACAGTCGTTCGAGTCCACGCACTCCTCGCAGAAGTCCGTGATGCAGCGCGAGAAGAAGCGCAGCTGGGTCGGGCACTCTGGGTCGAGGTTGCACTGGCCGACGAGCTGGTCCCAGGCGATGAGGTCGCCCTCCTCGAAGCCGCCGCCGAAGATCAAGGTCACGACGGCCTCCGCCCGATCGCCCTCGGGGCACTGCGCTGGAGCCGGACTGCCGGCGAGCAGCGGCGCTGCCGCCAGCAGTAGAGCAAGAATCTCTTCCACTCGACGTCCTCCTCGGCTCAAAGCCAGTTCATCAGCCGCGAGTGGATGAAGCCCCAGGCCACCATGCACCCGAGGAAGGCGACGACCACTAGGAAGCCGTACTGCCACTCGCTCGGCGGAACGAAGTGGTTGAAGTTCATCCCGTAGATGCTGGCCACGAAGTTCGGCACCATGATGATGACGGTGACGGCGGTGAGACGCTTCATGATCAGGCCCAGCCGGTTGAAGGCGTAGAAGACTTGTACGTCGAGCGCCGCGCTCAGCAGGTCTCGATAGGTGTCCAGCTCGGCCAGCACGTGCACGGCGTGGTCTTGCACGTCGTCGAAGTAGGGTCGCAGCTTCTCCGGAATCACGTCTTCGCGGCGGAGCACCTCGGCCAGAACGTGGCTCGTCGGCGCGAGGAGACGGGGGATCCGGAGCAGCTCCTTGCGCAGCCGGAAGAGGTCCGCGGCGGCGCCCTCGGCTCCTTTGAAGATCGCCTCCTCGATGTCCTCGATCCGCTCGCGGACGCGATCCTCGACCACGAAGTAGCCCTCGACGAGGCTCTCGAACAAGGTGTAGGCCAGACACGCCACGCCGTACGCGTGGCGTCCGTCGTGTCGCTCCCAGCGCTTGCGCGCCTCCTCGAGCACGGCCAGGACCGCGGCGGGCCTGCGGTGGATGGTCACCAGGTAGTTCTCGCCCCAGAAAAGGTTCAGCTCGCGCGGCAAGAACGCCCTCTCCGAGTGCTCCGCGGCGTAGACCACGATGAAGTAGTAGCCGGCGTAGGCGTCGCACCGCGGGCGCTCGTGCGGCTTGGTCACGTCCTCGAGCGCCAGCTCGTGGAAGCCGAACACGCGTCGCAACAGGTCGACCTCCGCGGCACCCGGGTCGCTGATGTCGAGCCACAGCCGCTTCGCGGGGTCGGCGAGCAGCTCGCCGAGTCGGTCGACACCGACCTCCGCCGGCGAGTCCTGGTCCCGCGCGTCCACCACGAGTCGCATGGTTCCCATGGTGCCTCCTCTCGTGTCGTGGGGCGGCAGCCTACCGCGGCGGCGGCTCCACGACCCGCCGGATCCGCGCCAGCTGCCGGAGGTGGAGGAGATCGTGGCCCGCGTAGAGGCGCCGCATGAGCCCCAGGCTCTCCTCCCCCCGCTCGCCGTGGAGACCCACGCGCTCGAGCTCGGCGGGCGACAGCCGCTCCCAGTGCCGCAGGTTGGCTCGCCGCAGCGCCGTGAACTGCTCGAGAGCGTCGGCGACGTCCGCGTCCCGGTAGCTGAGCTTGTCCGCCCACAGATCCTGGTCGTAGGGCGTCACCTGCGACCGGTCGCGAGCCAACACCAAGCGGAGGCGGAAGCCACCCACGAGCTCCGAATCGGCCAAGTGCTGCACGACGTGCCGCATGGACCACTTGCCCTCGGCTTCCGGCTGGCGCAGTTGGGCAACGGACAACCCCTCGAGCGCGACGGGTAGCGCCGCCAGCGTTTCGCGCAGCACGCCCACCGGGTCCCGGTCCCAGAGCAGCTCCAAGAGAGCGGCGACGTACGCCTCGGCCTGCTCGGGGGTCAAGTGTCCTGCGGCGGTGAAAACGGACATGAGCCTCCCTGGCGACGAGCTGTCGCGTCAGTCGAACTCGACTCGGCGATCGCTCTGTTGTTGCCCGACGCGGCCGGCGGCCACCTCGGCCTTGAAGTAATTCTCGCCACGCACCCGCGAACCGGCGAGGCGGCGCAGCATGGCGAGCTGCCCAACGTGGGTCAGGGCGTCGGCGATCGGCCCCTGGAAGAACCGCTCGACCGAGCAGCCGATCGGCGCCGTCGAGGCCAGGGCGTCGTCGAGCCGCCCGACGGCGACGAAGAAGCGCTCGACCTCCTGCGGCCACGGCAGGGGCTCCGAGTCCCGCCAGACCTGCTGCCCCTCGAGGTGCGCCAGCGCCCAGTCCATGAGGTCTCCTAGGTGCGCGAGGATCTCCCCCGGCGTGCGACTCGTCTCCCCCAGCCGAAACTCCGCGAAGCCCACCGGCGCGTCCCGCAGCACCTTTTCTGCGCGGTAGGCCAGGGCGGCGACAGTGTGGCGGAGGAACTGGCGGACCTCGGTCGACTCCCCGCTCACACCCCGGCGTCCCCAGCCTCGGTTGTCACACCGCCGAAGACTACCAGCAGGACGACGACGAGCCGCCTCTCGTAGTCGATTCGGTACTGGATGGGCATGCGCGTCAGGTGGCGTGGGCTGGGCAGTCAGGGGGCCACGCCTCGCGGCCTTGCTCATACCACACGAAGAACTCTCCCGAGTCCGGGCCCTTGGTGTCCCGTGCGAACAGCAGCGACCGTCCGCTGGGGGAGAACAGGGCGCCGATCTCCGTTCCATTCTGGTTGACCTCGGGGCCGAGCTTCGTCCGCGGCGCCCAC
>CAYXXN010000092.1:0-11762 GCA_964469055.1 uncultured Thermoanaerobaculia bacterium
CACCACGGCGAGGAGCTCCGAGGCCGCCCGCTCGCACTGCGCGCGGCTGACGTCGAGGTGAGTGACGACGCGCAGCGTGCGGGTGCCGAAGGCGTTGAGCAGGACGCCGCGCGCCCGCGCGCCGGCGACGACGGTGGCCGCGTCGGGGCCGCCAGCGGTGAGGTGGAAGACGACGATGTTGGTCTGCACCGTGGCGAGGTCGAGGACGATCTGCGGGCTCTGCGCCAAGCGCTCGGCGATCGCCCGCGCGTTGGCGTGGTCCTCGGAGAGCCGCGCCAGGTTGCGCTCGAGCCCGTAGAGGCAGGCCGCGGCGAGGATCCCGGCCTGGCGCATGGCGCCGCCCTGCATGCGCCGGTAGCGGACGGTGCTCTCGATGGTCTGGCGGGCGCCGGCCAGGAGCGAGCCGCCCGGCGCGCCCAGGCCCTTCGAGAACGCCACCCCCACGAGGTCGAACGGCCGCGCCAGGTCCGCCGGCGGCCGGCCGCTCGCGACCGCCGCGTTCCAGAGGCGCGCGCCGTCCAGGTACGAGGCGATCCCGTGCTCACGGGCCGCCGCGCAGATCCGCTCGGCCTCGGCCTGCGGGAAGACCACCCCGCCCGCCCGGTTGTGTGTGTTCTCGATCTCGACCAGCGTCGT
The DNA here is from genome assembly GCA_964469055.1 of uncultured Thermoanaerobaculia bacterium. GTDB lineage: Bacteria > Acidobacteriota > Thermoanaerobaculia > Multivoradales > JAHEKO01 > CAYXXN01. The sequence continues at coordinate 637 of CAYXXN010000092.1, forward strand.
CGGCGGGTAGAGGATGTGGCCGCTCGGCTTGGCGGCGGCGAGGAACTCCTCGGCGGTGAAGAGGCCGCCGCTGCCGATCTCCGTGAACTGGACGCCGGCGTTGGCGGCCGCGGCCCCCGTCTCGTGCCACACCGCGTGGCTCTCGCGGGAGACCACCACGTCGTCGCCCGGCCGGGTGAGAGCGCGCAGCGTGACCTGGTTGGCCATCGTGCCGGTGGGCAGGAACAGCGCCGCCTCCTTGCCCAGCAGCGCCGCTACCCGCTCTTGGAGCCGGTTGACGGTGGGATCCTCGCCGTACTGGTCGTCCCCCACCTCGGCCGCCGCGATCGCCTCGCGCATCGCGGGCGAGGGCTGGGTGACGGTGTCGGAACGCAGGTCGATCATCCGTCAACCTTCCAATCGCGACCATGGCTCGAGCTGGCGCCGGTGGTGGAGGGTGTGGACGGTGCACAGGCGCAGGCCGGTCCACGGCGAGAGGCGGCCGAAGATGTGATGGGTGGCGCGGGTCGTGGGCAGATGGCGGCGGGCGGCGAGCTCGCGCTCGAAGCCTCCCGCCTCGGAGAGGAGACGGCGGCAGGCCTCGGCCGGGTCCGCGACAGGGCTCGTCGGCCGCGCCTCCCGCGGCGAGCGGGCGCCCTCGGGGAACGTTCCTTCCCGCAGGATCTTGCGCAGGTAACGAGCCCGCGCGTAGACACGCCATGGCCAGCGCAGACGGATCGCCACTCCGGGACCGCCCTGCAGCTCGGCAGCGAGCCGCTCGTAGACCAGGCGCACGTGCTCGGTGACCTCCGCAGGGGACCACTTGCCGTCTCCCAGCGGCTCGAGCCAGCGCGCCTCGGGTAGGGCGGTGGCGGTCGCGACGTAGCCTCGCACCGCCTCGCCGTGGGCGGCGAAGGCTTCCTGCCACTGGGCGTCGTCGGGTGGGCGGCAGAGCATGAGCGAGGGTGCGGACGCAGGCCTCAGCGCCACCCCACGAGGAGGCCGACGCCCGCGACCACGAGCCCCGCGCCGGCGAGCCGGCCGAGCCGCTGCCCGGCCGGCAGCAGCTTCTCGCCCAGGACGTAGAGCGCGAGGCCCACGATCCAGAAGAGATTCATGACGCCACCCACGAACAGCAGCGCCATCAGGAACCAACAGCAGGCCAGGCAGAAGGCGCCGTGCTCGGCGCCCATGACGAGAGAGCCGAGGTTTCCGGGCCGTCGTTTTCGGGTAAGGAGATGGACCGGCGACCGGCAGTGTGCGAGACAGGTGCGTTTGGCCGGCGTGAGCTGCCAGAGCCCGGCCACGATCAGGAGCGCGCCGGCGAGGATCGGGCTCGTGGCGCTCATCGCCGGCGAGAGCAGGCCGCTCGCGGCGAGCGTCCACTGCGCCGCGACGGCGACGAGGCTGAAGAGGGCCCAGGCGGCGAGGTATCCCGCCGTGAACCAACTGGAGGCGCCGTAGGGCGCCCGCCCCGGCTCCGCCTTGCGGTTGAGGGCCGCCGCGAGCAGGACCGTCGGCGCGGCGCTCGGCAGCATCATCGCCACCATCATGATCCACCACATGAAGAAGTTGAGGGCGGCGTAGCCGAGCGTCCAGGGCGCCGGTACCAGCGCGTCCATGTCCATGCCGGCGCCCGCCAGCAACCAGCTCCAGGCGAGCAGGGCGACGAGCGCCAAGCTGCCCGCGACCACCCAGCGGTCGCGCCGGAGGACGGCTTCTAGACCCGCGGCCATGCGCGCCGGGCTCGCCCCGCCGGCCCTCAGCCGTGCACCACGCCGCGGCCGGAGTGGCGCAGCAGGTTGAACTGGCCGTAAGTGTCGGCCAAGTCGAGGGGGATCGCGCCGATCGCCCGCGTCGTCGCGATCGCCACCTCGGCGCTCTCGAACTCGATGCCGTTGGGGATCTCGATCCGCACCCGGTGCTCCTGGCCGGTGGCCGGGCTCTTGATGGGACTGCCCACCGACTCGAGCACGCCGGGGATGGCGACGCGCGCCCTGCGCGCCTCGAGGTCCACCTCGAACTCGATCGGCAGGACCAGCGTCGGGTGCACGGTGTCCGACATCGTCCGGTACACCCACCAGTGGGTGGCCCCCTCCTCCGTCTCCTCGCCGTGCAGGATCTTGACCAGCGCCTCGCGCTGCCGCTCGTCCGCCCGCTCGTCGACGATCACCTGCAGCTCGCCCTTGCCCTCGAAGACCGGCCCCGGCCAGGCGTAGATCATCGCCACCCGGAGCCCGTCGAGGACGACGTCGCCGAAGTGCCCGCGATCGATGCGCACCACCTCGAAGCCCCGGCAGTGGTCGTCGGTCGGCAGCCCCTCGAACTGGCAGGGGCAGCCGTAGAGACAGTTGCAGTTGCCGAACTCGATCCCCTCGACGTACCAATCGGTCAGGCTCACGAGACCTCCCGCAGTGGCGCTCGCCGTGGCGTGCGAGGCAAGAGTCTAATCCGTCCCGAGCGGACGGACGATGGTGGTCTGCAACATCGTGGCGACCAGCTCGCGCTCGGCGCCGGCGAGGCCGAAGACCTCGGCGAGCGAGACGGTGAGCGTCCGGCCGGCGCGCTGGACCCGGGCGCAGGCCAGGAACCGCGGCGCCGAGGCCGGGCGCAGGAGGTTGATCTTGAACTCGACCGCGAGCACCTCGTGACCGGGCGGAGCGAGCGAGAGCGCCGCGTAGCCGCAGGCCGAGTCGGCGACGCTGGCGAGGACCCCTGCGTGGAGAAAGCCGTGCTGCTGGGCGTGCGCGGCCGAGAACGGAACGCTCACGTGGACCTCACCGGGGAGCACGACATCGAGCGCGGCCCCGAGCGCTACCATGAACGTCTGTCGTTCGAAGCTCGCGCGAACGACAGCCTCGAAGTCCGGATTCTGGGCGGTGAAGCTCCCGGCGGCTCCTCCGCTGGCCGTCTCCGTCTCCTTCATGCCGACGCCTGGGCCAGCCGCCGCACTCGAGAGACGTTGGTCCCACGCGCCGCCCACAGGTCGGCCTGCTTTTGCAGGTTCATCCACAGATCGGGCGTCGTGTCGAAGGCGCGGGCGAGCCGGTAGGCCATCTCGGCGCTGATCCCCTGGTGCCCGTTGACGAGCGCGGACAGGGTCTTGCGAGTGACGCCGAGCGCCGCGGCGGCCGCAGTCACCGACAACCCGAGCGGCTCGAGGTACAGCTCGCGAAGCACCTCGCCCGGGTGCGGAGGATCATGCATCAAGGCCATCTTCAACTCCTTCTTCCCGTCAGTCTACGGGCGAGCGCCTACTTTTCGCGCTAAAAGTACGGAAGGAGATCCTGTAACCCATTAGGGAAACTAGCGTTCATCTGTCATTCACCCACAGAGTTTTCCACATCTACTTTCCGCTCCCGCGCGTGGATCTGGGCGCCGCCGGTGGCTTCGCGGCCAGTGCCCTGAGCTGCCGGAGGCTCCTCTCCGTGCTCTCGATGAGGCCGGGCAGGTCGGCGCGGGAGAGGCCGGGCACGGGGCCCTTCTTGGCCTCCCGGACGGCCTCGCGCGCGGCGGCGGCCATGCGGCGCGCCGCCGCGACCACCGGGTCCTGGGGCGGCCGGCCGAGCGGGGGCTCGTGGTGGAGCGCCCGCCAGCGGCTCACCTCCGCCGAGAGGGCCGGAAGGCCGAGGCGCTTGCTCACGACGCGCCGTGCGAGGGCGAGTTTCGGCGCGGCCTGGGTTACGCCGAGCAGTAGGCGCTGCTGGCTGAAGGTGAGCTGGCCGGCCGTCTCGGCGAGCACGGGGAGCTGCCGGCGCAGGAGCAGGGCGTTCCACAGGTAGGGCGGCAGGAATCGCAGTCCTTGGTGGTCTGCGATCTGGCGCAGCGTCGGGTGGTCCTCGGCGCGGTCGAGCGCCTCCTCGTCGCCGTCCAGGAACTGCTCGAGTAGATAGTCGGCGATGGCGATCGCCGTGCTGATGGCGCCTCGGACATAGAGACCGTTGATCTTCCGTACCGCCTCGTCGATGGTCGGAGCCGGCGGCGGGCCCACGCCGGGCGGCACGATCTCGACCGGGCCCGGGATCGGCGCCGGCGTCGGGTTCCCGCCGGGAGGCGGTTTCGGTCGCTCCACGCTACTCGTACCCAGATCTACTCCGGCTGCCACCTCGGCAGCCGCCCCGGCGTCCACGGCGCGCCTGCCGCCTCCATCTCGGCCTCGAGCGTCACGAGGTCTCCCTCGACCCCGTGGAGCCCTTCGAGCACCGGCGCGAAGGCCTCGGCGGCGATCTCGTAGTTGCGTCGGTGGGTCGCGGTCGGCGCGGAGGTCGCGGTCCAGTGGCCGGAGACAACCTGGACGACGCGATCAGTGATCGCCGGCGGCGTGGGCTCGGAGCGGGAGGCGATGGTCGAGTCGCCCTCGAGTGTCATCTGCAGGTCCTCGAGGCGTCCCTCGATCCCGTCGAGCCGGTCGAGCCATGCCGGATCGCCGTCCGAGGTGTCGAGCGCTGCCTTGCGCAGGTGAGTGATGCGGGTGCCCATCTCGTCGGCGGCGCTCGAGGCGCCGAGTACGGCGCGCTGCAGGCGTGCCGTCTGTCGCTGGAAGGCGGTGAGGGCGGCGCGGTCGGCCGCGGGCAGGGTCGAGGTACTAGCCGGCTCGACCGCGAAGGAGATCGGGCCGGCAAGCTCGGTCAGCGCGCCGTCCACCCGCTGGGCGAGCGTCGCCGAGTACGTGCCCGGCACGGCGAGCGGGCCGATCGGCGGGCTGTCGAAGGCCTCCTCCTCTTCCTCCTCGAGCGAGGTCGGATCGGGCGGCGGGAAGCGCAGGTCCCAGGCGACGCGGTGGAAGCCCTTCTCCACCGGCCCGCTGACGCGGCGCACGACCGCCCCCGTCTCGTCGCGGACGGTCAGGATCATCGTCGGGTCCTCCTCGCGGTCCTCGGCGCGCAGGTCCTCCCAGCTCGGGTAACCCACGGGCTCGTCTTTCTCGAAGCTCTTCTTCTCCGCGTCGCGGCGCCTCTCGCGGCGAGTCTGGATCTCTTCCTTCAGGTAATAGGTGAGGACGGCGCCCAGCGGCGGGTTGGGCGCCGAGTAGAACGAGTCGCCCATGAAGGCCTTGTCGTTGTAGCCTAGGGCGTAGGTCTTCATGAAGAGCGGTGCCTTGCGGGCCGGGAAGAGGACGGCCGGCTCGCCCAGCAGCTCTTCGCTCACCTGGCGCAGCGGCGTGTAGTCGTCCAGGACGTAGAAGCCGCGCCCGAAGGTGCCGACGACGAGGTCGTTCTCGCGGCGCTGGATCTCGAGGTCGCGGACGGCGATGGTGGGCATGCCGCCCTCGAGCTCGATCCACTTGCCGCCGCCGTCGAGCGAGAAGTAGACGCCGAACTCGGTGCCGGCGAAGAGGAGGTCCGGATCGACGTGGTCCTGGGCCACGCTGTAGACCGAGCCCCGCTCCGGCAGATCCCCGGCGATCGAGCTCCAGGTGGCGCCGCGGTCGGTGCTCTTCAGCAAGTACGGTTTGAAATCGCCCATCTTGTGGTTGTCGAAGGCGGCGAAGACGGTGCCGGGGTCGTGCCGTGAAGCTTCGAGGTCGGAGACGTAGGTCATCTCCGGCACGCCGGCGAAGCGCTCGATCCTGCGCCAGGCGCCGCCGCCCTCGGTGACCTGCACGAGGCCGTCGTCGGTGCCGATGTAGAGGAGCCCGGCGGCGAGCGGCGACTCGGTGAGCGAGATGATGTTGCCGTAGAAGGAGGTCGAGCGGTTCTTGGCCACCGTGTCCACACCCCACACGCGACCCATGACCTCGAGCCGGTTGCGGTCGATCTGCCGGGTCAGGTCGGGCGAGATCGGCGTCCACGTGTCGCCGCGGTCCTCGCTCCGGTAGACGCGCTGCGAGGCGATGTAGAGCCGGGTCGGCGAGTGCGGGCTGATGGCGAAAGCCGTGTCCCAGTTCCAGCGCGAGGCTGGCTCGCCGGGGGCCGGCTGGGGCTGAATGTCGATCGACTCGCCGGTCCGGCGGTCGTAGCGCACGATGCCGGCGTGCTGGTACTGGCCGTAGACGATGTCGGGGTTGCCGGGCTCGACGGCCGGGTCGAAGCCGTCGCCGCCCACGACGACGAACCAGTCGCGGTTGGTGATGCCGTGGTCGGAGGCGTTGCGGGAGGGGCCGCCCCAGGTGGCGTTGTCTTGGGTGCCGCCGTAGACGCTGTAGAAGGGCTGCGCGTCGTCGACGGCGATCTTGTAGAACTGGGTGATGGGGAGGTTGCCGAAGAAGTCCCAGGTCTCGCCGCCGTCGAAGGTCTCGTAGACGCCGCCGTCGCAGCCGTTGACGAAGTGCTTCGGGTCGTCGGGATCGACCCACAGGGCGTGGTTGTCGACGTGTTTGGCGTTCTCGGGGATCGAGCGCCAGGTCGACCCGCCGTCGTCCGAGACCTCGACGTGGAAGTCCATCGAGTAGACGCGGTCGGCGTCGTGCGGGTCGGGGACGAGCTCGTTGTAGTACTGCGGGCTCGAGGAGACGTAGTCGTTCACCTTCTCCCAGTTGGCGCCGGCGTCGGTCGAGCGGAAGATGCCGCCCTCCTCCGCGATCGACTCGACGATGGCGGTCACGATGTCGGGGTCGACCGGCGAGACGGCGAGGCCGATCTTGCCCATGTCCTCCTCGGGCAGGCCGTTGGTGAGCTCCTTCCAGGTGGCGCCGCCGTCGGTCGACTTGTGGATGCCGGAGCCGGGGCCGCCGTCGATCAAGGTCCAGACCCGCCGGGCGCGCTGGTAGGTCGTGGCGTAGAGAACGTCGGGGTCGCGCGGGTCGATCCACACCTCGTTGGCCCCGGTGTGCTCGTCGACGTGGAGGACGCGCGTCCAGGTGACGCCGCCGTCTGTCGTCTTGTAGACGCCGCGGTCGCCGCCGGCGCGCCACAGGGGTCCCTGGGCGGCGACCCAGACGACGTTTGAGTCGCGGGGGTCGACGACGATGCGGCCGATGTGCTCGGACTCTTTGAGGCCCATGTTGGTCCAACTGGTGCCGCCGTCGACGGACTTGTAGACGCCGTCGCCGTAGGCCACGGAGCGCTGGCTGTTGTTTTCGCCGGTGCCGACCCAGACGGTGAGCGGGTTCCCGGGGTCGATGGTGACGCAGCCGATCGAGTAGGAACCCTCGCCGTCGAAGATCGGGGTCCAGGTGGTGCCGGCGGTCTCCGTCTTCCAGACGCCGCCGGAGGCCACCGCGACGTACCAGGTGCGCTGGTCGCTCGGATGGATGGCGATGTCGACGACGCGCCCGGAGGAGACGGCGGGCCCCAGGCCGCGCAGCTCGAGGCCGGCGAAGGTGCCGGCGGAGAGGAGGGGCTCGGGCTCGTCGCCTTCACCTTTCTTCTTCTTGTCGGCGCCGGCGGCGGGGAGTGCGACGAGCAGCAGGGCGGCGAGGAGGCGCTTCATGGTCGGTCTCCGAAAGTGGGACTGGGTTGTGAGCGGACGAGGATACTATCGACCTCGGAGAAACGCCCCATGGCCATCCGCTTCGCGCAACGCATGAACGTCGTCCGCGCCTCGGACATCCGCGAGCTGCTCAAGGTGACGCAGCGCCCGGAGGTCATCTCCTTCGCCGGCGGCCTGCCGGCGCCGGAGCTCTTCCCCCGCGAGGAGCTGATCGAGGTCACCCGCGAGATCCTGCGGGAGACCGACGGGCAGGCCCTCCAGTACTCGACGACGGAGGGTCACCCGCCGCTGCGCCGCCTCATCGCCGAGCGCATGAACGCCCTGTGGGGCACGCGCATCTCGGCCGAGGACGTGCTCGTCACCACCGGCTCGCAGCAGGGGCTCGACCTCTCGGGCAAGCTCTTCCTCGACCCCGGCGACACGGTGCTCTGCGAGAGCCCGACCTACGTCGGCGCGATCTCGGCCTTGAACGCCTTCGAGCCGCGCTGGGTGGAGGTGCCGACCGACGACGACGGCATGATCCTCGAGGCGCTCGAGGAGCGGCTCGAGCGCGACGACCGGGCGCGGATGATCTACGTCATCCCGAACTTCCAGAACCCCTCGGGCCGCACCTGGTCGCTGGCGCGCCGGCGCGGCTTCATGGAGATCGTCCAGCGGCGCGGCGTGCCGGTCCTCGAGGACAACCCCTACGGCGAGCTGCGCTTCGAGGGCGAGTCGCTGCCCTCGCTGCAGGCGTGGGACGAGGCCGGGCTCGTGGTCTCGCTCGGCACGTTCTCGAAGATCATGTGCCCCGGCCTGCGGGTGGGCTGGCTGGCCGCCTCACCGGCGCTGCGCGCCAAGTACGTGATCTTGAAGCAGGGTGCCGACCTCCACACGACGACTCTGGGCCAGATGCAAATCGCGCTCTACTTCGAGCGCTTCGACATCGAGGCCAAGCTCACGCACTTGCGCGCCATCTACCGCGAGCGGCGCGATGCCATGCTGGCGGCCCTCGAGGCCGCGATGCCGGCCGGCGCCCGCTGGACGCGGCCGCAGGGCGGCCTCTTCGTCTGGCTCGAGCTGCCCGCCGGCGTCGACGGCCGCGAGGCCCTGCGCCGCGCCCTGGAGCAGAACGTCGCCTTCGTCCCCGGCGACGCCTTCTTCCCGCAGACCCCACGCGCCAACACCCTGCGCCTCAACTTCTCCAACATGCCCGTCGAGCGCATCGAAGAGGGCATCCGGCGGCTCGGGAGGGTCTTCCGCGAGCTGCTGCCGGCCCAGCGGGCGGTGGCTCCCAGCGCCACGCTGAGCGCTCCGTCGCCGTAACATCACCCCGTGCGCTGGCGGGTCGCCGTTGCGGTGGTCGCTCTCGCCCTTCCGCGGGTCGCCGCGGCTGCGGACGACCCGCTCGCCCGCGCTCGCGCCGTCCTGGGGTCCGCAAGCCGCGAGGGCCGCCTCGGTCCCTTCCGGCTCCTCACCGACCTCGGCTCGGAGCGTCAGCTTCGCCGCTGGGACAGGATCGCCACCGCCCTGCCCGCCGCCTACGGCGCCCGGTTCGCCCTCGAGCCCATCGACCTCGACGAGTCGTGGGTGGTCCTCTTCTCCCACCGCGACGAGTACGCGCGCTTCGCCGGCGGCCTGGCCGCTGCCGCCGATCGCCCGCTGGCCGGTCACGCGCTGCCCGGCATCGCTGCCCTCCCCGAAGGCCGCGGGCCGGAGGAGACGGCGCAGTTGCTCGTGCACGAGCTCACGCACCTGCTCCACCGGGCGGCGGGCCTGCCACCACTGCCGCCGTGGCTGGAAGAGGGGATGGCCAACGACCTCGCCTTCTCGAAAATCGACTCGGCCGGGCGGCTGGCGCTCGGCACGGTGAGCGGCTCGACCTTCATGTCCGAGGCCCGCCTGCCGGTGACCATCGTCGATTTCGGCGCCTCCAAGCAGACCGCCCGCATCCACCCGCCCGAGGAGCAAATCTGGGGCAACGAGATGTTCCACCACTCCGGAGCCCGGGCCTCGCTCGTGGATTTCGCCGCGGCCTTGGCGGGGCGGCGGGCGACGCCGCTGGCGACGCTGCTCGCCCTGCCGGCCGCGGCCTTCGCCCGCGGCGACGGCTTCGCCGAGCGCTACGCCCAGAGCGCCTTCTTCGTGCGCTTCCTGCTCGACGACGCCCGCCCCGCTCGCGCCGCCGCCTTCCGCGACTTCCTCGCCTGGACCGCCGCCGGCCGCCCGGCAACGGCGGAAGAGTTAGAGAGGACTCTCGACGTATCCCTTGCAGACCTAGAGCCGGAGTTCCATGCCTGGCTGGCGATGCAAACGGAAGGGCTCTAGGCAACTCTCCCTACCCAGATCTGTTGACGGCCCTGAGCCGACGTACCCGGCTGCTATCGTTCCGACCTCATGGCCGAGCGCCGCACGAAGATCATCGCGACCCTTGGGCCGGCGTCGCACGAACCCGCAGTGATCCGCGAGCTGGTCGATGCCGGCATGGACGCGGCGCGCCTCAACTTCTCGCACGGCGACCACGAGACGCATCGGCGGGCTTGCGCCGCGGTGCGCGCGGCCTCGGAGGCCGCCGGCCGGGCCGTCGCCGTCATCCAGGACATCCAGGGGCCGAAGATCCGCATGGGCCGCTTCGCCGGCGGCTCGCTGGCGCTCGAGCGCGACCAGAGCGTACTGCTCGCGCCGGGCACTGGTGAGGCCGCGGCTGGAACGATCTTCATCGACTACCCGGAGCTGTTGGAGGACATCGCCCCGGGGGAGACGGTCTACCTCGCCGACGGCCAGGTGCGGCTCACGGTGACCGGCCAGGAGGCCGGCGCGCTCACCGCCCGCGTCGTCTCCAGCGGCACGGTGCGCGACCGCCAAGGGGCCGCCTTCCCCGACTCCGCCCTCGCCCTCTCGCCGCTGACCGACAAGGATCGCGCCGACCTCGCCTTCGGCCGCACGCTCGACGTCGACTACGTCGCCGCCTCCTTCGTCTCGACCCGCCGCGACGTCGAGGAGGTGGCGGCGCTCTCGGGCGTGCCGGTGATCGCCAAGATCGAGCGCGCGGCCGCCGTCCGCAACCTGCCGGAGATCCTCGCCGCCTGCCACGCGGCGATGGTGGCGCGGGGCGACCTCGGGGTGGAGCTGCCGCTCGAGCGCCTGCCGCTCGTGCAGCGCGAGATCCTCGCCGCCACCAACCGCCAGGCACGGGTGGCGATCACCGCCACCGAGATGCTCGAGTCGATGACCCAGTCGACGCGCCCCACTCGCGCCGAGGTGACCGACGTCGCCAACGCGGTGCTGCAAGGCTCAGACGCCGTGATGCTCTCAGGCGAGACGGCCTCCGGCCGCCACCCCGTGCGGGTCGTCACCGCCATGGACATCATCTGCCGCGAGGTCGATGGCTCGCCGCCCGAGGTGGAGGCGCCGCGGCCCGACTTCCTGGTCGCCGCCGAGCCCATCCCCTCGGCGACCGCCCACGCTGCGGTCGAGGCCGCCGAGAGCCTGAACCTCTCGACCATCGTCGCGTTCACCGAATCGGGGGCGACCGCCCGCCTGCTCTCGAAGTACCGACCCCACGCCCGCATCGTCGCCTTCACGCCCGAGGAGACGACCTACCGCCGCATGGCGATCTACCGCGGCGTCCTCCCCCGCCGCTTCGAGCGCTACGGCTCGACCGACGAGATGCTGCAGCGGGCCGAAGAGCGGCTGGTCGCGGAAGGCCTCTGCTCAGCCGGCGAGACGATCCTCATGGTCGCCGGCATCCCGCCCAACCAACGGGCCTCGACGAACTTCATGAAGCTGCACCAAGT